>JBFXEX010000123.1:0-6950 GCA_050179645.1 Xanthobacteraceae bacterium | reverse complement strand
CGGGGCGCGCGCGGGGGGGGGGGGGGGGGGGGGGGGCGGGGCCCCCCTGGCCGCGAGTCCGGAACTTGCCGCTACCCCCCTCCCTAACCCTCCCCCACAAGGGGGGAGGGAACAGAGCGAGTCCGCCGCGCGATCAACGTCCACCGTTGACATGCCGGCGCGGACCATTCTGGTGGCGGCGGGCACGCAGCCCAACACGGTGCTTGGCCGCGAAGACCCCGAGCATGTGCTGATCGACGGCAAATATTTCCAGGCGTTCGACGAGGACGGCCGCAAGGTCTCGCCCGAGCGAGTCACCAAGCCGTCGGCCGCGCATGTGCTGATGAGCGTCGCGCCGGACGGCCGCGCCATCAGCTTCTTCGGCGACCTGCATCCGTCGTTTGCCGGCAATGTCGTCAAGGCGATGGCCAGCGCCAAGCAGGGCTATCCGGTGGTCAGCCGCATGCTGGCGAAGACCGCGCCGTTCGGCATCCCCCCGGACGCGCTGATGGCAAGGCTTGATGACGAGCTGCGCGCCACCGTGCATGCGGTTCACCGGCTCACGCCAAACATCGTCGAAGTCGTGGTGCGGGCGCCGATGGCGGCCCGCGCCTTCAAGCCCGGCCAGTTCTACCGGCTGCAGAATTTCGAGACGCTGTCGGCCGCGAGCGCCGGCACGCGATTGGCGATGGAGGGTCTCGCGCTGACCGGCGCGGCGGTCGATCGTGAGCGCGGGCTGATGTCAACGATCGTGCTGGAGATGGGCGGCTCGTCCGATCTCTGCGCGCAGCTTGAGCCCGGCGAGCCCGTCATCCTGATGGGGCCGACCGGAGAGCCGACCGAGACGCCGTCCGGCGAGACCGTGCTGCTGATCGGCGGCGGGCTCGGCAACGCGGTGCTGTTCTCGATCGGCCAGGCGCTGCGGGCAAACGGCAGCCGGGTGGTCTACTTCGCCGGCTACAAGCGGATGATCGACCGTTACAAGGTCGAGGAGATCGAGCGCGCCGCCGACGTCATCGTCTGGTGCTGCGACGAGGCGCCGGGCTTCCGCGCCGCGCGGCCGTGCGACAAGGCCTTCGTCGGCAACATCGTTGCGGCGCTCGATGCCTATGGCTCGGGCGCGCTCGGCGCCACGGCGATTTCGCTGCATGACGTCGACCGCGTGATCGCGATCGGCTCCGACGGCATGATGGCGGCGGTGGCGCCGGCACGCCACGGCATCCTCGCGCCGCATCTCAAGTCCGGCCACAAGGCTATCGCGTCCATCAACTCGCCAATGCAGTGCATGATGAAGGAAATCTGCGCGCAGTGCCTGCAGGTGCATCGCGATCCGGCGACCGGAATCGAGAGCGTGGTATTCTCCTGCTTCAACCAGGATCAGGACCTCGACCGCGTCGATTTCGCCAACCTGCGCGCGCGGCTCGGCCAGAACGGCGTGCAGGAGAAACTGACGCGGCTGTGGATCGATCGTTCGCTGCGCCGGCTCGGCGCGCGCCAGACCGCAGCGGAGTAGCCCTCTCTCAACAATTGCGGGTGGCTGTGACCGCTGCTTGCATGCTTGAGGCGGCGACTCTATGAATCGTGAGGGCCGGTGACCGGCCGCCACTCATTGGAGCATACGCCATGGCCCGCATCCGGCACATCGCGCTCGTGGTCAAGGACCTGGAGCAGACCGCCAACTTCTACCAGAAGGCCTTCGGGCTCAGCCGCTCGGAAATTTCCGAAGGGCCGACGGCGCGCCGCATTTACATGAGCGACGGCGAAATCAATCTCGCGCTGCTGCAATATAAGAGCGAAGTTGGTTCGGGGCTCAAGGACCCGCAGGACTTCGTCGGCATTCACCACTTCGGTTTTCAGGTCGACGACCTCAAGGAAGGACAGGCGAAAGTCGAAGGCGCTGGCGGCGAATTCTTCTTCGATCTCGGCGAAGAGGGCGAAGAGGGTTTTGAGCGTAAGTTCAAGGATCCGAACGGCATCATCTTCGACATCAACGATACCGGCTGGGCGATGACGGCGAGCAAGAAGCCCGCCAAGAAGGCGAACGCCGCGTAGGCCGGTCATTGAATTTCTTGCCGCTGCATACGATTTGAAGCGTGCAGCGAATATTGCTATGGCAGCACCATGGCACGCGTTCTCGCGCTTACCCTGAACGGACGTCGCCGCACCGATGCGGTGCCGGACAATCTGTTACTGCTGGATTATTTGCGGGAAGTCGCGGGGCTCACCGGCACAAAAACGGGATGCGACGGCGGCGAGTGCGGTGCTTGCACGATTCTGGTCGACGATGAGCCGCGACTTTCTTGCCTGACGCTCGCGACGACGGTTGACGGCCAGTGCGTCGACACCGTCGAAGCGCTCGGCACTGACGGCCGGCTTTCGGCGGTGCAGCGCGGGTTCCACGAAAAATTGGGATCGCAGTGCGGCTATTGCACGCCGGGATTCATTATGGCGTCGGCCGGATTGCTGCGCCGCAACCCGCGGCCAACCGAAGACGACATCCGCGCAGCGCTGGGCAGCAACATCTGCCGCTGCACCGGCTATGTGAAGATCATCGAGGCGGTGCAGTACGCCGCCGATCTGCATGCGCGAGGTGCTCCGCCGTGATCGCGATGTGGCGCACATATGTTGCCGCGGGCACCGTTCACCCTCCCCTGGAGGGGGAGGGTCGCGAGCGAAGCGAGCGGGGTGGGGTGACCGCTCGCGCTGACGAGATTCTCACCCCACCCCGACCGCCTTCCGTCGCTTCACTCTGTCCGGCGGTCGACCCTCCCCCTCCAGGGGAGGGTGAAGAGTGGATAGGCCGGAGCAAGCGGCCATGAACGAGCGTGCCCTCGTCAATGAAGTGGTGCCGTCGCATAACATCGGTGGCTACGTGCCGCTGGTCGATGGGCCCGAGAAGGTGTCGGGCCGCGCCAAGTACACCGCCGATATTTTGCAGCCCGGCATGCTGGCGGGGCGCATCTATCGCAGTCCGTATCCGCACGGCGAGATCGTCGAGGTCGACGTTTCGGCGGCGGCGAAACTGCCCGGCGTGAAGGCGATCGTCACCGGCGCCGACTGCGACAAGACCTTCGGCGTGCTGCCCATTGCACGTTCCGAACATCCGCTGGCAAGAGACAAGGTGCGCTATCGCGGCGAGCCAGTGGCGGCGGTGGCAGCCATCGATGACGCGACCGCCAAGCGTGCGGTCGAGTTGATCCGGATGAAGGTGCGCGAACTGCCGGCCTACTACACCGCGAGCGACGCGCTCGCGCCCGAGGCCGTGCAACTGCACGCCAAGAAGCCGGGCAATATCGAGCGCGACGTGCTGTTCGAGTTGGGTAGCGTCGCGGAGGGCTTCGCGCAGGCCGATCTGGTCCGCGACGGCACCTACAACTGCGCCGAGGTCTGCCAGAACCAGATGGAGATGCACGCCGCGGTCGCCGACTACGACGCCGAGCGCAACCGCATGACGGTGCAGGCCTCCACGCAGGTGCCGTACTACGTGCACCTGATGCTGGCGCAGATTCTCGACTTGGAGATGTCGCGCATCCGCGTGATCAAGCCGCATGTCGGCGGCGGCTTCGGCTGCCGCACCGAGACGTTGAACGTCGAGCTGATCACCGCGCTGCTCGCCCGCAAGGCCGGCGGCTGCGTGCGCACCGTGGTCAATCGCGAGGAAACGTTCATCACCCATCGCGGCCGGCCGGAGACCGACATCCGGCTCAAGATCGGCATGCGCCGGGACGGCCGCATCACGGCGGTCGAGTGCGAGTGCGATCAGCGCGGCGGCGCGCATTCGGGCTATGGCGTGGTGACGATCCTCTACGCCGGCTCGATGTTGTACGCGATCTACGACCTGACGAACGTCCGATATGTCGGCCGCCGCGTGCTCACGAACACGCCGCCGTGCGGCGCGTTCCGTGGCCACGGCACGGTCGATGTGCGCTTCGCGTTCGAGAGCCTGCTGGACGACATGGCAACAGAGCTCGGGCTCGATCCTATCGCGGTGCGCCGTGCCAATTATCTGCCTCTGCCCGGCGCGCGGCCGACTTTCACCGACAACGACCTGATGGTGGCGAGCTATGGCCTGCCGGAGTGCGTCGACTGGGTCGAGCGCGAGAGCGGATGGCATGCGCGGCGCGGCAAGCTCGCGAGCCGCAATGGCGTGCGCAAGGGGCTGGGCTTTGCCTGCTCGCACTACATCTCGGGCGCGTCGAAGCCGGTGAACTGGACCGGCGAACCGCACGCCACAGTGAAGATCAAGCTCGACTTCGACGGCTCCGTGGTGGTGCTGTCGGGCGCGGCCGACATCGGCCAGGGTTCCTCCACCATCCTGGTGCAAGCCGTGGCCGAGGTTCTCGGCCTCGACATTTCCCGCATCCGCGTCGTCACCGGCGACAGCGAGGTCGTCCCGAAAGACAACGGCTCGTATTCGTCGCGCGTCACCTTCATGGTCGGCAACGCGGCGATCGACGCCGCGCGCAATCTCAAGGCGGTGCTGGTCGCGGCGGCGGCGCGCAAGCTCGAAGCGCGGCCCGAGGACATCGAGTGCCTGGGCGAACTCTACCGCGCCGGTGCGCAGGACAAGGGCGCGACCTTCCAGGAGGTCGTCACCGAAGCCTTGAAGGACACCGGCACCATCACGGTGACGGGCAATTACTCGACCATTCCGGATTCGCACGGCGGCAAGAAATATCGCGGCTCGGCGATCGGCGGCACCATGGGCTACAGCTATTCGGCGCAGGTGGTCGAGGTGTCGGTCGACGACGAAACCGGGGTCGTCACCGTCGACAAGGTCTGGGTGGCGCATGACTGCGGCAAGGCGCTCAACCGGCTTTCGGTCGAGGGTCAAGTGCAGGGCTCGGTCTGGATGGGCATGGGCCAGGCGATGAGCGAGGAGGTCGGCTATCACGACGGCCTGATGCTGACCGCCAACATGCTGGACTACCGCGTGCCAACCATCGACGACTCGCCGCCGATCGAGGTCGGCATCATCGAGAGCAACGATCCGAATGGGCCATTCGGTGCCAAGGAGGCTGGGGAGGGGTCGCTCGCCGCGTTCCTGCCGGCGCTGACCAACGCCATCGCCGACGCCATCGGGCTGCGCTTCAACGACCTGCCGGTGACGCCCGACCGCGTCTTCGCCGCGATCGAGAAGCGTCAGCGCGCCGCGGCCAAGCGAACGGGGAGCGCGTGATGGATGCGCTGCCGGAGTTCGAGGTGGTGCGGCCGTCGTCGCTTGGCGACGTGATCGCGGCGCGTGCCGCGCATCCCGGCAGCAGCATGCTCGGCGGCGGCACCGATCTCGTCGTCAACATCCGTCGCAGCATCGTTGCGCCGCCGGTGCTGATCGACGTCAATCGCGTGCCCGAACTGCGCGCGATCAAGGCTGACGCACAGTCGCTCGAAATCGGCGCTGCGGTGAAGCTCGCCGAACTCGCCGAGCATCCGCACGTCGTCGAGCATCATCCGGTGGTGGTGCAGGCGGCGGCGCAGATCGCCGGGCCGACGCACCGCCACATGGGCACGCTCGGCGGCAATCTCTGCCTCGACACCCGCTGCATCTACTACAACCAGAGCGAATGGTGGCGCTCGGCCAATCATCATTGCCTCAAGACGACCGGCGATATCTGCCACGTCGCGCCGAAGAGCCGCGGCGTGTGCTTTGCCACCTACAGCGGCGACCTCGCGCCCGCATTGATGACACTCGGCGCTGAGGTCGAGCTCGCCGGGCCGCAGGGCCGGCGCACCGTGCCGCTCGCGAGCCTCTATATCGGGCATGCGCGGCAGGACCAGCCGGTGACCGAGACCATGGGCGACGGCAAGTTCTTCCTCGCGCTGCGGCCGGGCGAGTTCGTCGTGTCGGTGCGGGCGCAGAACGCGCCCGGCCTGCGCTCGGGCTACGACAAGCTCCGCATCCGCCGCTCGATCGAATATCCGGTGGCCGGCGTTGCGGTGGCGCTGCGCCGCGACGGCGATATGCTTGCCGATCTGCGGGTCGCGTTCACTGGTACCAATCCGCGGCCGGTGCTGCTCGCCGGCACCGCGGAACTCTGTGGCGGCCCGCTTGACGAGCGCGTGTTCAAGGGGCTCGATGCGCTTGTCCGCGACCAGGTGATGGCGATGAAGACCACGTTCACGCCCGGGCATTACCGCCGCCGCGTCGCCGGCGTGCTGGCGCGACGGCTGGTGATCCGGTTGTTCGCGCAATAGCGCGGTTTTTCATTTCAATCGAATCATACTCTCGCCGTTCGTCCCCGCGAAAGCGGGGACCCAGTGCTGCAAGCACCGAATATTTTGCCTTGGGTTCCCGCTGACGGGAAAGGGCTTGCACGAACTCGAACGGGATAGGCGGCGCGCCTCGCAACACCGATTGCGCAAAGAAAGACGTGGATGCCCGGCCAAGGCCGGGCATCACGGGTCGAGGGTTGATGGCGCTTGGTATATGACCGGCGCATGCCCGCGTCGCCCCAAACCGCTTCGCCATCGAAACCTCACGCGCCCGTCGATCCGTCGACCGTGCTGTTTCAGGGCGCCGGTACCTGGGACGCCATTGCGGTCGCGGTCGCCGGCATGGCGCCGACGCTGGCAATGAATCTCAATCCGCAGGAGCCCGCCGAGCACGTCGGCCGCGTGGTGCCGCTGGTCTTCGCGCTATCGACCTTCATCGTGCTGCTGGTGGCCTGGTGCTTTGCGCGGCTCGCGCGCGAGCATCCCAATGCGGGCTCCGCCTATGGCTTCGTCGGCGCATTTCTGGGACCGCGCGCCGGGCTGGTGGCCGGATGGATGCTGCTCGGCACCTATCTGTGCTTCGCGGTGGTCGGCCTCGGCGCCTTCGGCCTGTTCGGCGCCGACCTGCTGCATCGCGCCGGACTCTGGCCGAATGCGTCGAGCATCATCCTGACGCTGGTCGCCGCGCTGGTGATCGCGCCGCTCAGCATCATCCCGACGCGTCGCGCCGGCCTGGTGCTCATTTTGCTTGAAGGCGT
>JBFXEX010000122.1:0-16709 GCA_050179645.1 Xanthobacteraceae bacterium | reverse complement strand
CGACCTGGAAGGTCATTGCGGCCGATATGCCAATCGGGTTGGTCGTGCCTTACGACAGCGATCGGAAATGGGGGTTCGAGGGGGTAGCGCAGGGCGACGGCCCGGCGCGCGGCCGGGAACTCGAGATCGCCGACCTGCTGGCGTTCATCAAGCGGGCGGGAATCCGCAATACCGTCTGGCTCACCGCCGACGTGCATTACACCGCGGCGCATTACTACGATCCCAACCGGGCAGTGTTTCAGGATTTCGAACCGTTCTGGGAGTTCGTCTCCGGCCCCCTTCACGCCGGCACGTTCGGTCCGAATCGGCTCGATAATACGTTCGGCCCGCAACTGCGCTTCATCAAGGCGCCGGGGGAGGGGCAGGGGCAGAACCTGCCGCCCAGCGAAGGCCTGCAGTTCTTCGGCCAGGTGGCGATCGACGGCGCGAGCGAGGTCATGACGGTGACGCTCAAGGACGTCGAGGATCGCGCGCTCTGGTCGGTCAATCTGGAACCCCGCGCGGGCTGACGAAAGATCGCAAAGGTGTCGACGGCCTGGCTCGCACTCCTTCTCGCCGGACTTCTTGAGATCGGCTGGGCGCTCGGACTGAAATATTCCGACGGCTTCACCAGGTTCTGGCCGAGCGTCGCCACCGTCGCGGCGATCGCGTTGAGCTTCCTGCTGCTCAGCGTCTCGCTCAAGGCGGTGCCGTTCGGCACCGCCTACGCGATGTGGACCGGGATCGGCGCCGCCGGGACCATGATCCTCGGCATGGTGATGTTCGGCGAATCAACCGACGCGTTTCGCGTCGGCTGCCTGGTGCTGATCATCGCCGGCATGGTCGGGCTTAAGCTCGCGTCGCAGAGCTGACGCAGGAGGGGATCGAGGGTCCGGCGCGTTCCGTTTCCTACGGGTGCCAGTCGAGGCAGATCCGCGGAAAGATCGGCAACAGACTGTCGGGCGCTCCCACCGGAATAAGCCCGATCCGCTCGGAGCTGAGCGCGCATGCATCTCCGGCCTTCTGGACGGTCAGCGCTGCGGCAGTCGCGGCGAGCGCCAGCGCGCCGGCCAGTGCCAGCACGGCGGCGATTTTGTTCAAGGATGTACACATGTCCACGTCTCTCAGTTTCTCGCAGTCTTTTTGCCGGCCTCCGTGCCGGATGACTTCATGCCGCCGCCTGGAATTGGAGTTGTCGCAGGTCGGGACTGAGCCGTAGCTGGGAACCGAGGACCTCTGCCGCAATGCACAATGAAGTGACTCGGCCGTGAGTCGAGTTGCCGAAAAAATGCGTATCGGCAAAGGGTTACCTTGAATTCGATTTTATAGGAGATTGATGCGCCGCACCCCCGCGGGCGGCGCCGGAAGGCCAGCGGGAGCTGTCAGGATTGCGTAGGTCAATCCTCGCTGGGCCCCCGCAACGGCCGCTCTTCCATCCACAGGAGCGCGATCAGGCTGATCACCAGGCACACGACGCCGAGCGCGAACACCCCGCTGAACACGTGGGGGAGATCGACGCCCATCGCCTGCGCCGCCGCCGTTACGCTGCCGCTGCCGCCACCGCGCCCCGGCGAGACCCCGAGCGCGTTGAGCACGATGGCGCCCATCGCGGCGACGATGAACGCCGCGGTCAGCCCGCGGAAGAAGTTCATGCCGCCCATCGCGGCGCCGACCTGATAGCGCGAAACCGCATTCTGGATCGACACGGTGCCGACCGGATAGGTGCTGCCGATGCCGAACGCCACGATGCTGAGCACAATCGCGCCGGCGACCGGCGGCATTGCGGGATGCCAGGCAAGCAGCGCCAGCGCCACGATCGAGAGACACAAAAGGATCACCGGCACGCGCTTGTAGTGCTCGGTGTACATCATGGCGCGCCCGGCGGCGATCGAACCCGGTGTCGACATCACCACGATGGGAATCAGCGCCAGCCCGGAATCGCTCGCCGAGAACTTGTGGACGAGCTCGTAGTAGAGCGGCAGGAAGATCGTCAGTCCGATCACCACGCCCTGCGAGAACGAGGTGCAGACCGTCCCGGCGCGCATGATTGGATTGCGCAGCACCGGCATCGGCAGGAACGGCTCGGACGCCTGCATCAGCCGCCAACTGAACAGCAACGTCAGGACGCCCGATGCCAACACCAGCCCGAGGATTGCCGGCGAGCCCCAGGGATACCGGCTGCCGCCCCAGGTCAGCGCCAGCAGCAACGGGATAGCCGACGCCATCATCAGCGCGGCGCCGGTCAGGTCGAGCCGGTGCTTGCGGTCGTGGCGCGGCAGGCCCTTGAGGCTGCGGTGCGCCATGTAGATGGCGATGAGACCGAGCGGCACATTGATCCAGAAAATGATCGACCAGTAGAAGTGTTCGGACAGGAAGCCGCCGAGCGCAGGCCCGCCAAGGCCCGCCGTCACCCAGACCGAGCCCATATAGGCCTGGTAGCGGCCGCGCTCGCGGGGCGCGACCGCGTCCGCCATGATCGATTGTGCCAGCGGCAGGATGCCGCCGCCGCCGACACCCTGCAGTCCGCGGCCGAGGATCAGGGTGATCATGTTGGGCGCCACCGCGCAGGCGACGGAGCCGGCGACGAAGATGCCAATCGAGGCGAGCATCATGGTGCGCCGGCCATGGATATCGCTCAGCTTGCCGTAGAGCGGCGCGACCGCCGTCGAGGTCAGCAGATAGGCGGTGACCACCCAGGGTAGCAATTCGAAGTCGTGAAAATCCCGGCCTATGGTCGGCAGCGCTGTGGCGACGATGGTCTGGTTAAGCGCGGCCAGGAACATCGCCAGCATGAGGCCGAATACGATGGTGCGGATTTCCCCATGCGGGAGCACCCAGCGTCCGGGTTGTGGTCCCTCGGCAGGCGGTGCGGGCGGGTCTGAATCGGACATCCGCGATATCTAGCCGGTCTTGCTGCGCTCGTCTCTCGCGAGTCGGGTTGTCCCGCGCCTGAAATCCGTACGCGGCAAATCGGCCTGCCGGGCGAACGTATTTGCCGCCGGACGCCCCGATGGCTACTCTGTGCCGGCGTGCGGTCCGCGAATAGATTTACAGGGGCGGCGGATCGAGCAGCGGGAGGCGGGCATGAAGACCATTCTGGTTCCGGTCGAGCAGCACGATCTCATGAAGCCGACGTTGCAGACGGCACTCCTCCTGGCGAAATCCTTCGACAGCTACGTGGAGGGCTTTGCGCTTTTCCCCGCAATGGTCGAGCTTTACGCGCTCGATCCCGGCGGTCCCCTGCCGATCGAATTCAACGAGAATGAAGTCGAACTGGCCAAGGAAGCCCGCGCCATGTTCGAAAACTTCATGACCAGCAACGGTGTGCCCAAGTCGACCGGGGTGACTGGCTCGCTCTCCTACGGCTGGCTCGATACGGCGCCCGACGGTGATCGCTTCGTCGGGAGCTACGGGCGGATCTTCGACGTCATCGTTCTGGGCCGGCCGGATACCACGCGCGGTAGGCCGAGCATGATGACCATCGAGGCCGGACTGTTCGAAACCGGCCGGCCGATCCTGATCGCGCCGCCGTCGCCGCCGGAGCGAATCGGCGAAAACGTCCTGGTCGCCTGGAACTGCAGTACCGAGCAGGCCCATACGACTGCGCTGGCAATGCCGGTGCTGAAGAAGGCAAAGCGCGTCGTCGTGCTTACCGTCAAGGGCGGAACCGTGCCGGGCCCGAGCGGAGATCAGGTTTGCGCGTATCTTGCGCGAAACGGTATCAACGCGGAACAGATCACGGTCGCCCCCGAGGGGCGCAGCACCGGCGAGGCCATCCTGGCACAGGCGGCGACGCTCGGCTGCGATCTGGTGGTCAAGGGCGCGTACACCCAAAGCCGGCTGCGCCAGATGATTTTCGGCGGAGCCACACGTCACATTCTGGCGCACTCAAATCTGCCGGTCCTGATGGCGCACTGAGCGCTGCCCAGTGTGGCGGTCAGAAAGTCCGCATATTCTTGCGGCGAGTTCAACCATGCGGACTTCTGAACCAAATCCGCACTTGCGACCCGATTCCGAAGCTCGCGAGGGTGTCGGACAATGATGCGAACTTGAGGATCGGGACACTAGCGTCCGCGCGCTTCATGTTCCGCTTTGTTCCAGAAGAACGAATCGAGGCGGATCGAATCGACTGTTTGCGTTTATTGTCGGGGAGTTAATAGGCGGCCGCGTCCAACCGGTCGCGTGCCACTAATTCCTGCATGAAGATCGCGACCTTCAACATCAACAATGTCAACAAACGCCTTGGCAACCTGCTGGCGTGGCTGAGCGAGGCGCAGCCTGACGTGGTCAGCCTGCAGGAACTGAAAGCGGCGGATGCCGAATTTCCTGCCACTGCGATCGAGCAGGCCGGCTACGGCGCGGTTTGGCGCGGCCAAAAATCCTGGAATGGGGTCGCCATCCTGGCGCGGGACGCCGAACCGATCGTCACGCAAGTCGGGCTGCCGGGCGATCCGGCCGACACGCAGGCGCGCTACATCGAGGCCGCCGTGAAGGGCGTCATCGTGACGTCGCTCTACGCGCCGAACGGCAATCCGCAGCCGGGGCCGAAGTTCGATCACAAGCTCGTCTGGATGAAGCGCCTTGAAGCGCATGCGCGCGCGCTTTTCGCCGCGGATGTTCCGGTTGTATTGGCGGGCGACTACAATGTCGTGCCGACGGACTTCGATATCTATCCGACGACGTCCTTTGCCAAGAACGCGCTGGTGCAGCCCGAGAGCCGCGCGATGTTTCGCCGGCTCCTCGACCAGGGCTGGACCGACGCCATCCGCAAGCTGCATCCAGACGTGCCGATGTTCACGTTCTGGGACTACATGCGAAATCGCTGGCCGCGCGACGCGGGGCTTAGGCTCGATCATCTGCTGCTGAGCAGACCGGCCGCGCGCCGTCTGATCGATGCCGGCGTCGACCGCGAGGTCCGCGGCAGCACCGGCGCCAGCGATCATGCACCGGCCTGGATCGTGCTGCGCGATACTGCCGCGCGCCGCGGTCCGGCCCGTCGCAAAGCCGCGGCGCGCAAGGCGAAGCCGCCGCTGCGCCGAGAAGCCGTGAAGCCCCAAGCCAAGGCCGCCGCGCGGGGTAGTGCGAAGAAAGCGCGACCGCGGCGGCCGTTGCTGGTGATCGACGGCGACTCGTTCGCACATCGCGCCTATCACGCGCTGCCGAAAACCATCCTGCGTCGCGGCCACAAGCCGGCCGGTGCGATCCTCGGCTTTGCCAATATGCTGTTGCGTTTCTACGAAGCCGAGAACCCGCGCGCCGTCCTGGTGGCGTGGGATACACTCGATGCGCCAACCTACCGTCACGAGGCATTCGAGGCCTACCAGAGTGGCCGTGAGTTCGATCACGCGCTGCTCGAACAGCTCGACGCGCTGCCGGAGTTTGTCGCGGCCTGCGGCTTTGCCAACGCCAAGGCGGCAGGCTACGAGGCCGACGATTTTCTGGCTTCCGCAGCCGCAGCCGAGGAACGCCGCAAGGGAACGGTGCTGGTGGCGAGCGGCGACCGCGACACCTTCCAGCTTGCGTCCGACGCCACCACCATTCTCTATCCGGTGCGCGCCGGCGAGATTGCGCGCATCGGGCCCGCGGAGGTGCGTGGGCGCTATGGCGTCGAGCCCGCGCAGGTGCCGGATTTCATCGCGCTGCGCGGCGATCCGTCCGACCGTCTGCCGGGCGTTCCGGGCGTCGGCCCGCAGGGCGCCGCGGGCGTCTTGCGCACCTACGGGTCGCTTGAGGCCACGCTCAAGGCTGGGCGATTTGCGACGCTCGCTGACCGGCTGCGATTGTTCCGTTCGCTCGCCACCATGGACCGCAAGGCGCCGCTGCCGCGGCTACGCGATCAACGTCCAACCTGGGCGAGAGCGGCGGCGCTTGCCCGCGATTGGGAGCTCACGCAACTCGCCGATCGGCTCGGCAAGTTCGCCGCGCGTGACGAATGAGCGCAACCGAGGGGGTGCATGTCGTCCGCATGGTTACCGGTCGATCAAGACGCGCTGGCTGCGACGCGTGTTGTCGCACGTGTTCCGGTTTGTTCCAAAGGAACGAATCGAGGCGGGTCGCGTCGGCCGGTTCGAATCGTTGTCGGTGAGTTAACGGCGGCCGATGATCGGCGCGCAACGTCAGGCCTGCTCGGAATCCGTCTTCAGATGCTGTTCGAGATAGCGCCGGAGTTCCTTTTCCAGCGCGGCAAGCTTTTCGAGGCGCTTGGCGATGCTCAGAAGCCGCTCGGACGATCCGGCTTCCTCATCCGGAAACGCGGCGAAGTATCGCTTTCCGTTCAGCATCGCTGCCCCCTCCCGGCGACGGACCTTTCAAGTCCCGCCCACGCTCATAAAGAATCCAAGCAGTGTGAGTCGCACAAGCATAACAAATCGATAAAGACCCCTTGTGGCATTCCCGTCACAGGGTCGTCATGCTGATGTTGCCGAAGCGCAAATGACTTCAATCTATTGATAATGCGTAAGTTTTAGCCTCGGCCTGAAATTCAGCCGCCGGGTGTCCAGGTCGGCGGCGCCAGTTCGAAACCGGTGAATTCGAAGCCCGGTGCGACCGTGCAGCCAACCAGGGTCCAGTCGCCCAGACTGTGCGCGGCCTGCCAGGCGTGGGCCGGCACCGCCGCCTGCGGCCGCTCGCCCGCGGCGAGATCGGCGCCGAGCGTGACGCGTTCGGTCCGCCCGTCCGGCCGTACAATCTCCAGGCAGAGCGGCGCCCCGGCGTAATAGTGCCAGACCTCCACCGCATCGACCCGATGCCAATGCGACCGCTCGCCTCGCGCCAGCAGGAAGTGGATCGCCGTCGACGCTGCGCGCCCCCCGTCGATCGTCCGCGTATCGCGGAAGGTCTCGCGGAAATGCCCGCCTTCCGGGTGTGGCTTGAGGTCGAGCAGGCGGACGATGTCGGCAGCCGACAGCATGTCGAAATCGGCGCTAGGACTTGTTCTTGCGCTCGCGGATTTCCGCAAACACTTTCCATGCCGGATTGCCCGACAGTCCGACCTCGGCGGCGACCTCGGGAAGGTCGGCGCGCAGGAACGGATTGGCGGCCTTCTCTTCGCCGATGGTGGAGGGGATGGTCGGCTTCCCGGCCGTCACGAGGCCTTTCACTTCGGCTTCGCGCGTGGCGAGCGCTTTGTTGTTCGGCTCGACCGTGCGGGCAAAGCGAATGTTTGCCAGCGTATATTCGTGGCCGCAGTAGATGCGCGTGTCGTCCGGCAGGCCGCGCAGCTTGAGCAGCGATTGCCACATCATTTCGGGATTGCCCTCGATCACCCGGCCGCACCCGATCGAGAACAGCGTATCGCCTGCGAACACGAGCTTGTCGGCATCGAACACGTAGCTGATGTGGCCGGCGGTGTGTCCGGGCGTTTCGAGCACCCGGCCTTCCAGGCCGCCGACCCGGACCTTGTCGCCTTCACGGACGGTTTCGTCGACCAGCGAGATGCGCTTGGCTTCCGCCTCCGGCGCGACCACGCGGCAGCCGTAATGTTGCTTGAGCGCCGGGATGCCGTCGGTGTGGTCGGCGTGATGATGCGTCACCAGAATGTCGGTGAGCTTCCAGCCGGTCGTCTTCAAGGCGGCCTCGACCGCGGCCGCCTCCGGCGCATCGATGGCGGCAGTGGCGCCGCTTTGCGGATCGTGCAGGAGCACGCCATAATTGTCTTTGAGACAAGGGAACAAATGAACTTGTGCCGGCATGTGTCTCGTCCTCCGTTGACCGCGCGCGCTCACCGAGCGCCTTACTTAGGCATCGTGACGAAGGGATCGCAAGGCGTGGCGCCCCGGTCATGGCCGCGCCGCGGCGGATTGCTCGTTCAGCGAGCCCGAACCGTGATAGTCTTGCCGGTGTTATGTCCATCGACGTCGTCGATCTTCGCAATTTCTACCGCCACCACCTTGGCGCGGTGGCGCGCCGCTTCATCAGCCGCGGCATCCGCAAGCGCTTCGCCGACCTGCACGGCCTGAGCGTTCTGGGCATCGGATATGCGACGCCGTATCTCGGCCTGTTCCGCGGGGAGGCGGAGCGCTGCCTTGCCTTCATGCCGGGAGTTCAGGGCGTCATGAAATGGCCGACCAGCCGGGCGGGTCTCGCCGCGCTGGTCGATGAACTGGAAATGCCGCTGCCGGATTCGGCGGTCGATCGCGTGCTGCTCGTGCATGCGCTGGAGATGGCGCACGACCCGTCGGCGCTCTTGCGTGAAATCTGGCGCGTGCTGGCGTCGGGCGGGCGCCTTCTGGTCGTTGTCCCGAACCGGCGCGGCGTCTGGGCGCGCATGGACACCACGCCGTTCGGTCATGGCCGGCCGTATTCGCGTTCGCAGATCACGCAGCTCATGCGCGAGACCTGGTTCACGCCGACCGGCTGGGGTGAGGCACTGCACATGCCGCCGGTGGGGCGCCGATGGTTCTTGCGATCCGCGGTCGCCTGGGAGCGTGTCGGCGGCGTTATTGCGACGCCGTTCGCCGGGGTGCACATCGTCGAAGCGACCAAACAGGTCTATCGGGTGATCCCGGCACGGCGCGAGCGATCCCGCCTGGTGCCGGCGTTGGAGCCCGCATTGGCGCCGTCGCCGAGAGGAATGCAGACCTCGGAATTGTGACACTAGAAGTCTAAAATGTACCGCCTCGGGTTCCCGCGTTCGGGAACGAACGGAGGCAGGATGTTTCCCAACTCAAAGACGACAGGCGCTATTCTTCGCGGGGCGTGAGGTCGCCGCCTCGGCTCTCGCCGCCCGCCGCATCTTGGCGCGGCCCGCGATGGCGCCGCCGCCGGCGATGCAGCGGGAAGCGGTCGCCTTGCGGTTCATGCCCGTTCTGTCCGTTGCTCTGGGGGCTGCTCGCTTGCGGCGAACCCTGGCCGCCGGTGATGAACGACGGCAGCCGGGCGATGTCGCCACCGCCCTCCTCGGCCGCCGCTTGTTGCGGACGGGCGATCGGCTGCGGCTGTTCGCGATGCGGGAAGGGCTGCGCGTCGCGCGGCAGATAGGGCTGCTCGCCCATCCCGTACGGTACGTCGCCGGCGGCTGCGCCGGACTGTGGCTGCTGGGTATCCTCGTCGCCGTCACCGTCTTCGAAATTCTCGTCGCGCGCACCGGTGACTTCGGTTTCCTGCCTCGGCAGGTGCGGATTGTTCTGACGGAACTGCTCCTGCGCGGCGGCAATCAGACGGAAATAATGTTCTGCATGCTGGAAATAGTTTTCCGCCGATACCGGATCGCCGGACGTCTGCGCGTCGCGGGCAAGCTGCATGTATTTTTCGGCGATGTGCGCGGGGTTACCGCGAATCTTGACTTCCGGTCCGTTGGATTCGTAGACGCGCGCCATCGGATTATGGCTCTTGCGGTGCCCATGATTACCATGACTGCCATGACTATGAGCGTGATTGTTGTTGCGTCCGCGCATCCGTTTGTTTTGACCGTTTCTCATGATCTGTCCGTTTTACAGCCCTAATTAGGACGGCAAGTCGCCGTCACGCCTCACTGACTTGATCCGGTGCGCGAAGCCGCATGCGGCCGCTTGCTGCACGGTGTTCGTAGGTAGATTTGCGGCAATGCTGGCCGCGCTTTCAGGTTCCGTGTCGCGAAGTAGAAACCCCATAACCGCGACTCTGCCGCGGTGTTGCCCGTTTCTTCCTCATGCGCATACGCAGATCATTCGCTGATCGCAGCATGCGCGCCGAACCGCCGCTGAAGCTCTCGTCCCGATTGGGCGAACCTACCTGCCAGACCCGTCCGGCGCTCTACCTTCGCTCCATTCGCACCGTCGGCTCTCCGTGTTCGCTCGGGGCTCGCTATCGGTGCGCTCAATATCTCGGGTCGATTCCGTGGCAGGAAGCTAGTCGGTTCTGACCCACAATCCAAGCCCTTTTTTTGCTACCAGCAATGTGGAACATTCATGGCCCACGCCGCAACGTCAAGGCTCTGGCGACGCCCGCGAGGTCGGTGCGCGGGGGGTCGCAGACGGTAAAGCCCGCACTCCGCATCAGCGAGCTGACGGCCGCACCTTGTCCCGCGCCCAATTCCACGATGACGATCCCGTGAGGCGCCACCAGCCGGGATGCGTCACGTGCCAGCGACCGGTAACCATCGAGTCCATCCACGCCGCCATCGAGTGCACGTATCGGATCGAAGCGTGCCACCTCGGGTGCCAGGCCGGCGATGTCGGCCCAAACCACGTAGGGCGGGTTGGCGACCAGCAGGTCAAAATCTCCGGAGAGCCCCGCGCCATAGTCGCATGCCACGAAGGTCGCGCGCGATCCTAAGCCAAGGACATGGGCATTGTGCCGCGCGCAGGCAAGTGCCGCGGGGCTGATGTCCGTACCGACGCCCCAGGCCGCCGGGAGTTCGGACAGCAGGGCGAGAAGAAGCGCACCCGAACCGGTGCCGAAGTCGACAATGCGCAGCGGGCGGGGGCGCGCGCCGTCGCGGTCGAGAGCGGCAAGGGCAGCTTCGACCACGGTCTCGGTCTCGGGCCGCGGCACCAGCGTGTCGCGATTAAGCGCCAGCGGCAGGCTCCAGAATTCCTTCCGGCCGACGATGCGCGCCACCGGCTCGCCGGCCAGCCGGCGCGAGGTCAGTGCGGCAATCGCTTCCACTTGCGCCGCGTCCAAGACGCAGTCCGCCTGCGCGGCGATCTGCGTGCGATCGAGGCCGAGCGCGTGGCCAACGAGGATACGTGCGTCGAGTTCGGGTGAATCGAGACCTTGTGCGCGAAATGCAGTTGCAATGTCGCGGCGCAAGCGCGCAATCGTGCGCGTAACCGGTCGGCCTGTCATGCCGGATTCAAAAGCCGTGAGAAGGGCCAAAGCACATGAAGGGCGTTGCTCCAGTACAGGTAAGAGACGAAAATCATGAACACGACCGCCATCTGAACAGCCGGCCCTGCCAGGTCCGCGGCGCAATCATACGCAGGAAGCGATGACGCCATCGGAGCGGAAACCGGGGTGTGGACATGGCCTCACGCCGCGCTTTCCGCCGCCAGCAACTCCGCCTGGTGCTCGGTCACCAACGCGTCGATCACCTCTCCCAGCGCTTCGCCCTCGACGATCTGCGGCAGCTTGTAGAGCGTGAGGTTAATGCGATGGTCGCTGACGCGGCCCTGCGGGAAATTGTAGGTTCGGATACGCTCGGAGCGGTCGCCCGAGCCCACCTGACCGCGGCGCTCGGCGGCACGTGCTGCGTCCTTCTTCTGCTGCTCGAAATCGTAGAGCCTGCTGCGCAAGACGGCCATCGCCTTGGCGCGGTTGCGGTGTTGGGAGCGGTCCTCCTGCATCATGACGACGATGCCGGTGGGAAGATGAGTGACGCGCACCGCAGACTCGGTCTTGTTGACGTGCTGGCCACCTGCGCCACCGGAGCGCAGCGTGTCGATCTTCAAGTCGTCTTCGTCGATGGTCACATCCACCTCCTCGGCCTCGGGGAGCACTGCAACGGTGGCGGTCGAGGTGTGGATGCGGCCGGAACCCTCGGTGTCCGGCACGCGCTGGACACGATGGACACCGGATTCGAACTTGAGTTTGGCGAACGCGCCGCGGCCGCGGACCTCGGCGACGATCTCCTTATAGCCGCCCATGGTGCCTTCGCTGGCCGAGATCACCTCCACCTTCCAGCCCTGCTTGGCGGCGTAGCGCTCGTACATCCGGAACAGGTCGCCCGCGAACAGGCTGGCTTCGTCGCCGCCCGTGCCGGCGCGGATCTCGAGAATGACGTTGCGCTCGTCCATGGCGTCCTTCGGCAGCAGGGCGAGTTTGATCTGGCGCTCCAGCGCCTCGCGCTTCTGCTCGAGCGTGGGCTTTTCGGCTCCCGCCATCGCCCGCATTTCCGAGTCAGTGCGGGGATCTGCGATCATTGCTTCAAGATCCGCGATTTCGTCCATCACCTGCCGGTAGGTGCGCACGGTCTCGACCACCGGTCCAAGTTCGGAGAACTCGCGCGACAGCCTCACATAGGTCTCGGGCGCGACCTGACTCGCCAGTTCGTGCTCGATCATCCGGTACCGGTCGAGCAGCGCGTCGAGTTTATGTTGCGGAAGCATCGGCTTTCATTGGCGTGCGGTCGTGCGGGTGTCGGACACCATCGGCATCGCGCGCGCGAAGATGGATCGCCGGGCAACTCCCGGCAATGAGAAAATGTGGCTTCATCCCTACATCTGCAAGTTATGCTCGGCGGCGAAAGTGGCCAGCCGCTCGCGAATCGGCACGCTGCCGGAGGGGCTGTCGATCAGCGGGTCGAGGAGGCCGGTGACCTTCTTGATGTCGAGATCGAGCAGCATGGCTTTCACCGGCCCGACCGCCGAAGGCGAGAGCGAGAGCGAGCGATAGCCGACCGCGGTGAGTGCGAGCGCGCCGATCGGCTTCGAGGCCAGTTCACCGCATAGCGTCACAGGCTTGCCGTGACTGCGGCCCTTCTCGGTGATCAGCCGCAGGGCCCGCAACATCGGCGCCGACAGCGGATCGAACCGGTCGGCGACGCGGACATTGCCGCGGTCCGCGGCGTAGAAGAACTGCATCAGGTCGTTCGAGCCGACCGACAGGAAATCGACGCGCTCAAGCAACTCGTCGAGCTGATAGAGCAGGGATGGGACCTCGACCATCGTGCCGATTTCCACCCGCTCCGGCAGCTTGTGGCCGTGGCGGCGCAGGTGCGTCAGCTCGCGCTCGACCAGTGTTTTGGCCTCGTCGAACTCCTCAACCGAAGCGATCATCGGAAACATCACCCGAAGCTCGCGTCCGCCGGCGGCGCGCAGCAGCGCGCGGATCTGGCTTCGCAGCAGACCGGGCCGGTCGAGACCGAGCCTTATGGCGCGCCAGCCCAAGGCTGGGTTCTCCTCCTCGACGTTGCGCATGTAAGGCAGCACCTTGTCGCCGCCAATATCGAGCGTGCGGAAGGTCACTGGCTTGCCGCCGGCGGCGTCGAGCACCGCCCGATAAAGCGTGAATTGCTCGGCGGTGCGCGGAAAGGCCGCCGCCACCATGAACTGCAGCTCGGTACGAAACAGGCCGATACCGGCGGCGCCGGTTTCGGCAATGTGCGGCAGGTCGACCGCGAGACCCGCATTGATCATCAGCGTCACCTTTTCGCCGTCCCTGGTGACGCAGGGCTTGTCGCGCAGCGCGTAGTACTGCATCTGCCGGCGCGCCCGCAGCCGCACCCGCTCGATATAGGCTGCCTCCATGTCGGGCGATGGGCGGATATGCACGTCGCCGGAGACGCCGTCGACGATGACGGCGTCGCCCGGGTCGGCAATGCCGGTGGCATTGGCGATCTCGCCCACTGCCGCGATGCCGAGCGCGCGGGCGACGATCGCGACATGCGAGGTCGGGCCGCCTTCTTCGAGGATAAGGCCGCGCAGGCGGCGGCGGTCATAGTCGAGCAGCGCCGCCGGACCCATCGAGCGGGCGACCACGATGGCGTTTTCCGGGAGTCTTTCGCGGGCCGGGGCATGCTCCTGCCCGGTGAGCTGCCGCATCAGCCGGTTGGCGAGGTCGTCGAAGTCGTGCAGCCGGTCGCGCAGATAGGGGTCGGTGATGCGCAGCATCCGGGCGCGAGTATCGGACTGCACGCGCTCGACCGCCGCCTCGGCGGTGAGGCCGGTCCGCACCGCTTCTTCCAGCCGGTGCTCCCAGCCGCGGTCGTAGGCGAACATCCGGTAGGCTTCGAGCACATCGCGATGTTCACCGCCGTCGGCCACCTCGCCGCGCTCGAGCAGCACGTCGAGGTCCGAGCGCATGGTCTCGATGGCGGTTTCGAGCCGCTTCAGCTCCTTCGGAATGTCGTCGGCGATGAAGTTGGTGATCACCACGCGCGGCTCGTGCAGCACGACGTGGCCGAGCGCGATGCCGTCGTTGAGCGCGACGCCCTTGACGTGCAACGGCCGCCGGGCGGCGGGCTCCAGGCCGGGCTTGGCGATGGCCGAGAGCTCGCCCGAGGCGATCATCTCGGCGAGCACCATCGCGGTGGTCTGCAGTGCCTCCTCTTCCTCCTCCGTATAGGTTCGGCGCGCCCGGTTCTGCACAACCAGCACGCCCAACATATTGCCCGCGCGGAGCACCGGGACACCGAGGAAGGCGTGGTAGATTTCCTCGCCGGTTTCCGGCCGGAACGAGAACGCCGGGTGGTCCTGGGCCTGCGAGAGATTGACCGGGTTCGCCTCGCTGGCGACGAGGCCGACCAGGCCTTCGTCCGGGCGGAGCACGGTCTGGTGGACGGCCTCCGGCTTGAGGCCTTCGCTGGCGTACAGTTCGAGCGTGCCGTCAACGCGCAACACGTAGACGGAGCAGACCTCCGCCACCATGTTGGCGGCGATCAGCACCACGATCTTGTCCAGGCGTTCCTGCGCGCTGACCGGCTCCGCCATGACCTCGCGGAGCCGGCGCAACAGCACGCGCGGACCGCCGAGCGCGCCACGCATGACGAGGTCCTCGGATCAGCCCAACGGCCGGAGTTTTCGTGTTGCCGGCCCGAAAAAGTCAGGAAACAGCGGCCGCCGGGCCCAGGCGCCCGCGGCGGCTACCATCCACACCGCCGTATAGCGAATGGGGTACGTACGGAGCAAGCCAAACGAGGGAATTCGGTCACCGATCGGTCACTTTAGGCTCGCTGCCAGACATAAATCCCCGAAAGCGGCGGCAGGCCGCCCGAACATCGGGTAGTGAACAGGGCGGCATCGGCCTCCCGCGCCGATCGCGGTCAGGCCTTGTCGAGATCGTAGAGCGAATGCAGCGTGCGCACCGCCAACTCGGTGTAGGCCTCGTCGATCAAGAGCGAGAACTTGATCTCCGACGTGGTGATGGCGCGGATGTTGATGCCCTTCTCGGCCAGCGCGCTGAACGCCTTGGCGGCGACGCCGGCATGGCTGCGCATGCCGATGCCGATCACCGAGACCTTGGCGACGTCGGTCGCGCCGTCGAGCCGCTCATAGACGACCTGACCCTTGGATTTGTCGAGCACGTCGGTGGCGCGCTTGTAGTCGCCGGCCGGCACCGTAAACGTAAGGTCGGTGGTGGCGCCGTCGGCCGATACGTTCTGCACGATCATGTCGACGTTGATATTGGCCTCGGCCAAAGGGCCGAAGATCGCGGCTGCGACGCCCGGCTTGTCCTGAACGCGGCGTATCGAAATCTGCGCCTCGTCCTTGGAGAAGGCGATGCCGGTGACGACCTGCTGCTCCACGATCTCCTCCTCGCCGCAAATGAGCGATCCAGGCGGCGTGCCATGCGGATCGATGTCCTCGGGTTTCTCGAAGCTCGAGCGCACGAAGATGCGCACGTTGTGCACCATGCCGAGCTCGACGGAACGCACCTGCATGACCTTGGCGCCGAGCGAAGCGAGTTCCAGCATCTCCTCGTAGGCGATCTTGGGCATCCGGCGGGCCTTCGGCACCACCCGCGGATCGGTGGTGTAGATGCCGTCGACGTCGGTGTAGATGTCGCAGCGGTCCGCCTGGATCGCGGCCGCAATCGCTACCGCCGAGGTGTCGGAGCCGCCGCGGCCCAGTGTCGTGATGCGGCCGGTCTCTTTGTGCATGCCCTGGAAGCCGGCGACCACGGCGACTTCCTTGCGCTCTTTGAACCGCTTGATCAGTTCGCCGCCGTTGATGTCGAGAATGCGCGCCGAGGCGTGCGCGTTCGAGGTCAGGATCGGGAGTTGCCAGCCCTGCCAGGAGCGGGCGTTGATGCCCATGCCCTCGAGCGTGATCGCGAGCAGGCCGGCAGTGACGAGTTCGCCGGTGGCGACGACGGCGTCGTACTCCCGCGCATCGTGCATCGCCGAGCATTCGCGGCACCAGGCAACCAGCTGATTGGTCACCCCCGACATCGCCGAGACCACCACGGCGACCTCGTGCCCGGCGTCGACCTCGCGCTTGACATGGCGCGCCACGTTGCGGATGCGGTCGATGTCGGCGACCGAGGTTCCGCCGAATTTCATCACCAGACGCGCCATGGCCGACAAGTCCCACGATACGACCGGCGCGGAAGGTGGCGTTTATCGCGAGCCTCCGAGCCAAAAGCCGCGTATACATACCGGCGTGGATTACTGGGAGCAACCGCGCGTGATTGCGGGCCAAAATCTATCAGCGAGGCTTGGTCTGCTGTTTCCCCCACCCGGGCCGCGCCCGGACGTCCGCAGGCGCGGCCCGGGTGGGGCAGGTGGCGACCGAGTGCGTGGAGAGGATCGATGATCAGCAGTCCGTCTGCGCCTCCTTCCACCGTCGACGATGCCGAAGTCGCGCGCTTCTCGGCCCTGGCGGCCGAATGGTGGAATCCGCGCGGGAAGATGGCCGTGCTGCACAAGTTCAATCCGGTGCGGCTCGGCTTCATCAAGGAAGCGGTCTGCGAGCATTTCGGGCGCGATGCCAAACGGCTCGATGCGCTCGCGGGACTGCGCATTCTCGATATCGGCTGCGGCGGCGGCATCCTGTCCGAGCCGCTGGCCCGCGTGGGCGCGAGTGTCGTCGGCGCCGATCCCTCGACCGCCAACATTGCCGCCGCGCGGCTGCACGCCGCGGAGGCCGGTCTGTCGGTCGACTACCGCGAGACCACCGCGGAGGCGCTGGCCGACGCCGGCGAGCGCTTCGAGGTCGTGCTGGCCATGGAGGTGGTCGAGCACGTCGCCGACGTGCCGCTGTTCGTCCGGCGCTGCGCTGAGATGGTGAAGCCGGGCGGGCTGATGGTGGCGGCCACGCTCAACCGCACGCTCAAGAGTTTCGCCCTCGCCATCGTCGGCGCCGAATACGTAC
>JBFXEX010000121.1:0-16836 GCA_050179645.1 Xanthobacteraceae bacterium | reverse complement strand
CGGACTGACCAGCGATCGCACGCTGTCGGCACCCGAGAAAAGAACGAGCCGCCGGGCGGGGACCCGGCGGCTCCCAGTGCGTCGGCGATCGTGTCGGGGGGCTGGGAGTGCGACCGCCGCCGCTACCTTGATTGACCGTTACAGGCGTTGCGCGTCCGGTGGATCGAAACCCTCGGAGCCACCGTCGGTCCGGCGTGGCCCCCAATGATACGGGCCCTCGCCGCCGTCACGATGATGCCGGCCGCGGAAATGCGGTCCGTGGCCATTCATACGCGGTCCGCCGAGCCGCGACAGCATGGCAAATCGCCGCTTCTGGCTGTCGTCGAGGCTCTTGTAGAGCGGCTCCGTCGCCTCGGCCAATTTCTTCAGAGCGATGCCGGTTTCCATCATCGCGCTGGCGCGCTGGTTCAGTCGCGCTGCCGGATCCTCGGTCCGCGGCGCATTACGCATCGCGGTCACCCGGTCGAGCCGCAGTTTGCCGAAGTCGCGCGCCGCCTGCTCGAACGCCGGCCAATTCTTTTCCTGGTCGGACGTCAACATCAGGCCGGCCTTGAGACCAGCCAGGCGCGCCTCGCCGAACGCGCGCATGTCCTCGATATTCGGCTGTTGCCAGCGCATTCCGCTGTCAGGCCGGCCGCGGTGTTGCGCGTAGACCAGCGTCGAACCCGCGATCGCGAGTGCGGCGGTTCCGGCGACGATTGCTTTCCACATCAATTGAATCCCTCCACTTCTGCCCTGATGAACGCAGTACAGATCGGATGGAACCGGCCTTCAAGTTAAAGTTTTGTTAGATTACAATTGGCAGTCCGAAGATTACGTCCCGGCACGATTTCTGAATACCTGTTCATTTGCGCGCAGAAACAAGTCGTCAAAAAGTAAATACGACGGAATTTCGCCCGAAGATTGCTCCGGGCCCGCCCAAATCTCACCAGCCGAGCGGGCTTGCGGTCTTGGCCGGCGGCGGCCAGATCACCTCAGCACCGAGCCGCCCGGCCCGTTTCTGCCACTGCCGCAGCACCATATCGTGCCCGGCCTGGAGACCGTGCTCTTTCGCCTCGATCGCGAATCGGGCGCGCCCGAACATCGTGGTGAGATCGATCCGGTTGAGTTCAGCGGCGACCCGTCCCGGCTCGGCCGTCCCGGCCTTCTCGATCGCATGAGCGAGGATGAGGCCGCTGGCATAACCGGCGGCCGCCTGCTCATTCGGCGCGGCCTTGAACTTGACGGTAAACCGCCGGACGAAAACCTGCGCGGTCGGGCCAATGTCCGGCTTGTAGACGACCTGTGGCGACCATTGCGCCGGCGCCGTCAGGCCCAGCGCCGCATCGCCCAGATCGGCGAACGCCGTCGCATCGGGCGGCGCCAGCAACGTCAGCCAGTTGATCGCCGGCTTCATCTCGCGAAGCGCACGCAGCAGCGCCGCACCGTCGGCGAGGTGCCCGCCTCCCAGCACGGCATCGGCATGCGACGACCGGATGCGGTCGACGATCCTGCCGAAGTCCGTGGCGGTCGGGCTGTAGGCTTCATCCAGCACCACCGTCAGTCCCTCGCTCTTGGCGAGATCGAGCGTCGCCTGCGCGACCGTGCGGGTAAACGGATCGTCCTTGGTGACGAGCGCAATCCGCGCCTTTGGATTGCGCGCCTTCACGACCGCGAGCGCGCCGGCAAAGGACCGCGAGGCCGGTGTGGTCACCTGGAACAGGTTGCGGTTGCCGAGGCGAAAGAGTTTCGCGTCGACTGCGGTGCTCAGCATCACCTTGCCGTTCTCTTCCGACACGAACGCCGCCATCGCGTTGAGGCCTGAGGAGACCGGCCCGAACAGGAACTGCGCCTTGTCCTGTGCGATCAACCGTCCGTAGAGTTCCTGCACGCGCACGACCTGCGACTCGTCATCGTGGCTCTTGAATTCGACCTTGATGCGCCTCGCTCCGGCCTTGATGCCGCCGGCGGCATTGACCTCGTCGCGCCAGAGCTCGAAGCCGCGCACCTGCGCCAGCGATGGCTCGCTCAGCGCGCCGGTCTTGGAGGCGGTGAAGCCGATGGTGACGGCCTCCTGCGCCAGCGCGGGCGTGGCTACGAGCGCGACGATTATTGTCAGCAGGCAAGGCGCAAAGGCTGCTCGGAAATTGGATCGCTTTGTCGGCTGCGCCATGCCCGGCCTTGGGCCGGGCATCCATGTCTTGCCGCGCTGTGAATGCAAAGACGTGGATGGCCGGGACAGGCCCGGCCATGACGATGTGGAGACGTTAGCGCATGACGCCATCAGCAGCGCCTCGACGCATACGCCTACGCCACGTCGGTGGAGTGCAGCCGCCGGCCGCCGATCGCGCCCTCGTCACGCTGCCGCTTGATCATCAGCTTGTTGAGCGCGCCGAGATAGGCCTTGGCGGACGCCACCAGCGTGTCCGGATCGGCGCCCTTGGCGGTCACCGCGTTGCCGTTTTCGGAAAGCCGCACCGACACCTCGGCCTGCGCGTCGGTACCCTCGGTCACGGCGTGCACCTGGTAGAGCTCAAGCGTCGCCTCGTGCGGGATCAGCGCCTTGATGCAGTTGAAGGTCGCATCCACCGGGCCGTTGCCGGACGCCTGCACAGTCTGATGCTTCCCCTCGACGTCGAGCGTCAAGGTGGCCGACTGCGGCCCCATGGTGCCGGCGATCACGGTCAGCGACACCAGCTTGATTCGGTCCTGCGCGTGCGCGATCTCCTCGTCGACCAGCGCCTCGAGGTCCTCGTCGTAAACCACCTTCTTGCGGTCGGCCAACGCCTTGAACCGCACGAAGGCGTCTTCCAGCTGGTTGCCGGCGAGCTTGTAGCCCAGCTCCTCCAGCTTGTGCACGAAGGCGTGGCGGCCGGAATGCTTGCCCATCACCAGCGAGGTCTGCTTCACGCCGACATCCTCGGGCCGCATGATCTCGTAGGTCTGGGTGTGCTTGAGCATGCCGTCCTGATGGATGCCGCTCTCGTGCGCGAACGCGTTCCGGCCGACGATCGCCTTGTTGTACTGCACCGGGAACGAGGTCACCGCCGAGACGAGCTTCGAGGCCCGCATCAGCACGGTCGAATCGACGTTGGTCCAGTACGGCAGCACGTCGTTGCGCACCTTCATCGCCATCACGACCTCTTCGAGCGAGGCGTTGCCGGCGCGTTCGCCGATGCCGTTGATGGTGCATTCGATCTGGCGGATACCGGCGCGCACGCCGGCGAGCGAGTTCGCCACCGCCATGCCGAGATCGTCGTGACAGTGCGCCGAGAACCGTGCCTTGTCGGAGTTCGGAACCCGCTCGCGGACCATCTTGATCAGCGCGAAATATTCCTCCGGCACCGTGTAGCCGACGGTGTCGGGAATGTTGATGGTCGTGGCACCGGCGTTGATCGCCGCCTCGACGCAGCGGCAGAGGAAGTCGTGCTCGGTGCGGGTGCCGTCCTCGCTCGACCATTCGACGTCGTCGGTATATTTGCGCGCGCGCGTCACCTGCGCGATCACCATCTCGTAGACTTCCTGCGGCTCCTTCTGCAGCTTCCACTTCATGTGGACCGGCGAGGTCGACAGGAAGGTGTGGATGCGGCCGCGCTTCGCCGGCTTGATCGCCTCGGCGCACCGATCGATATCCTTGAACGCCGCACGAGAAAGTCCGCAGACCACCGCGTTCTGGGTGCGCCGGGCGATCTCCTGAACGGCGGCAAAATCGCCCTCGGAGGCGACCGGAAAGCCGGCCTCGATGATGTCGACGCCCATCTGGTCGAGGAGCTCCGCGACCTCGAGCTTTTCCTCATGGGTCATGGTGGCGCCGGGGCACTGCTCGCCGTCGCGCAAAGTGGTGTCGAAGATGTAGACGCGGTCCTTGTCGGACTTTGCTGGGGTGGTCATGGACTTGGGTCCTTGAAGTTGCCGCCCCGCCGTCTCGCTTCCGGGGCACTCGTGGGTTTCCTTGGCTCGGATCACCCCCTGAGTGCCCAGGCGCAAGCGCCCTTACGGCCCCCAGGGGACGCTAAGCAGCAGGAGCCCGCCACGAATGAGGGCAGCGCCGGGCCGGGCCGTCACGGCCCCCCGGTTGATCGCGCGGATGTCGCGGCGCGTCGGCATCGCTGTCCTCGTTCGTCCCATAAGCTCGCGGAGCAAGGTGAATTCCGCGTTAAACCCATATGGGACCGCCCATCTTGTAACGGAAGAGCCGCCCGGCGCGCAAGTTGCCTGTTGGTCCGCTTCAGCCAACGCTCCGCCGCCCTTGCTGTTTGAGGGGCGGAGGGTCCGCCCGTCCGGTTTTCCAGTTCCGCTCGGGAATGGAGCGCCGGGGAGGCGCCTCGGGAGCGTGCGCTACGCGCTCCCTTTGGCACCCCGTGCGATCGGGATGCCGCGTGTCTGGCGAGGACACGCGCGTCCTGGCGAAGGACGCTGCGCCTCCCCGGCACTCCACCGCCGCATGGCACCTCCGGAAGGCGCCGCGTGGCAAGCGGATATGTGCGCGGCAGAAGTGCCGTCACCGTCGACGCAGACTTTGTCCAGCCTCACGATGAGCAAAGGAACAGACTTGCCGAGACGAAAAATGGAGGGTCAGTGCCAATGAATAAATAGTTGGCCGACCAAAGTGCACTGTTCTGTCTTCCACGAGTTAACCTCGCGTCATGTCAACACTTCATCGGCGATAACCAACGCATTCAGAGCCGATGGAAAACCCGAATAGTGAGCGGTTTGGGCTATTATCTCCAAAATTTCAACACGTGTAAGGCCGACGGTTTTCTGCGCTGAGGCGAACCATTTCCGCTGCTGCGAATACAACTGCAGTGCGGTAAAATAAGATATTGAGCAAATCATTCTCTGACGCAAACTTGGGCCGGGCCTGTTCCACACCTCTCCGTATAAATACTGAATCGCGGTAGCGTAGAGTTCGTTTGCAGCGGACTCAGGCGCTGCATAACCACCGCTGGCGGATTCTGCATGCAAGGCCCGCATGGTGGAGTCGCCCATCTCTGCAAGAGTATCGAGACCGAATTCTTCAAAAGTATAGTCCAACTTCTGAATGTTATTTTTCTCAAAAACATGAGCCATCGCTTGGAGCGAATTCTCCGCTGTCGGCAGCCCCGAGTAAATCGCGCAGTGCAGTATGATCTCTGAAACAAGACGCGGACTCATTCCGATATGCAGGGCAGCGCCTACATAGCTAGAGAGTTGGGGCAAGTACTGCTTGGAGGTCAATGCCGCCAAGGTGGCAAGCATTCGGTCTTCGCGTGAAAGCGTCGGACGCGACCAGATACGCCCGAACACCATCTCATCCTGCAAGTCACCAAACCCAGGCAACAACGACACGCCCTTCGTCATGTCGAGTCCAAGTTCTTGCCGGATTTTCCGGCCTGCTTCCCGCAGTTGCGCCCTGGTCGTCATTGCTTGTTGCCGCTCCGTGCTTGGCCGTCAAAGGCTTGTTAGAGACGAGGTGCGTACGACATCGACGTTCGGTTGCAGTCATCTATTCACCTAGTTGAGACTGTAGCCACTCGGTCGGCAGCGCCATAGGCCTCAGGAAAATCTAGACTAGCCAACGCTCCGCCGCCCTTGTTGTTTGAGGGGCGGAGGGTCCGCCCGTCCCGTTTTCCGATTCCGCTCGGGAATGGAGCGCCGGGGAGGCGCCTCGGGAGCGTGCGCTACGCGCTCCCTTTGGCACCCCTTGCGATCGGGATGCCGCGTGTCTGGCGAGGACACGCGCGTCCTGGCGAAGGACGCTGCGCCTCCCCGGCACTCCACCGCCGCATGGCGCCTCCGGAAGGCGCCGCGTGGCAAGCGGATTATGATTTAAATCCTATTTCGGGCGAAGAGTCAACATCGGATAAAGCGGACGTCGAGCGACCGTCCACGCGTGCTCAATCTGTAGCGAATGACCCAGAGCGGTCATTAGCCGCCTAGGATTTGCTGCAGCGCAAATTGACGATTGCGCCCCCATATCGCTGGTCGCAAATTCCTGATCTGATGGTTTGGAGTTGAGTTGGCAGCCCGAGCCTGAGGAAGGCAATGAGGCGACGCGATTTCATATCAGGAATTGCTGGATCAGCGGCTGCGTGGCCGCTCGCGGCGCGCGCGCAGCAGGCAGGGCATGTACCGCGCATCGGTGTCGTCACGGTCAATGCCGAGAACGATCCCGTCGGCCAACTTCGCATCGCGACATTTCGACAGAGCCTTCAGAAGCTGGGGTGGATCGAAGGCCAAAACATTCGCATCGACTATCGATGGGGCGTTGGAACGCCGGAGAGCGCGCGCGTGCAGGCCGAGGAGTTGTTGTCCCTCAAGCCGGACGCCATCCTCGCCAACGGCTCACCCGCGACAGCGGCGCTGCAGCGGGCAACGCGCAGCGTAGCAATCGTCTTCGTTGTTGTGACCGACCCCGTCGGCGCCGGCTTTGTCCAGAGCCAAGCGCGGCCCGGTGGCAACATCACAGGGTTCAGTACGTTCGAGCCGGAAATCGGCGGCAAATGGCTTGAGTTGCTGAAGGAGATCACGCCTAATCTTCGGCGGGTGGCGGGCATCTCCGACCCGTCCTTCAAGGCTTTTGCCGCGGTGTGGCGTGCGGTTGAGAACCTGGCGCCGCAATCCGGCATTCAGGCGACAAGCGTGATCTATCGCAACACTGGCGATGACCTCGAATCCGCATTGGCGCAGTTTGGGCGGGAGCCGGGCGGCGGCTTGATCGTACTGCCGACCGCCATCAACAATTTCGCCCGCAAAAGCATTTTTTCCTTCGCGGCCAGCCACCGCCTGCCCGCCGTATACCCGTTCCGGCACTACGCCACCGATGGCGGTCTGATGTCCTACGGCTTCGATCCGCCCGACTTGTACCGTCGAAGCGCGTCCTACATCGATCGCATCCTCAAGGGCGAGAAACCTGCCGATCTGCCGGTGCAGGCGCCGACCAAGTTTGAACTGATCATCAACCTGAAGACCGCGAAGGCGCTTGATCTCGCCGTGGCCCCCAGGCTGCTCGCCCGCGCCGACGAGGTGATCGAGTGATCCGTCGCCGCCAATTCATCTCATTGCTCGGCGGCGTGGCGACGACGTGGCCGCTCGCGGCGCAAGCGCAACAAACACGGCTCATTGGCGTATTGATGAGTATTGCCGAGAGCGACGCCCAGAGTCAGGCTTGGCTGGCGACGCTCCGGCGCGACCTTCAAGAGCGAGGCCACGCCGAAGGCCGTACCATCAGTTTCGATGTTCGCTGGGGCGGCGGTGCTATGGATCGCATCCGAGCACACGCGGTGGAGCTTGTGAAGCTCGCGCCGGATGTGATCCTTGCACACGGGTCTCCCTCGGCTGCTGCATTGAAGCAGGTGACCGCGTCGATTCCAATTGTCTTCGTCGTCGTGAACGATCCGGTCGCACAAGGCATTGTTTCAATCATCGCAAGACCGGGTGGTAACATCACCGGCTTCAGCCTCGTCGACTACTCGGTGCTCGGCAAAGCGATGCAGTTACTCAGCCAAGTGGCGGACACCAGCCGTATCGGTGTCATGTTCAACCCGGATACCTACCCCTATTACGAAACCTATCTGAAGTCGTTTCGTACGGATCATCCGACGTTCAAGCTTGAGGTATATGGGGTCCGCGTTCGCGCGGCGTCCGAGATCGAGCCGGAAATCGGCAAGCTTGCGGGAGGCGGCACGGCACTCATCGTGGCGCCCGATCCGTTCAACAATGTGCACCGAGCCACCATCATCAAGGCGGCGGCACAGAACCGCCTCCCGGTGAGCTATCCACTTCGGTTCTTCGTGCAGGATGGAGGGTTGATGGCATACGGGCCGGACCTCACGGACCTTTTCAAGCGCGCGGCTGACTATGTCGATCGCATCCTGAAGGGTGCCAAGCCAGCCGACCTGCCCGTGCAGGCACCTACCAAATACGAGCTTGTGATCAACCTCAAGACCGCCAAGGCGCTCGGTCTCGACATTCCGACGACCGTCCTCGCCCGCGCCGACGAGGTGATCGAGTGATCCGTCGCCGCCAATTCATCTCATTGCTCGGCGGCGTGGCGACGACGTGGCCGCTCGCGGCGCAAGCGCAACAAACACGGCTCATTGGCGTAGGCCTAGAATTCGCTGCGGCGCACTGTCCTTTCGAACGCGCCCCAATCCCGCTGGCTACAGTCTGAGAGCCGAGCCGAAACACGCAACCATTGCCGCGCGGTTTGCGTCAGGGGCCCAGGGATAAACAATTGTGACGTGTGTCCCCAGGGTCATAGACGGGCTCTCAGCCCCTATTTATCTTCTCCAATGGGAGATTGGGGGGCTCGTTATGAAAAATGGCTACTAGCGAGCGTTGCAGTCGTCATGTTCGGCGGCACTCATGCCTTCGCGGCAGACGTCGCGGTCAAGCGGTCCGTCTATAAGGCCCCGCCGCCAAAGCCGGTCTTTAGTTGGAGCGGTTGCTACGTGGGCGCTCACGTAGGCGGATTGTGGGCCAACATGGAATGGCGCGTCGGCGATCCCGCCAGCCCGTTTTTCGGCCAAGTTATCGCTAACCACGATATCGACGGCTTCCTTGGCGGCGTTCAGGGCGGTTGCGACTATCAATTTGCCAATGGATTTGTTATCGGCGTTGCAGGCGATTACGCTTGGGTCAATGCTGACTCGAACGCTCTGACCATCCAATTTGCGCCTACCACCAATCACGCGCAAGTGAATTCGCTGTCATCGGTGACCGGACGCATTGGCTATGCTTGGGATCGCTTCCTTGGTTACGCGAAGGGCGGCATCGCATGGGAGCGCAACGATTACGAGTATCTCAATCCAGCTGGCGCAATCGATTCGTTCGCCAAAGAGACTCGTAGCGCCTGGACGCTTGGCGTCGGCGGCGAATATGCATTCACCAACTTCCTGTCTGGCTTCGTCGAGTGGAATTATTACGACTTCGGCTCGCGCGACGTGACATTTCGTTTCCCCGTTGGCGGCGGGATCGACACCATGTCCCCCATCGATGAGAGCAAGAACGTCGTCAAAGCCGGTATCAACCTGAGGTTCGGCGCGGGCAAAGGACCGGTGGTCGCCAAAAACTAACCTGTCCATCGTGATTTCGTACAATGCTTTGTGGATTGGACATCGCGCCGATCTCGACCCATTAGCTGCTGGGCGGTCCCATTGCCGGGCGGTCTACTACGCCTCGCCCTTAGTCGACGCAAATTGTTGCACTTGCTCAGGTCTCGTGGTGGCCCATCCCGTCATTTCGCTGCCCCATAGCAACAGGGTCGCTTTCGGAGTGAAGCGGACATCAGCTTTGGCAGGCCATAAAACCGGGATTTCCGAGTACACGCCCTAGTGAGGTTCCTAGACTAACGTCATCCGAGCAGCGCCGGGATCGCGGTCGCGGAGCCAATCGTCCGAGGGAAGACGCGGGTCTCACTTGTTATTCTTGCCTCCCTTGCCCTCCCCTTCTTTCAACAACGCGGCGCGCACCTGCTGCATCTCGGCCAACGCTTTGCCGCCGACCTTCGGAAATCGTAGATCGAGGCTCTCCAGCGTCTCGATCAATGCGGCCGACACCACCAGCCGGGCGAACGGCTTGTTGTCGGCAGGCACCACGTACCAGGGCGCCTCCGCGCGGCTGGTCGCGCGGATCATGTCCTCGTAGGCCGCCATGTATTTGTCCCAGAGCTTGCGCTCGGCGATGTCGCCCGCGGAGAACTTCCAGCGCTTGGCGGGTTCGTCCAGACGGGCGAGCAGACGCTTGCGCTGCTCTTCCCTGGAGACGTGCAGGAAGAACTTTACGATCTTCGTGCCATTGCGCGCGAGGTGCCGCTCGAACGCCCGGATGTCGCTGAACCGATCCCGCCAGACGTTCTTGGTCACGAGCGACTTGGGCAGCTTCTGCTTGGCCAGCAATTCCTGGTGAACCCGCAGCACCAGCACTTCTTCGTAGTGCGAGCGGTTGAAGATGCCGATGCGGCCGCGCGACGGCAGACGCTTGCCCACGCGCCACAGGAAGTCGTGGTCGAGTTCTTCGGCGCTCGGCGCCTTGAACGGATGCACCTCGCAGCCCTGCGGATTGATGCCGCTCATGACGTGCTTGATCACGCCGTCCTTGCCGGCCGCATCCATCGCCTGCAGCACCACCAGCACGGACCATCGATCGTGCGCATAAAGGCGCTCCTGCTGTTCGGAGAGCCGCTTGATGTCGTCGGCCAGGATCGCCTTGGCTTCGCTCTTGTCGCAGTCGATGCCGAAGGTTTCGGCAGGGTCGATCGACGACAGCCTGAAATGATCGGGATCGTCGATGCGCAAGCGCTTGAGGATTTTCGCAGGCGTCATGTCCGGCTCCACATCTCGTTCAGGAAGGCGATCACGAACGGCGGCATCATCGCATCGAGATCGGCGGGCCCGCGCACGATGCGGATGCCGGCAAGCTCGGGCTCTGCCTCGCGTACGAGATGCGCCAGGATACGCTCGCGCAGGCGCTCGGCCGTGTCGGGGGCATGAAGCGGCTTCATCATCGCAAGCCGCGGCCCGGTCCGCACGCACACCCAATGATCGTCGGCCCGGTAGTCGCCGGGACCAAGTCCGGTCTCTTCCATCATCTCACGGCGGACGTTGCGGGCAAGATCGACCCGGTCGCCAACCACGTCGTCGAGGTCGGGAACGCCGGCCGGGAAGTAGATCTTGCCGGCGTTGACGGTCTGCGATCCCATTACGCCGAGCAGGTAGGCGCCGTCGCTACTGCGCAGTGCGGCCATGGCGAAGCAGTTGAGGACGCCGGCGTCCGGGAAACCCCAGTCGCGCCAGGCAACGAAGCTCGCAAAGTCGGTTTCGAGGTAGCTGCCGCGCAGCACGCGCCGGTCGATGGTATGCTCCGTCAGCAGCAGCATACGGCCGTTCCACAGCGCCGGCGTGGCCTGCCGCAGCCGGGCAAAGTGGCGGTCGATGTCGTCGCGGCGCTCCAGCGCGAACGGCCACGGCCGCGGCGCGTAGGCCAGCTCCAGCCGTTCGAGATGGACGATGTCGCTCGATGGCGGCGAGATCGTCATGCCTCAATCGTGCCTTGGGTCACCAGCACCGCGTCGCCGCCGATCGAGGCGGCGGTGATCTTTCCATCTTGCAGAATCATCGTCAGCCGGATCAGGCTTGGGCGTCCCATCTCATAGCCCTGCTCGATGCCGAGCGTATGCTCGCCATCCGGCAGGCCGGCGAAGCGCGCGACCACTCCGGCAAAGGCGGCCGCGGCCGAACCGGTCGCGGGATCCTCGATCAGTCCCATCTTTGGCGCGAACATGCGGGCGTGGAAATCGTGGCCGGACTCCGCGCACTCGGCGCAATAGAGAAAGGCCGCCGCGACCACGCCGCCGCCACCGAACGCCCCATCGAAAATCGCAGGATCGGGCGACGCACGCCTCATCGCATCGAGCCCGGTCAACGGCACAAAGGTGAAGGGATTGCCGGCCGACCAGCGCGAACAGCGATGCCGGTCGAAACCGATGTCGGCAGGCGCAAGCGACAACGCCGCGGCGACCGTCGCATCGTCCGGCGCCGGCCCGATTTCGGCCGGCAATTGCGGCAGGGCGAAGCGCACGCGGCCATGCCCGGCGCCGCTCGCCTCGATCACGCAGCGCACCGGTCCGACGCCTTCCTCAAGCACCAACTCGCCGCCGGGCGAGCCGCCGTCCTGCAGCGCCAGCAGCACGGCGGTGCCGACCGTCGGATGGCCGGCGAACGGCAGTTCCCGCGCCGGCGTGAAGATGCGAAGCTGAGCCCGGTGTGCCCGGTCATGCGGCGGCAGCACGAAGACCGTCTCGGGATGGTTGAACTCGCGGGCGATTCCCTGCATCGCGGCGGTGTCGAGCCCGCCGGCATCGAGCACGACCGCCAGCGGATTGCCGGCGAAGCGCCGTTGCGTGAACACGTCGAGCGTCGCGAAGCGCCGTTGCATGAATCCTGTCCCGGAGCGGCTGCGCATCAATCGTCAACGCGGCAGGATGCCGTCGTTGACGGAGCACGATATTCTAATCGACCCAACCATCGCGTAAACCGGTTTCCATGACCTTGCCGGCGCCGACCGAGCAGACCATAGCGCCGCCCGGCGATCTCTTCGGTCATCCGCGCGGGTTGACGGTGCTGTTTGCATCGGAGATGTGGGAGCGCTTCTCCTACTTCGGCAACGCCGCGCTCGTCGTCCTCTACATGGTGAAGTACCTGTTCGACCCGGCGCGGATCGAGACCGTATGGGGCATCGGCGCGGTGCGCGCGGCGCTCGAGCTCTTGTTCGGCCCACTCGCGGCTCAGCCGTTCGCCTCGCAGCTGTTCGGCTTCTACACCGGACTTGCCTATTTCATGCCGATCGTCGGCGGGCTCATCGCCGACCGCTGGCTCGGCCAGCGCCGCACGGTGATCGCCGGCGGCGTGCTGATGGCACTCGGCCACTTCCTGATGGCGTTCGAGGCGCTGTTCTTGCTGGCGCTGACGCTGCTCGTGCTCGGCATCGGCGCGTTCAAGCCGAACATCTCGACCCAGGTCGGCGCGCTCTACGCGCCCGGCGACAGCCGGCGCCAGCGCGCCTATGCGATCTTCTATGTCGGCATCAACATCGGCGCGTTCCTGGCGCCGCTGATCTGCGGGACGCTCGCCACCGCGTTCGGCTGGCACACTGGATTCGCCGCCGCGGGCGTCGGCATGCTGATCAGCCTTGGCATCTATCTCGCCGGCCAGCGCACCCTGCCGCCGGATCAGACCGCCGGCGCACCGCAGCAACCCGCAATCCCGCTCACGCGCCATGAGCGCCGCAACGTGCGGGCGCTCTTCGCCATCGCCGCCGCGGTGATGTTCTTCTGGGCGGCATTCGATCAGCAGGGCAACACCATCCTGCTCTGGGCCGAGGACTTCACCGACCGCCGCGTGAACCTCGGGCTTTGGCAGGGCGAGATTCCCGCAGTCTGGTTCCTGGCGCTCAATCCGCTGATGATCTTCGCGCTGACGCCGCTGCTGATCCGGCTTTGGACCGAGCAGGCGCGCCGGCAGCGCGAGCCGCTGGCGCTGCGCAAGATGGCGTTCGGCTGCGTCTGCGTGACGGCGGCCTACCTGCTGATGGCCGTCGCCGCGAGCGGCGCCGCCAAGGCGAGCCCGCTTTGGCTGCTTGGCTATTTCGCGATCGCTACGCTCGGCGAACTCTGCCTCGCGCCGATCGGGCTCGCGCTGGTGGTGACGATCGCTCCGGCGCGGATGCGTTCGATGCTGATGGGCGTGTGGTTCGCCGCAACGCTGCCCGGCGACATCCTCGCCGGCTATCTCGGCGGCTTCTGGAGCAGCCTGCCGAAGAGCGCATTCTTCCTGCTGATCGCGGCCGTCGCTGCGGTGGCGGCGATGGCGCTCGCCGTGCTCAGCCGCTTTCTGCGGCTACGGCCGAGCGGATGACAGGACTTGAGGCCGCCCGGCCGGGCGCTCAGTGGGTCCAGGGTTCGGCGCGCTTGAACGAAAAGTTGTCCGAGTACGAGATGACCCGGCGTGCCGACGGCTTGGGCTCGAACACCTGGTAGGCGATGCCGTGCCGCTCGCAGTAGGCCACCGCCTCCGCGGCGGTATCGAAATGCAGCTGCACCTGCTGGCGCATGTCGCTGGAGCTGGTCCAGCCCATCAGCGGCTCGACCTCGCGCGGCTGCTCGGGCTCGTAGTCCAGCACCCATTCCTTGGTCTTGGCATGGCCCGACTGCATGGCAGTTCTGGCCGGCTTGTAGATGCGTGCGGTCATGTTCGATCGATGCCGGTTGCGGTCGCAGTCTCAACACGCGGCGTGGTCGGGGCAGCAGGATTCGAACCTGCGACCTGAAGTACCCAAAACTTCCGCGCTACCAGGCTGCGCCATACCCCGGCCGCCGCGTGGCCACTCGATACACGGTTCGGTTTTGAGCGGCAAGCTCCGAAGGCCTCCGCCTCAATAGCGCTCGAACACAGGCTTCAGCGTCCGTTGAAGATCGGGTGCGCGACCCGGTCGCCGGGCGCGATACCAAGCTTCCTGGCAGTCCCGGCGACCACCTCCAGAACGGCGCGAACCGGGCCACCCGACGACACCAGCGCCTCGGACAGCGGCACGGTGTTGGCGGCGATGCGGTGGATGCGGCCGTCGGCGCGGATGAAGATCATGTCGAGCGGCACGTAGGTATTCTTCATCCAGAACGTCGCCTCCTGCTCGCGCTTGAAGTCGAACAGCATGCCCTGCCCTTCCGGCAGGTCCTTGCGGTACATCAGTCCCTGCGCCTGCTGCTCGGGCGTCAGCGCCAGTTCGACCGCAAACGTATGCACGCCGCCCTTGCTGGCGATCTCCAGCGGCTGAAGCTCCGCCGCGCCGAGGCGGGGCACGTTCAGAACAACGGCAGTCAGAATCGACAGGACCGACAACAGGCAGGCACGACGCATGGACGAAGCCTCAATGGACGACGACCTTATATCAGGTGCGTCCTCGCGCCGGTCCAGCCTGGTTTCAGGGAAAAAGCGGGGCCTGCGGCGACGGACAGCGGGCGCGGCCACCGGTCGCAGACGAGCAGATGCCTCGGATGCTGCGTCAGTGTGAAGCGGGACCGACCGGCACGCCCTCGGGGCGAACCTCGGCCGCCATCATGCCCTTCGGCCCGGGTCCGAACCGGACCATGACGAACTGACCCGGCCGCAACTCGGTGATGCCGAAGCGGCGCAACGTCTCCATGTGGACGAAGATATCCGGCGTGCCGTCGCCGCGGGTCAGGAACCCGAAGCCGCGCAACCGGTTGAACCATTTCACCTGGGCGCGTTCCCACCCGCCGGACGGCGTCACCGTCACATGAGTGCGCGGCGGCGGCATCTGTGCCGGATGCAGTGCTGTCGATTCGTCCATCGACACGACGCGGAATGCCTGAAGCCCGCGCGGCCGCTGCAATACCTCGACCACGACGCGGGCGCCTTCGTAGGCGACCTGGAAACCGTCGCGGCGCAGACAAGTCACGTGCAGCAGGATGTCCGGCATCCCATTGTCGGGAACGATAAACCCATAGCCCTTGGAAACGTCGAACCACTTGATGACGCCGGTGAGCTCGATAAGGCTCGCGGCGTCATCGCCAATATCCGACGCGGTCTGGTGGTCGACCCCCAAACCACCGCCCGGCCCCTTCGGTCCCATTTGGTCCGACGTCATAACGCCCCAACGCCGCCGCGTCGCACTGGCGCCTCTTCCGGGCGCTTCGAATCTATTCCGCCGCGAAGATTATCATTCAGCCGCGCACAGGGAAGGCTAAAATGCCCCGACGGATGCAAAGAAGTGCAACCCTGTGTACATCTCGACGCACTTTGCCGGTTTCAATGGGCGATAAACGGCGCTAACACCGTCCCGATGTCCTCGCGGATCACCAAGTCGGCGATTTCGTCGAATTCCGTGGCCTCGCGGTTGATGATCACGAGCTTGGCGCCGTTCCGCTTTGCCATCAACGGGAAGCCGGCGGCCGGCCAGACCACGAGCGACGAGCCGACGGCGAGGAAGAGATCACAGTCAAGCGTCATCTGTTCGGCGCGCCGCATCTCGCGTTCCGGCATCGCTTGTCCGAACGAGACCGTCGCGGTCTTGATAAATCCGCCGCAGGCACATTCCGGCGCGCGTTCGCCGCGATGTTCGAACTGCGCGCGCACCCACGCCAGTTCGTAGCGCCTGGTGCAATCGAGACACAGCGCGTATGTATTATTGCCGTGCAGCTCGATTACGCGCTCGGCCGGCATCCCGGAATCCTGATGCAGGTTGTCGATATTCTGCGTGATCACTCCAAGCGCCTTGCCGGCGCGATGCAGGCTGGCGAGCGCCAGATGGCCGCGGCCCGGCCGCGCTGCAGCGAAATACTGTTCCATGGCGAAGCGGCGCCGCCAGGCCTCGTTGCGCATCTCCTGGCTGGTGACGAAATCCTCGAACTGGATCGGCCGCGTCTTGGTCCACAAGCCCCCGGGCGAGCGGAAGTCCGGAATGCCGCACTCGGTCGAGATGCCGGCACCGGTGAACGGCGCGATGGCCCGCGATCCGTCGATCAGTTCCTGCAGCCGGTCGATGGCAGTCGTGAGGTCGGGCGCGATCATGTATGTTGCTCTCCGGACATTTTGCGGCCGTCCGATGCAAAGGGGTCACACCATGCGATTTCTGCACACCATGCTGCGCGTGCGCAACCTCGACAAGGCGCTCGATTTCTATGTGAACATGCTCGGCATGCAGGAGGTCCGCCGCCGGGTGGACGAGAAGAACCGCTACACCCTGGTCTTTCTGGCAGCGCCGAAGGACGCAACGCGGGTCGAGGAGAGCAAGCAGATCGGCCGCGACGCCCCGCTGATCGAGCTCACCTACAACTGGGACGAAGAAGACTACGGCGAAGCCCGCCATTTCGGCCACCTCGCCTTCGAAGTCGACGACATTTATGCGCTCTGTGAGAAAATGATGAAGGCCGGCGTCACCATCAACCGCCCGCCGCGCGACGGCGTCATGGCCTTCGTGCGCTCCCCCGACAACCAGTCGGTCGAACTGCTGCAGAAGGGCAGCCCCCTGCCGCCGAAGGAGCCGTGGGTTTCGATGCCGAGCACCGGAAAGTGGTAGGCCCCCGGCGCCGGCATCCGGCGCGAGCCGGTTCCTGAAGGCCCAGCAGGATTCTTGCGGCCACCGGCAAACGCCTCTATATGTCCGCGCTTCAGGCGCCCTTCGTCTAGAGGCCTAGGACACCGCCCTTTCACGGCGGTAACAGGGGTTCGAATCCCCTAGGGCGCGCCAATGATTTCAATGACTTAGCAAAACCGACCACGGGTCTGATCAAAATATGATCAATATCGAAACTCGACTCGGCCCAGCCCCTCGTAGGGCGCATAGGCGTCATGACGACAT
>JBFXEX010000120.1:0-17056 GCA_050179645.1 Xanthobacteraceae bacterium | reverse complement strand
AGGCACCTGCGCTTCGCCGCCGATGGTCATCCATTCGGGAAAATGCAGCCAGCCGAAGATCACCTCGTCCTGGTAGATCTTCCAGCCGCTGCCGATCATGATGAACATGGCAAGTGCATTGGTCCAGTGCATGATGCGGATCGCGAGCGGATGCAGGCGGCGGCCTTCGTCGCTGCGAAGCGATGGGCGGGTCAGCCCGGCATCTCCCGCGGCGGGTGACGTAACGGACATCGGAGCCCTCTTCGTTGCTGCGGGGTCTGGTCGACGTGAACGATACGGGATCGGGCCCGTGAACCACAATCGGCGCGGATTACACAAAACCGTGTGAACTTGTTGAAATCGATTGATCCGCCGCGCGGTTAAGATAGGGCAAGCCGAGGTCGCAGGAGACCGCAATGCGAATGCACATCATTTCGATCGGCGCACTGCTAGTGGTCGCGGCGGTATCTGAGGCGGCCGCCTTTGATCGGCTCAACGGTACGATGCCGACCGCATGGATGTTGGCGGCGGCGGCCGTCGGCACGACGCCGCAAAGTCCGGCCGATGGTGCGACAAAGCCGCTTCCGACGCCCGAAGAGATCTTCAACAGCCGCTTCCCGCAGCCGGTCAAGGTCGGCGACCTGATCGGCCTGCCGGTGCTCGACTATTTCGACGCCACCATCGGTTACGTTCGCAGCGTGATCCGCACCCCGGCCGGCAAGATCCAGCTGATCGTCACGCAGGGCGGATGGCCGGCCGGATGGTCCACCTGGCGTTCCCGGCTGGTGCCGGTGCCGATCGAGGTGGTTGCGATCCTCGGCCGCCAGATCGTCGCGCTTGAAATGTCGCGGGACCAATTCGCGTCGGCGCGGACGTTTTCCGACGCCGACGGCCAGGCGATTGCGCCAAGCGAGATGATCAGGATCGCGATCAGCCGGCGCTGAGGGCGCTCAGGCCGCAGCGCTCATCGACGAGCGGAACGCCCAGCGGGTGAAGTAGGTTTCCACGTAGGCGAACACCGCATACATCGCGATGCCTTCGACCGCCAGCAGCAGCAACGCGGCGAACACCAGCGGCATCTGGAAGTTCGAGCCGGCGAGTGCGATCTGGTAACCGAGGCCGGCATTGGCGCCGACCGTCTCGGACACCACGGTGCCGACGAAAGCCAGCGTGATCGCCACCTTCAGCGAGCCGAACAGGTAGGGCTGGGTGCGAGGAATGCCGACCTTGCGCATGATGTCGAGTTTGCTGGCGCCGAGTGCGCGCAGCACGTCCTCAAGTTCAGGCTCCATGGTGGCAAGGCCGGTCGCGACATTGACGACGATCGGGAAGAACGAGATCAGAAACGCCGTCAGGATCGCGGGGATCTCGCCGATGCCGAACCACATGATCAGGATCGGCACCACCGCGACCTTCGGGATGCAATTGAATCCGATCATCACCGGGTAGAGGCCGCGGTAGATCGTGCGCGACCAGCCGACGACGATACCGAGCACGATGCCGAACGCGACCGCGAGCGCGAAGCCCGCCACGGTGGTCCACAGTGTCACCGCCGAGTGCCGGAGCAGGGGCCGCCAGTACTGGAACATGGCGGCAAACGTTTCCGACGGCGTGGGCAGAATGAACTTGTCGATATCGAAGATGCGGCAGACGGCTTCCCAAAAGACGAACAGTCCGATGGTGAACAGCCAGGGCGACAGCTTCTCTAAGGTGAGCTGGTTCATATTTGGCGCACCTGCGCAATCTTGGCGCGCAGTTCGTGAACGATTTCTACGAATGCCGGCTGGTAGCAGATGTCGAGTTCGCGCGGCCGCGGGAAGTCGATCTGCTTGTTCAGCACGATCTGTCCCGGACGGGAGCTCATGACATAAATGTTGTCGGCCAGGAACGCCGCCTCGCGCAGGTCGTGTGTGACCAGGATCACGGTGAACCGGAGCTTTTGCCAGAGATCGCGCAGCACGCACCACAATTCTTCGCGGGTGAAGGCATCGAGCGCGGCGAACGGCTCGTCGAGCATCAGCAATGCCGGCTCGTGAATGAGCGCGCGGCAGAGCGAGACGCGCTGCTGCATACCGCCGGAGAGCTCCCACGGGAAGCGCTCGCCGAAGCCCGCGAGCCCGACGGTCTTGAGCAGCGCGTTGGCCTGCTCGCGATATTCCTCTTTGTGTCTGCGGAACCGCTGGCGGTGCGGCGGTACGATCTCGAGCGGAAGGAGGACGTTGTCGATAACCTTGCGCCAGGGCAGCAGGTTCGGGTTCTGGAACGCCATGCCTGCGATCTTCACCGGGCCACGGACCTTGTCCCCGAAGATGACGATTTCGCCGGAATCGGGCGGCACCAGCCCGGTCACCAGCTTCATTAACGAAGACTTGCCGCATCCGGAGGGGCCGACGACGGCGGCGAAGTCGCCGCGGCGGACGTTGAGCGTCGTGCCCTTCAACGCCAGTACGCCGCCGGATGCACCCTTGTAGGTTAGCGTGACGTCGTCGATGTCGACTGAGGGGGTGGTCATGACAGGCGCATTGCGCTCGCGTCTTGCGACGTCATGCCCGGTCTTGCACCGGGCATCCACGTCTCTGGTTCCACGAAGTAGACAAGGCATGAGTGGCCGGGCCGGGCCCGGCCACGACGTTGTTGGGAAGCCTCGCGGCTAAGGTCTCACAGCTTCCGTTCCGCCGCCGGCGGCAGATACTGCGAGGTGAAGATGTCCTGCGCCTTCGGCCGGTTCTTGAAGTCGTAGGTCAGCGCAATCTGGTCGATCGATTTCGCCAGCCGGTTCATATCGACATCGCCGAAGCCGTTGGCCTTGACCCAAGGGGTGACGAAATTGTCGCGCAGCGACATCTTGAGCCGGTCGAGTTCGATCTTTTCGTTGCCGGTGTCGTTGCGCTTCATGACCGATTTGATCGCCGATTCCGGGTCCTTGATGGTGTCGAGTACGCCCTTGATGGTGGCGCGCACGAAACCGGCGACGACCTTGGGATTGGCCTTGGCATAGTCGGGATTGACCATGATGGCATTGCCGTAGAGCACGAGGCCGTGGTCGGCCATCAGCATCATCTTGATGTCTTCCGGCTTGAGGCCCTTGGCCAGCAGATTGTAGTGCATCGAGAACGAGAAGCCGGTGATGGCGTCGACCTTGCCGTCGGCGAGCATCGGTTCGCGCACCGGGAAGCCGATCGCCTCGATCTTGACCTTGGAGGTGTCGATCTTGTTCTCGTGCACGAAGGCCTTCCATTGCGCGAACGCGCCATCGGGCGGCGGCGCGCCGAGTACCTTGCCCTCCAGGTCTTTGGGCTTGGCGATGCCGGTCTTGGCGACGCTCGCAATCGCGAACGGCGGCTTGTCGTAGACCATCAGGATGGCCTGGACCTTCTTCGTCGGGTTCTGGTCCTGGAACTTGACCAGCGAGTTGATGTCGAAGAAGCCGATCGGATAGGTGCCGGCGGCGACGCGGGCAATCCCGGCGACGGAGCCGGGTCCTGAGTCGATGGTGACGTCGAGGCCTTCGGCCTTGTAGTAGCCCTTGTCGAGCGCGACGAAATAGGGAGCGGACGGGCCCTCGAACTTCCAGTCCAGCGCAAATTTCACGGGCGTCTGTGCGAGCGCCGGGCTTGCCGCGCACGCGAGCAGGGCCGTCCCTGCGAGCACTCCAAAGAACCTCAACCGCTGCATGTCTGATGCTCCCATGAAAACCGGGTCAACCGGCGCATCTTGCCAATTCTCAGCAATCCGCGTGCCATTCGGATCAGCCTTAGGGCTTGCTGGCAACGCGACATTCACACGCATTCTGCCTCAAGAGTAGGCAGTTTACCCGGCTTTGCCTATTCCCCTGTCAGGCGCTGTTGCTCAGCTTCCGCGATAGGTCGAATAGCTCCACGGACTGGCCAGCAGCGGCACATGGTAGTGGCCTTCCGGGTCGGCGACCGAGAACTGCACCGGGACCACGCCGAGAAACGGCGGGTCGGCAAGCGGCAGGCCGAGCCGGCGGAAGTAGTCGGCGACGTGAAAGTGCAGTTCGTAGCGGCCGATCGGCACCGGCTGACCGCCGATCAACGGTGCCTCGGTGCGGCCGTCGTCGTTGGTCTGTGCGGTCGTGATGGTGCGGCGATCTCCGTTCTCGGACAGTTCGAGCAGGTCGATCTTGACGCCGAGGGCCGGAATTCCGCTGCAGGTGTCGAGGACGTGAGTGGAAACGCGGCCGTTGACCTTGAGCCGGTCGGGAGCTTCGACACGCTGGTCGAGGCGAAGGGCGGTTATGCGGAAGATTTCGCGTAGTGCGGCGTCTTCCTCGGCATCCGGATCGTTTTCCAGGCGTAGCCGGAACTGCCGCAGGATCGAATCCTTGCTGTGGCGGCGCACGCAAACGATGAACGGCAAGCCGAATTTTTTCCGGTAGGCGCCGTTGAGCCGGTGGAAATCGGAAAATTCCTGCTCCGACAATCGATTAAGCCCAGCGCTCGCCTGTTCGTCGGTGGAATCGGCGGTGAGCGTGCCGGCCCGCGCCGCCTTGCCGGCTAAATCGGGGTGTCCGTTGATCAGTGCAAGCCGTTGTTCGCGCGGTGCTTTACGCACCGCTGCGGTCATTGCCTCATGCAGCGCCGCAACGGTTGCGAACGGCCGCAGATCGCTGACCGCCTCCGTCACCCAGGGCGCATGTTCATAGATAGCGCCCAGTTCGGAGACGAACTCGACCTTCTTCGCGCTATTGAGGCGATCGAGTGAGGTCTTCCGCACGCTTCCCGTTTCCTTATTCGACCGCGAACGCGCTGGCCGCCAGCGCGGCATGCTCGCGGTGCCAGTGCCGGGCGATGTCGAGCCTCGTCGCGATCCACACCCGCTGCCGGCCGGCGATGTGATCGAGGAAGCGGGCCAGCGCGGCGGCGCGCCCGGGCCGTCCGACCAGCCGGCAGTGCAGGCCGACCGACATCATCTTCGGCGTGCGCTCGCCTTCCGCATAGAGAAACTCGAACGCGTCCTTGAGATAGTTGCAGAACTCGTCGCCGTTGCCGAACCCCTGCGGCGTGACGAACCGCATGTCGTTGGCGTCGAGCGTGTACGGGATGATCAGGTGCGGGCCCCTCGGGCCTTTGACCCAGTAGGGCAAGTCGTCCGCGTAGGAATCCGACGAATAGACGAAGCCGCCATCCTCGAGCACCAGCTTGAGGCTGTTGACCGAGGTACGTCCGGTGTACCAGCCGAGCGGCCGCTCGCCGGTCGCCTGCGTGTGGATGCGGATCGTCTCGATCAGGTCGGCGCGCTCCTGCGCTTCCGGCACGTCCTTGTAGTCGATCCACTTGAGCCCATGGCTGGCGATCTCCCAGCGTGCTTCGCGCATCGCCGCGACCGCCTCGGGGTTGCGCGCCAGCGCATGCGCCACGCCGAACACCGTCACCGGAATGTTGCGGCTTGAGAACATCCGCCACAGCCGCCAGAAGCCCGCGCGCGAGCCGTATTCGTACATCGACTCCATGTTCATGTGACGCTGGCCCGGCCACGGCACGGTGCCCAGAACGTCCGACAGGAACGCCTCCGACGTCGCATCGCCGTGCAGGATGTTGCGCTCGCCGCCTTCCTCGTAGTTGAGCACGAACTGCACCGCGACCCGGGCGCCGCCCGGCCAGCGTGGATCGGGCGGATTGCGGCCGTAACCGATCATGTCGCGCGGGTAGGGGCGCTCGTTCGCCATCGTCATTTCGCCGGTGCTCCGGCCGCAAACCAGGCCGCGAGCGTCTGGCGCTCCTCGGGTGTGATCTCGGTGATATTGCCGGGCGGCATGGCGCTGGAGCGGACCGCGTTGATGTCGATCAGCCTTGCATGTTGGGTGATGGTTTCCGGACTGTCGAGCACGATGTCCTTCGGCGGCGTGGTCACGCCCGGCCAGAACGGTTCCTTGGTGTGACACATGCTGCAACGGGACAGCACGATGTCCTGAGCCATCTTCACGTCGACCTTCGGCAGTGCGCCGGTCTTGACGTCGCGCGGTCCGAGCGACGAAAGCCACGCCACCGCGATCATGCCGGCAGCGGCGACGCCCCAGGTCCACCATGGGCTGCCGTGGCCCTCATGACGCGAGTTGTAGAAGTGGCGGATCACCGGCCCGATCGCCAGCACGATGGCGACGATCACCCAGTTGTAGCGGGTGGCAAACAAGAGCGGATAGTGATTGGCGATCATCAGGAAGACGACCGGCAGGGTGAGGTAGTTGTTGTGGACCGAGCGGCGCTTGCCTTCCTCGCCCCATTCCGGGTTTGGCTCCTTGCCGGCGATCAGCGCCGCCACCGTCTTGCGCTGGTACGGAATAATGATGATGAAGACGTTTGCCACCATGATGGTGCCGATCAGCGCGCCGATCTGCGTGAACGCGCCGCGGCCGCTGAACACATGGGTGAAGCCGTAGGTGACGGCGACCAGGAAAACATAGAGCAGCAGCGCCGTCAGGCTCTCGTGGCGGGCGAGCGGCGAGCGGCACAGCCCCTCGTAGAACAGCCAGAAGAGCACCAGCGTTCCGAACGCGATGCCGGCCGCCATCGGCGCTGAGAGGTCGAGGACGTGCTTGTCGATCAGGTAGAGATCGGCGCCCAGATAATAGACGATAACCAAAAGCGCGAAGCCCGAGAGCCAGGTGGCGTAGGCTTCCCACTTGAACCAAGTCAGGTGGTCGGGCATCTGGGCGGGTGCGACCAGATACTTGATCATGTGATAGAAACCGCCGCCGTGGACCTGCCAGGCATCGCCCTTGACCCCCGACGGCAGGCCCGCATGGGCTTTCAGGCTGAGATCGAGGTGAATGAAGTAGAATGAGCTGCCGATCCAGGCTATCCCGGCAACGACGTGCGTCCATCGGATGATGACGCTGAGCCATTCTGTGAGTACGACTTCCACGATGCGCAGCCCTCGACCGTGCGACCCGATGGCGTCACCATGGCAGACGCGCCACCGGCTGTTCAAGGGCTCACGCTTTGGGCTGCCGCATGAGTGAAAGGAGTCCACAAGCTGCAGCCGCGGCGACGGCTGCGCCGCTCGGCGATCGCATCGTGTCTCTCGCCCTGCGGCTGGCCGAATTCTCCGAGACGCCGGACGGCCTGACTTGCACCTACATGACGCCGGCGCACCGGGCCACGGCGAAGCAGCTCAGCGAATGGATGACGGCGGCCGGCATGTCGGTCATGATCGATGCCGTCGGCAATGTCGTGGGCCGCTATGCGTCGGCCGATCCGGCCGCCAGGACGCTGATCGTCGGCTCGCATTACGATACGGTGATCAACGCCGGTAATTACGATGGCCGGCTCGGCATCCTCGCCGGCTTGGTCGCAGTCGAGGAGCTGCAGCGAACCGGGCGGCGTCTGCCGTTCCATCTCGACCTTATCGCGTTTGCCGAGGAGGAGGGCGTGCGCTTTTCCTCGCCTTATATCGGCAGCAGCGCGATCGCCGGCCGGTTCGACCGTGCGGTGCTGATGCGGCGCGATGCCGGCGGACAGACCGTCGCCGACGTTATTCACAAGAACGGCCACGATCCGGACAAGCTTGGCGCGCTGGCGCGACGTCCCGACGACCTTGCAGGCTATCTCGAAGTCCATATCGAGCAGGGGCCGGTGCTCCTCGAACAGAACCTGCCGGTTGGTATCGTGACGTCGATTGCCGGCAACCTGCGCTACAGCGTTACGCTCACCGGCGTGAGCGGGCATGCCGGCACCGTGCCGATGCCGCTGCGGCGCGATGCAGCCGCCGCGGCCGCTGAGATCGTGCTCTATGTCGAGAAGCGCTGCTCAGTGGCGCCGACGCTGGTCGGCACCGTCGGACGCCTTTCCGTGCCCAACGGCGCCATCAACGTCATTCCCGGACGTTGCGACCTCACGCTCGATATCCGTGCCGGAGACGACGCCACCCGCGATGCCGCCGCCGCCGATGTGCTCGCCGAGATCGAGCGGATTGCGCGCCGCCGCAACATCGCGAGCGAGGTGAAGGAGATCCAGCGCGGCCCGGCGGTTCCGTGCTCGCCGCAGCTTCAGGCGCAGTTCGCGCGCGCGATGGAGCGCGCCGGTCATGCTGCGTTCCATCTCCCGAGCGGTGCCGGCCACGATGCCGTGATGTTCAGCGGCGTGACCGATATCGGTATGCTGTTCGTCCGTTGCGGCAATGGCGGCATCAGCCATTCGCCGCTCGAGACCGTCATGGCGTCGGATGCTGATGTCGCCGCCCGCATTCTCATTGACACGATCACGAACTTCGAGCCAGCCCATGACTGTTGACGCCACTGTGGCAAAATCGATCGTCGATTTCATCGATCGCGATTTCGCGCGCGAGACCGAATTTCTGGCCGAACTGGTCAAGGTGCCGAGCGACAATCCCCCGGGCGATTGCGCGCCGCATGCGAAACGGGCCAAGGAGCTGCTCGAAGGGCTTGGGCTGAAGGTCGAGGCCCATCCGGTCCCGGCGGAAGCCGCCGCTGCGGTCGGTATGACCAGCGCGACCAACCTGATCGTCCGGCATCGCTTCGGTGACGGGCCGACGCTTGCGCTGAACGCCCACGGCGACGTGGTGCCGCCGGGGCTGGGCTGGCGCGTCGATCCCTACGGCGCGGCAGTCGAAGACAGCCCGCACGGCAAAGTGATGTTCGGCCGCGGTGTTGCGGTGTCGAAGTCGGATTTCGCGACTTACACCTGGACGCTGCTGGCGCTGAAGGCGGCAGCCGCGCAGGGTGCCCGGATCGGCGGTACGCTGGAACTGCATTTCACCTACGACGAGGAGATCGGCGGCGACATCGGCCCGAAGTGGCTCATCGATCAGGGCCTGACCAAGCCGGACCTCGTGATTGCGGCGGGCTTCTCCTACGCCATCGTCAACGCGCACAACGGCTGTCTGCATCTCGAAGTCACCGTCACCGGCAAGCAAGCGCACGCCGCGATGCCGGACACCGGCGTCGATGCACTGGAGGCGGCCACCGCAGTGCTGACCGCGCTCTACGAGTATCGCGCGGAGCTTGCCAGGACGCGCTCGGCGGTGCCCGGCATCGTGTCGCCGACGCTCAACGTCGGCCTGATCAAGGGCGGCATCAACACCAACGTGGTGCCCGACCAAGTGGTGTTCCGCATCGACCGGCGGATGATCCCGGAGGAGAATCCCGTGCAGGCCGAGTCCGACCTGCGCCGCGTGATCGAGGAGGCGGCGCGGCAGCGGCCGAACGCAAAGGTGGACGTGCATCGCCTGCTGCTCGCCACGCCGCTCAAACCGATCGCCGGCACCGACCGGCTGGCGGACGCCATCGCTCGCCGGGCTAAGGAGGTGTTGAGCGTCGACGTGGCGCTCACCGGCGTGCCGCTCTACACCGACGCACGGCACTATGCGGAGGCGGGCATTCCGATCGTGCTCTATGGCGCGGGGCCGCGCTCGATCCTGGAGGCGAATGCGCACAACGCCAACGAGAACCTGCGGCTCAACGATCTCTCGGCTGCCACCAAGATCGTTGCGCTGGCCTGCGCCGATCTGCTTGGCGAGCGATGATATTCGCGCGATCGATGAATACGGTTTGGATCGTCATGCCCGGCGAAGGCCGGGCATCCACGTCTTGATTTGTTGGCCGAGCTTAGACGTGGATGGCCGGGACATAGGCGGAGCGAAGCGACGCCGTCCTTCGGACGGCTGTGCCCGGCCATGACGTTGGGGGCGTCGTGCCCCGCGCAAAGTAAGGCGGCATCAATTCGAACGTGGCGGATAAGGAACCTGGCGCGGGTCGGGATAGGGAACGTGACGCGCCTGACCTTGCTCCGCTTTCTTCGGCGGCAGAGGCCTCGCCTGCGGGCGCGGGCTGATCGAGCCGGTGGTCACGGGAGATTGCAATGCAGCCTGCATTGCGGCGATTTGCTTCCGCAATTCCTTCTGCTCGGCCCGCAGCGCGTCGATTGCCGCGGCAATCTGCTGGTTTGTCGCATTCTGGGTGCTGATAGCAGTCCTCAAGGCGTCCATCTCGCCCGAGGAGCCGACGGCAGGCTGGCTCGCTATTTCAACGGCGGCCGAATTCGGCGACGGCACAGTTGTCGCGGACGACGTCTGGGTCAGCGCGTACGCCAGAACCAGAACCGCGCTGACGCCTGCAACGCTTGTCCAAATCCTTCGCGAATTCTGCTTCAGGATGCGCATCGCGCTCTTCTTCTTGTCAAAGAAGTCTTCTTGCCAGGCCATGAAATCCTGGGGCAGTTCCGACAGCGATGGTTCTTGCATGTTCGATCCCCCGTGGCTGAGCGACCAAAACACGCGAAAGGGGAGCAACTGTGTTGCGGGAGTTGACGCCGCCGCATTTCCCGCAAGTCTTGCATTCTTGCTAAATGCTTTCTTAATTGCCGTCGGTCACCGGCTGCCGCGGATGTCGTCGACGGCGGCGAGGACGCGCTCCGGCGTGGCGGGCGCATCAAGGTTCGGGGCGAGGCGATGCCCGGCGACGCTCGCGACCGCGTCGCGGATTGCGAGATAGACGGAGATTGCCAGCATCAGCGGCGGTTCGCCCACCGCCTTGGAGCGGAACACGGTCGATTCCTGGTTAGGCGAATCGGCGAGAATCCGCGCGTTGAAAACGGGCGGCACGTCGCGGCTGCCGGGAATCTTGTAGGTCGAGGGACCATGGGTGCGCAGGCGGCCCTGCGGGTCCCACCACAGTTCTTCGCTGGTAAGCCAGCCCATGCCCTGCACGAACGCGCCCTCGATCTGGCCGAGGTCGATCGCCGGATTGAGCGAGCGGCCGCAGTCCTGCAGCAATTCGGCACGCAGCACGCGGATCTCGCCGGTGAGCGTATCGACGGCCACCTCGGCGGCGGCGGCGCCATAGGCGAAATAGTAGAACGGCCGGCCGGTGTTGGTGGCGAAGTCCCAGTGAATCTTCGGCGTGCGGTAGTAGCCGGTCGCCGACAGCGATACGCGCTTGTCCCATGACAGCAGCGCCAGCTCGGCAAACGACATGCTGCGGTTGCCCGCATAGATGCGATTGGCGGAGAACAGGATGTCGGCGGGCGGCACGCCGAAATGCTCGGCCGCGACCTCGGTCATGCGGGTCCGGATCTCGACCGCGGCGTTGAGCGCCGCCATGCCGTTGAGGTCTGAGCCGGAGGAGGCGGCGGTCGGCGAGGTGTTCGGCACCTTGCCGGTCGACGTCGCCGAGACTCGCACGTGCTCCAGGTCGATGCTGAACGCCTCCGCGACCACCTGTGCGACCTTGACGAACAGGCCCTGGCCCATCTCGGTGCCGCCGTGGTTCAGCACCACGCTGCCGTCGGTGTAAACATGGACTAGCGCGCCGGCCTGGTTGAGCGTGGGACGATTGAACGAGATGCCGAACTTGATCGGCATGGTGGCGAGGCCCTTCTTGATCACCGGGCTCTGGCGGTTGAAGTCGTCGACGGCGGCGCGCCAGGCATCGAGGCCGACGGTGCGCTCGAGCTCGGCGACGACCCGCTCGATGATGTTGTCCTCTACGCGCATGCCGTAGGGCGTCACGTCGTTGCGGCCGATGCCGTAGTAGTTGCGCTGGCGCACGGCTTCGTTGGTCAGTCCGAGGTGCCGGGCGATGCAATCGATGATGGTTTCGATCGCCAGCATGCCCTGCGGCCCGCCATAGCCGCGGAACGCAGTGTTCGACACCGTATGGGTCTTGCAGGAGAGGCCGAGGAAGCGGACATGCGGCAGCCAGTAGCAGTTGTCGGCATGGCAAAGCGCGCGGGTGACGACCGCGGGCGTGTGGTCGGCGACGTTGCCGCCGTTCGCCGCCAGCGTCAGGTCGACGCCGAGGATGCGGCCGTCGCCGTCAAAGCCGACGTCGTAGCGCATCAGGAACGGGTGGCGCTTGCCGGTCGCCTGCATGTCGTCGTCGCGCGGCAACCGCAGCTTGACCGGCCGCCGCGTCTTCCAGGCGAGCACCGCGGCGATGCCGGCGATGATGGTGGCCTGGCTCTCCTTGCCGCCGAATGCGCCGCCCATCCGGCGCACTTCCACGGTGACGGCGTTGAACGGCATTGCGAGCAGGTGCGCGACGCCGTGCTGCACTTCGGTCGGATGCTGGGTGGAGCTCAGCACGTAGAGAGTGCCGTCGTCGCCCGGCGTGGCAAGCGCGATCTGGCCCTCGAGATAGAAGTGATCCTGGCCGCCGCAGCGTATCTCGCCGGTCAGCCGGTGCGGTGCGCCGGCGAGCGCGGCGGCGGCATCGCCGCGCACGATGGTCTGCGGCGGCGCTACATACGCTTCGCGCGTGATGGCGTCTTCGACGGTGAGAATTGCGGAAAGCGGCTCGTAGTCGATCGCCACGAGTTTTGCGGCGGCGCGCGCCTGATCGAGCGTCGCGGCCGCAATCGCGACGACCGGCTGGCCGACATACTCCACCACATCGGCGGCCAGCAGCGGCTCGTCGCTGCGGATCGGCGCGATGTCGTTCTTGCCCGGAATGTCGGACGCAACGATCGCCGCCGCGACGCCGGGTGCGGCCAGCGCCCGGCTGATGTCGATGCTCAGGATGCGCGCGTGCGCGTGCGGGCTCAGCACCAGCGCGGCCTCGAGCGTGCCCGGCACATTCGGCACGTCGTCGATATAGAGCGCGCGCCCGGTGACATGGCCGACGGCGCTGTCGTGACGGACCGCGGTGTGGACGCCGCCGCGGATGCGGGCGAGGGGCGTGTTCATAGCGCCTCCAGGCGGGTCGCTGTTGCTGACGTGCTCTCAAGTTGGAGCCGTCGGACGAGATTCGCGGCCGCGCGCAGCCGGTAGACGGCGCTGCCGCGATGATCGCCCATCGGGGTGAAATCTTGCGCCAGTGCCGCGTCGATCTCGGCTTGCGCAATATCTCGCCAGACGCGGCCGGTCAGCGCGGCTTCAAGACGGGTGGCGCGCATCGTGCGCGCTGCCATGCCGCCATACGAGGTGCGGATTTCGCGCACAGTGTCGCCGTCGAGCGCGAGGCGGAACGCCGCCACCACCGTCGAGATGTCCTGGTCGAAGCGCTTGGAGAGCTTGTAGGCGAAGAACCGCTGGCCTTCGGACAGAAGCGGAATCCGGATCGCCGCGATCACTTCGCCCGGCGCAAGCGCTGTCTTGCGATAGCCGGTGATGAACTCGTCCGCGGGTACGCTGCGCGTGCCGGTGCGGGAGGCGAGCGTCACCGACGCATCGAGCGCCATCAGGCACGGGATGGTGTCCCCGATCGGCGAGGCATTGGCGAGGTTGCCGGCGAACGTGCCGAGATTGCGGATCTGGCGCGAGCCGATGCGCCGCACCAGCGCGCCGAAATCCGGGAAGTGAGCATCGAGATGCGGCAGCGCCTGCGTGTAGGTGACGGCGCCGCCGAGCGTCAGCGCCCGCGCGTCGGTTGCGATCCCCTGCAACTCGGCCACCCTTGAGGTGGAGATCACGCAGGGAAACGGCTCGCGGTCCTTGCTGACCCGCAGCCCGAGATCGGTGCCGCCGGCATAGATCAGGGCGTTCGGATGGTGCGCTGCCGCGGCGAGCAATTCATCGAGGGTGCGCGGCGTGAGATAGATTTGCTCGCGGTGGCGATAATCGGAGCAGACAGGCAATTCTGCTACGGTGCGGGCGGTCTGCGCGCCGGCCGCAGCGAAGCGGTCGGACGGACCGGAGGCGACCCGGCGGCAGGCATCGACGATGGCGCGATAACCAGTGCAGCGGCAGAGATTGCCGGCGAGCGCCTCGTGGATTCGCGTGTCTTCGGGGCCTTCGCCGCCGTGATGGAAGGCGAACATCGCCATGGCGAAGCCCGGCGTGCAGAAGCCGCATTGCGTCGCGTCGGCATCGACCAGTGCTTGCTGCACCGGGTGCAGCGTGCCGTCGGCCGCCGCAAGGCCATCGATGGTCAGCACGTTCGCGCCGTCGAGTTGCGGCACGAGCATCAGGCACGCATTGACCGCCTCATAGTTCAGCCGCTCGCCGTCAGGCCGCCCGACCACGATGGTGCAGGCGCCGCAGTCGCCTTCGGCGCAGCCCTCCTTGGTGCCGGTCAGCCGCGCGTCGAGACGCAACCAGTCGAGTGCGGTCGTGGTCGGCGACACGCCCGTCACGGCGCGCGGCTCTCCATTGAGCAGGAAGCGGATTTCGCCCATGACCTCGCTCTGATGACCCGCCTATCTGGTGACGGCGGGCTGCCTTGGACCGTCTTGCATCGAACGTGCCACGCTCGTGCGCGGGCCGCTAGGGAGCAGCGCGGCCTCGAACGCGCCTGTGATCGCCGGCTTGCTCTTGCCGGCCCGCGCGGCATCGCCGATCGTGACAACGGTCTGCCCAGGCCGCGCCAGCGCCCGGAACGCGTCGCCCGTGGCGCGGCGTGCCTGATGATAGAACCAGTCACGCAGTTTCGGATGCGAAAATAGATGAGATATTCCGGGCCAGTGTCCAACGCCGCACGCGAGTGCGGTCCGGACAAGCGGGCCGAGACCGAAGCGGTAATCCGCGCCGGTCGCGATGACGATGCGGTCGAACGGCGCCAGCAATTGCGGCTGTTTTCGCACGTCGGTGCCGAACCGGAAGGTTACACCCCTGCGGCTACAGGCCGCCGTCATATCGGCGACATAGCGGCGAAAGCTTGCCTCGCTCGCCTCAACCTCCTGGAATAGGGGCGCCTTGCCGGCGTAGCGGAACGAACCGCCGGGCTGCTTCTGCTTCTCGAACATCGTGACCGAGTTGCCTTCGGCGACCAGCGACGCGTAGGTGAGCCCGGCCGGGCCCGCGCCGATCACTCCGATGCGTTCGCCGCGGGGCGGGCTTGGATGTGCGAACACCGTCTCTCTTCCGGCCGAGCCGTTGACGACGCAGCCGATGCGCGCGCCGCCGCGCATCTCGTTGATGCAGGTGTTGCAGGCGAGGCAGCGCCGGATCGGCTCGCCGCGCGCGAGCTTGTTGACCCATTCCGGATCGGCCACCAGCGTGCGGCCGAGCGCGATGAAATCGGTTTTGCCGTCGGCGACGGCTGCGGTGGCGATCTCCGGATCGCCGAGGCGGCCGACCGCGATCACCGGCACAGTGACCAGTGGCTTGATCTCTGCGGCATAGTCCAAGAACAGCGCATCCGGCATCTCCATCGGCGGCAGCACGATCTGCGCCGACGGCAACGAACGATAATGTCCGGCGGTAATGTGCAGCGCATCGGCGCCGGCGGCGGCCGCCCACAGCGCGATCTGCTTGCCTTCGTGAAACGGCAGGCCGCCGTCGAAAAAGTCCTCGACCGACAGGCGATAGATCACGCCAAGGCCGGGCGCCGCGGCCTTGACGGCGCGCAAGATGTCGAGCCCGAAGCGCGCGCGGTTCTCCAGGCTGCCGCCGTATTCATCGGTGCGGCGGTTTTCGAACGGCGCATGAAATTGCGAGATCAGATAGCCGTGCGCGGCGTGAATCTCGACGCAGTCGAATCCGGCCTGCTGGGCACGCACCGCAGCAGCGACGTGCGCGGCGGTGGTCTCGGCGATGCGCGCCTTGCTCATTTCCTCCGGCACGATGGTCTCGAACGTGGTCTCGTACACTGGATGCGGGATCGCGGATGGCGCGATCGGTGTTTCGCCGCAGATGTCCTTGCGGGTATGGCCGCCGCCGTGACCGAGCTGGATCGAGGCCTTGGCGCCGCCGCGGTGAATTTCGCTCACGAGACGCGCGAGGCCAGGGAGAAACCGGTCGTCGTAGATGCCGACCTCGTGCCGGCGGTGACGGCCGCATTTTTCCGGCGAGGCCATCTCGATGGTGATCAGGCCCACGCCTCCGTCCACCCGCGCCATGTAGTAGGCGATGCTGTCGTCGGTGACGAAACCTTCCGCATCCGCCGTACGCGTTGTCATCGGCGGCATCACGATGCGGTTCTTGATCTCGACCGGACCGATCCGCGCCGGCGTGAGCAGAACGTTCACAGAACCGGTATCTCCCCGCCGTCCAGATCGACGGTCGCGCCTTGCAGCCAAGTGGCGCGCGCCGACACCATGAAGGTGACGAGGTCGGCGACGTCGTCGACGGTGCCAAAGCGGGTGATGCCGGTCTCGCGGCAGAGCACGGCGCGCACTTTGTCTTCCGGTTCGCCGGTTTCCGCGACGGCGGCGCGGATGCGCCGCCACTGCCGCTCGGTCTCGACCAGACTCGGATGGATGCAGTTGACCCGCACGCCGTCGTCCTTGCCGAGGTCGGCCAGGCACTTGGTGAAGGCCGCGACCGCGGCGTTGACCGAGCTGCCGATGGTGAAGCGTTTCTCGGGCTTGCGGCCGCTGGTGCCGCCGATGGCAACCAGCGCCCCCTTGCGCTCCTTCAGCAACGGCCAGGCGGCGCGCGCGAGACGCATGTGGGCGAAGAACTTGAGCGCGAAGCCATCGGCCCAGTCCTCGTCCGTCAGAGCGGCGAAATCGCCACGCTTGGTCGTGCCGGCATTGTTGATAAGAATGTCGAGACCGCCGAACTCGCGCTTCACCTGATCGATCACCGCGGCTGGAGCCTTTGGTTCGCGCAGATCGAGCACCGAGACGGCCGTCCTGCGGCCGTTGCCGCGGATCGTTTCGGCGACCTCATCGAGCGCCTTGACGTCGCGCGCGGTCAGCATCAGGTGGCAACCTTCCTTTGCGAAGGCGAGTGCAATGCCGCGGCCGATGCCGCGGCTTGCCCCCGTCACCAGCGCGACTTTTCCTTCGAGCCCAAGCTCCATCCCCATTCCTCCTGCGACGCAGTCCGCGCGGCGCTGACTCCAGCCGGCGACCTTAGAGCGAAACGAAGATGGATTGAACAGGTGTCGCGCTCGCACTCAGAACGGTTGAACTGCGTTCAGAGCGGCGCGCGCGCCGGAGCACGGCCGGCACCGCTCGTGTCGGTGTTGCCAGCGTCAATCCCGTCCAATGGCGGCGCGATGGCGTCCGTCGCCGTGATCCAGCGGGCGATCTTCGGCCAGGGACCGTGAAGCGCTGCGCGGCCCATGAACAGCCCGATATGCCGGCAATCGACGGTATCGGTCTCAATGTTGTCCGCGGTGGTGCCGACCAGCCGTTTGGCGGCGAACAACTGCGCCGGCGCGACCACCTCGTCATCACGCGCGGCCAGCAAGAATATCGGCATCTGCACTTTC
>JBFXEX010000119.1:0-17074 GCA_050179645.1 Xanthobacteraceae bacterium | reverse complement strand
CGACTATCTGGGCCTCAAGCTCGACGATCCGAGCGTCAACGCCCCGCTTTACGCCAACCTCTTCGACGACGAGGGCGACGACCCCTTCTCGCTGATCTGGTCCCGTCCGAACGGGCGGCGCGGCGACTGAGGCCACCGCGCGAGGCCCCGGCCGAAAGGCCGGGGCCATCGGCTCACAAGGCGACCGAATCAGTTCCCGGCAAAAGCCCAACAGACGGGCCCCGAGGGCAATTCCGGCTGGCATTTGCGCACAAGAGCGACTATTTTAGTCGTAGTTCTGGAATGCACGTAGGTCCGAGTGGGAGGTGATCATGCATGATCACCGCCCGACAATCACGGGCCGCGCGCGCGTTGCTGGGTTGGACACAGGAGACGCTCGCCGAAGAGGCCCGGGTATCTTTGACCGCGCTCAAGCGCCTCGAGTCTCCAAGCGAGCTCAGCGTGTACGAGAGCACGCGGGATGAAGTCCGGCGCGCGTTCGAGCGCGGAGGCATCGTCTTCCTGAATTCTGCCCAAGGCACGGGAGTGATGCTTGTTCACGCGGAGAAGAAACCCTGAGATCCGGCGCGACGTGTCGACACGACGCATGAGCGCAGGCGGGCCGTTCGCCACCCTCGTAGTAAAATGGGCGTTAACAATTACCCCCAAAATGAATATTCCTCCTCACTGGGGGAAGCAGTGACAAACACCGATTTTCTGGACCAGCCACCAGCAAGCGCCGCGCTCACGGCCTATGACCATGCGCACCTAAAGCTCTACGCGCGTCTGCTGGACGCCGAAGCCGAGGGCGCGGACTGGAGGGAAGTCGCCACGGTGCTGTTCGGGCTTGACCCTCATTCTGACCCGAAGCGCGCTCTGGACGTTTACACGGCCCATCTCGATCGCGCGAAATGGATGACGCGGAGCGGCTTTTGCGAGTTTCTCCAAGGCCGGCTTCATTGAGGTGATGCGCGAGACGCATCACGTTGCAGACACTTCGTTCTTCCGCCGCTTCGTCCAACCGGGAATTGTACGGCTCCATAACTCGCGTTGCGTAAAATCTGCGGGGGAGGCTGTGGAGGATGTCGGAAGACAAAAGCTGGCGGTCTGCATCCGCCTATAACTATATCGACGACTTGACCCCGGGCGACCTTGCTTGGGAATTTCTACGTCGTAATGAAGACTACAGAAAGGCATATCAGGAACTTGTGGCGATCGGCAGGATAACCGAGGACGCCGCGCGGAATTTTGCCGCCCAATGGGGGTTGCGATTTCGTCGCCGACCCTCGCAACTCAGCTTTAATCCAGCCTATCTTCTGGACCCCGCAAATCGATCCGGCCCTGGTGATCCTCGCCAACGGGCCAGCGCCCTCAGAAGGTTCCGGCCTCACCGCTGAGGCGCTCCAGACGCAGAACGTACTCCAAGTGGTGCCTGGACGAGTACGGCTTTCCATACAGGAAGAGGCCTTCGACATCGAAAGCGCTGACATCCCAAGCAGCGCCCCACTCGCAGCCGTGGTGATCTTCGACGAACTTACGCCGGACCGCTTGAGAGCGCTCGGTCGATTCTGGACCGCCGTAACAGGCAAGCCGGTGCCGGCCGACCCACGCATGACCAAACAGCGTAGACTTCGAGCTCGGCAGATGTTGCGCGCCGTCGATGCCAAGGCTGATGGCGCAACATATCGGGCCATCGCCGGCGATCTTTTCCCGCAGCATGACAGCAATCCCGAAAGCTGGGTCGGGACTGCGATCCGCGAGACGACAATTCGCCTTGTTCGTGACGGCCAAAATCTCGTGCGCGGCGGATATCGCTCGCTATTGCGCCGACCACGCCGAGACCGCTGACAACCCGACCGGGGTGTCGATCTTAGCGACTTTACTCCGACATCGTCCCAGACGCCGTCTCCGCGCCACCGTGCTCGCGACCCGCCGCTCATCCCCAGCGGCGACCCGCGAGACCTCGGAGGTTCGATCATGGCCGAAAAAGCCGCCAATCTACCGCCACGATACCTGAGAACCCAGGAGGCCGCCCGCTTCCTCGGTCTTTCCGAACGTACGCTCGAAAAGCATCGCACCTACGGCACGGGACCCTCATACCGGAAGCTCGGTGGCCGCGTCGTGTATTCGGTCGAGGATCTCCACGCCTGGGCCGATCGCGGTCTCGTCACGTCGACCTCCGACCCGCGCGGCGGGACCGTGCTCCCAGCAAAGCGACACGCGGCCTCCCCTACCGCTGCCGGCCGCATCCCGCGCTGAGCTGGTCATGATGTCGGCGCGCCACCACCACAGCGAACGCGAGCAACTCGATCTCTTTCGGGCGCTGCCCGGCGATCTCGCACCGCGCGACGCGCAGGACCTGATGGCCTACCCATTCTTCGCGCTCGGCAAGTCGAAGCGGCTGGCGCCGATCGACTTCAAGACGGCCTCAATCGTCATTCGTGTGGAGGCTGTGCCCGAGCACGGGATGGCCACGATCTGGGACGCCGATGTGCTGATCTGGGCCGCCTCGCAGATCGTCGAGGCGCGCGATCACGGACTGCGGCCGTCGCGTCTCATGGCGACGACGCCCTACGAGATTCTGCAGTTCATTGGCCGTGGTGTCAGCCTGCGCGACTACGACCGACTGAAGGCCGCGCTCGACCGACTCCAGTCGACGACCGTCGCGACATCGATCCGCCAACCGACCGAGCGGCGGCTGCACCGCTTCTCCTGGATCAATGAATGGAAGGAACGCGCCGATGCACGCGGCCGACCACTCGGCCTCGAGCTGATCGTGCCCGATTGGTTCTATGGGGCTGTCCTCGACGATGCGCTCGTACTGACGATCGATCGCAATTACTTCGGCCTGACAGGCGGGCTTGAACGCTGGCTTTATCGCTTAGTCCGCAAGCACGGTGGCAAGCAAGAATTCGGCTGGAGCTTCGATTTCCCGCATCTGCACGCCAAGTCCGGCTCACTCTCGCCACTCAAACACTTCGCCTACGACCTGCGCGAAATCGTCCGCCGCCAGCCGCTGCCAGGCTACAGCCTGACCATCGAGCAGTGCCTCGGCGGCCCCGAAATCCTCTCCTTCAAACCCATCGATCCGAACGCGCTCGGCATCCCCCGCCAGCGCCGCCGCTCAACCGAGCGCTCTGGGGATAAGCTGTGAATCGTCTCGTGCTGTCAGGGACCGGACCCATCGTGCCATCAAGGACCCGATCCTCGTGCTATCGGGGACCGGAATCGCCGAATCCTTTAGTTGAATCAGCCGCTTGCGAGCCCTGTAACTTCTCTAACCTAGATTCCTTCGGAATCTTTCTAACGCGAACCGCATTTTCGCCGCGTGTGGACGAGTCCCCGATCGCCGGGAGACCGTCATGATCGTCGCGCTGCTCAACCAGAAGGGCGGCGTCGGCAAGACGACGATCGCGCTCCACCTTGCCGGCGAATGGGCAAAGCGCGGTCAGCGCGTCACCCTCATCGATGCGGACCCGCAGGGCTCGGCGCTCGACTGGTCGCAGCAGCGGGCGCGAGAAGGCTTGCCTCGGCTCTTCGGGGTGGTCGGCCTGGCACGTGACACCCTTCATCGCGAGGCGCCGGAGATCGCCCGCGACGTCGGCCACGTCATCATCGACGGGCCGCCGCGCGTCGCCGGGCTGATGCGCTCGGCGCTGCTCGCCGCCGACCTGGTGCTGATCCCGGTGCAGCCTTCGCCCTTCGACGGTTGGGCGTCGGCCGAGATGCTGTCGCTGCTCGGCGAGGCCCGCATTTACCGGCCGCAGCTCGTTGCGCGCTTCGTCCTCAATCGCTGCGCCGCACGCACCGTCATCGCCCGCGAGACCGCCGAGACGCTCGCCGATCATGACCCGCCGCTGCTCTCCGCCACGATCGGCCAGCGCGTCGCCTTCGCCGATACCGCGCAGACCGGCCGGCTGGTCGGCGAACTCGACAGCGACAGTGCCGCAGCCCGCGAGATCGCTGCGCTGGTCACGGAGATCGGGAGGATCGCGCCATGACCGTGACGCCTCCGAAGCGCAGCTTCGCCACTCGGCCAGCCGACGCGGAGACCTGGATCAGGGCCGCCGACGCACCTGCGCCGCGCGCCCCCAACGCCGCCATCTACACAGCGCGGTTGACGATCGACGTCACGCCGGACCAGCGCGCCCGGATCAAGATCGCTGCCTTCCAGCGCGGCGTCACCGTGGCGGACATGCTGCGCGAACTGCTCGCGCGCGAATTTCCCAACAGCACTGGAGACGCGACATGACCGGCGCCGCCGCCATCCATGCGCGTGGCGGGCCGAAGCCGGCCGCGCCGCCGCCCCACGATCTGACCGAGGTCGAACTCACATGGATCGAGAAGCGTGTCGAGAACTGGATCAGGTTCGGCCGCGAGGTCGGCGAACAGATCCTCGATCGCCGTCGGCGCGTGCTGCGCTTTGCGCCAGGCAGCGTCTTCGGCTTCGTGCGCTGGGCCGCCAACGACTACGGGACCATCGCCTCGCATCTCGACGTGCTGCGCACCGTCCGCGCCGGCGAGCCGCAGCAGACCGTGCCCTTCGTGTGTCCCGGCGGCGACATCCTGCTGAAGGTCGAAGGCTGGCCGAAGGTCGAGCGCGTGCTGCAGATGATCGATGCGATCGAAGCGATCGGCATCGATCCGGGCGACGTCTCGCCGGACCATTGGCGGCACGTCCACAATCGGATGAGCGCCGGCGAACAGCCGCGATCCTACACGGCCCAGCACCACAAGGCCTTCCTCCTTCGTCGGAGGGCCGGGTCATGAGCCGCTTCGGCTACGTCATGGTCACCTACATCCTGACCATAGGCATGGCGACCGCCGCCTTCGTCGATTTCCCGACAAAGCTCATCTGGAATGCGTCGGCCAGCACGCCGATCGGGCTCTACAGCATTGCGCCCTCCGACCATTTCGAGGTCACCGATCTTGTGGCCGTGCGCGCGCCCGAACCGCTCGCGGCGTTCATGGTCGAGCGCGGCTATATCGGCCGCAGCGTGCCTCTGATGAAGCGCGTCGCGGGTATTGCCGGCCAACAGGTCTGCCGCCGCGATCACGCCATCACCGTCGACGGCGTGCGAATGGGCGATGCGCTCGACCGCGACCATCTCGGTCGGTCGCTGCCGGTCTGGCAGGGCTGCCGTCGCATCGCCCAGGGCGAGCTTTTCCTCATGAACTGGTCGGTCCGCGACAGTCTCGACGGCCGCTATTTCGGGCCGTTGCCGACCAGCGACGTGATCGGCCGGGCGACGCCGTTCTGGACCGATGAGCATGGCGACGGCCGCTACGTCTGGCGCGCGCCGACCCGCTGAACTGCCGCTTCCACCCCTCAACCGAAGGAGACGACCATGACCCAGATCGGCCAATTCACCCGCACCAAGTCCGGCTATTCCGGGCGGCTCACCGCGCTCGGCATCGACGCCGAACTCGCCTTCGTTCCGGCCGAGGCGTCGGAGGCCGACAACGCGCCGGACTACCGTGTCCTGCTCGGCGGGGACGACGGCATCGAGATCGGCGCTGGCTGGAAGCATGTCGGCGAACGCGCCGGCGACTACGTCTCCGTGCAGCTCGACAGCCCGCTGTTCCCGCGTCCGCTGCGCGCCAATCTCTTCCGCTCCAGCGACGACAGCACCTGGGGTCTGCACTGGTCGCGGCCCGCCAAGCCGCGCCCCAACACGCGCGAGAGGGAGGACTGATCGGTGCGCGCCCCGCATCGATCGCAGCATCATCGGGGCGGCACGCGGAAGTCCCGTGCCGCCCACCGGCTGATCCTCCTTCTTCTTTCCGGCCTTCCGTCTGTCGCCGCGCCAATTTCGCCGGCGCAGGCTCAGACCGCGCCGCCGGTCCCGGCCGAGGCGAGCACCCAGCTCGCTGGCTTCGTGAGCGAGGCCTCGCAGCGGTTCGGCATTCCGGTCGCCTGGATCCGCGCGCTCATGCGTGTTGAAAGCGCCAACGACGCGCGCGCCGTCTCGCCCAAGGGCGCGATAGGCCTGATGCAGATCATGCCCGACACCTGGGCCTATCTTCGCGCCCACTATCGCCTTGGCAGCGATCCGTTCGATCCCCGCGACAACATCATCGCGGGCACGGCCTATATGCGCGAACTCTACGATCGCTACGGCGCACCGGGCTTTCTCGCGGCCTACAATGCGGGACCCGCACGGTACGACGACTACCTCGCGATTGGCCGCCCGTTGCCGGCCGAGACGCGCGCCTATGTCGCCCAGCTCACTCCCCTCGTCGGCGGCGAAGCGTCTCCGGCCATCGTCACTATTGCTGCCGCCGATCCGCTGGCGTGGACGCGCGCACCGCTCTTCATCGGCGCCTCTGATCGCGGTCCGGGCGCAGGTCCGGCGCAGGCCGATGCGCGGGCGCGTGACGGCGACACCGCGGCGACACCGCGTGATGCGGCGGCCGATGCGAACACGACCGGCGGCCTGTTCGTCTCCCGCCGGGAGCCTGCAGGCCCCCGATGACTGTCTCACCCGTCCATCGCAGCGTGGCGAACCCCAGCGCAGTTTGGAGGGTGTTGGCAGGGAGGACCGCAAACACAACCGCACGATGGCAGGATAAAGGGGCGCGATGTGCGCCTTGGTTCGGTTGTGCTTTTTCAAGGGGTTATGGCGCGATTCCGCGAGGTGCGCCTGATCGGCGCAGCCTGCGCCTCGGCGCATTTCTCAAAGATATCATCGCCTTGGCGCGATGTGTGGGGGCTTCGTCATGACCGACGAGCAGGAATTCCGCATCCGGCCAGGCCGCATCCGCTCGACCAGCGCGCAACGGGCGCGGCCCTTTATCGCCCAGGCGCTGGCGGCCGCCCAGCGCGCCGGTGGCAGCGTCTCCCGACAAGGGAAGATCGGGCCCGGTGCGCGGTCCCGGTTCGGGCGCGGTCAGCGCGCCTCGATCCAGGCGAACCGCCTTATCACCGCGCGCTCGCGCGGCGCGGTCATCAAGGCGCGCGTCGTTCGCCATAGCGGACGGTCCGCGCCGCTCTCGACGCATCTCGATTATCTGCGCCGCGACGGCGTCACCCGTGACGGGGAGAAGGCCCGGCTGTTCGGTCCGGGCGGCGATGACATCGACGCCAAGGATTTCGCGGAGCGGTCCGAGGATGACCGCCACCACTTCCGCTTCATCGTCTCGCCGGACGACGCGCTGGAAATGTCCGACCTCAAGGGCTTCACCCGCGAGCTGGTCGGCCAGATGGAGAAGGATCTCGGCACGCGCCTCGAATGGGTCGCGGTCGATCACTGGAACACCGAGCATCCGCATGTCCATCTGATCGTGCGCGGCGTGCGCGACGACGGCGAGAACCTGGTCATCTCGCGCGACTACATAAAGGAGGGCATGCGCGATCGGGCGCGGGACCTCATCACCCAGGAGCTTGGGCCGCGCACCGAGCAGGAGATCCGGCAGACGCTGGAGCGCCAGATCGAGGCCGACCGCTGGACCAACCTCGATCGCCAGCTCGCTCGAGACGCCTATCGCACCGGCGTCATCGATCTCGCGCCGCATCCCGATCGGCAGCCCGACGAATTCCATGCTTTGAAGGTCGGACGGCTGCGCAAGCTCGAAGGCCTTGGGCTTGCCGAGGAGATTGGTCCGGGACAGTGGACGATCTCGGAGAAAGCCGAGGCGACGCTGCGCGAGCTCGGCGAACGCGGCGACATCATCAAGCGCATCCATCACGGCCTCACCGAGCGCGGCATCGAGCGCGGCGCGGCGAGCTATGTGCTCGCCTCGGAAAGTCTCAACGATCCGGTCATCGGCCGCCTGGTCGCCCGCGGGCTCGATGACGAGCTGAAGGGCACAGCCTTCGCCGTCATCGACGGGGTCGACGGCCGCACCCATCACATCAAGCTGCCCGACCTCAACGCGGCTGGCGACAGCGCGCCCGGGTCGATCGTCGAGCTTCGCAAGTTCGATGACGCCCGTGGCCAGCGCCGCGTGGCGATCGCGGTGCGCTCCGACCTCAACATTGACCGGCAGGTCACAGCGACCGGCGCCACATGGCTCGATCGGCAGAACATCGCCCGCGAGCCTGTCGCGCTGGGGGGCGGCTTCGGCGCCGAAGTGCGCGACGCCATGGACCGGCGCGCCGAGCACCTCGTGGGTAAGGGTCTTGCCGAACGCCAGAAGCGCGGCGTCAGCTTCCAGCCCGGCTTGGTCGACACGCTGCGGCGTCGCGAGCTGGAGGCCGTCGGCGAACGCATCGCCGCCGAGAGCGGGCGTCCCCAGATCAAGCCGCAGTCCGGCGAATATGTCACCGGCACCTATCAACGGCGGCTGAACCTCGCGAGCGGCCGCTTCGCCATGATCGACGACGGGCTCGGCTTCAGCCTCGTGCCCTGGACGCCATCAATCGAAAAGCAGCTCGGCCGTCACGTCTCCGGCGTCGCCCGAAGCGACGGCGGCGTCAACTGGAGCTTTGGCCGCCAGCGTGGGCTCGGCCTGTGATCACCATCCCAAGCGAAAGGACCCGCCATGTCGGCCACCAAGATCCTGTGGGGTCAAATCCTCACCGTCTTCACCATCGTCCTGTTGACGACCTGGGCCGCTACGCAATGGACGGCCTGGAAGCTCGGCTTTCAGCCCCAGCTCGGGCCGCCGTGGTTCATGCTCGGCCATTGGCCGATCTACTATCCGTGGTCGTTTTTCCCGTGGTGGTACTTCTACGACGCCTATGCGCCGCCGATCTTCGTCGAGGGCGCCTATATCGCGGCGTCCGGCGGATTCATCTCGATCGCCGTCGCCATCGGCATGTCAGTATGGCGGGCACGTGAGGCGAAGAATGCCGAGACATTCGGCTCGGCGCGCTGGGCTCGTCATGACGAGGTGCGCGGCGCCGGCCTGCTCGGTGAGGACGGCGTGGTGCTCGGCAAGTTCGACCACGCCTATCTTCGGCACGACGGACCCGAGCATGTGCTGTGCTTCGCGCCGACCCGGTCCGGCAAGGGCGTCGGCCTGGTCGTGCCGTCGCTGCTCACCTGGCCGGGCTCGGCGATCGTCCATGACATCAAGGGCGAGAACTGGACGCTGACTGCGGGCTTCCGCGCCCGGCATGGCCGGGTGCTGCTCTTCGATCCGACCAATGCGAAGTCGGCGGCCTACAATCCGCTGCTCGAGGTTCGCCGCGGCGAGTGGGAGGTTCGCGACGTGCAGAACATCGCCGACATCCTGGTCGACCCGGAAGGCAGCCTTGAGAAACGGAACCACTGGGAAAAGACCAGCCACGCGCTCCTGGTCGGCGCGATCCTCCATGTCCTCTACGCCGAGGAGGACAAGACGCTCGCAGGCGTCGCTGCCTTCCTCAGCGATCCGAAGCGTCCGATCGAGTCCACCTTGGCGGCGATGATGAAGACCGCCCACCTAGGAGAGAGCGGGCCGCATCCGGTGATCGCGTCGGCCGCGCGCGAGCTGCTCAACAAATCCGACAACGAGCGCTCCGGCGTGCTTTCGACCGCCATGTCGTTCCTCGGCCTCTATCGCGACCCCGTCGTCGCCGAGGTTACACGCCGCTGCGACTGGCGCATCGCCGACATCGTCGGAGCCCGGCATCCGACCAGCCTCTACCTGGTCGTGCCGCCCAGCGACATCGCGCGCACCAAGCCGCTCATCCGGCTTATCCTCAACCAGATCGGCCGGCGCCTGACCGAGGATCTGCAGGCCAAGGGTAACCGGCATCGGCTGCTGCTGATGCTTGACGAATTCCCCGCGCTCGGCCGTCTCGATTTCTTCGAATCCGCGCTCGCCTTCATGGCGGGCTACGGCCTGAAGGCTTTCCTGATCGCGCAGTCGCTGAACCAGATCGAAAAGGCCTACGGGCCGAACAACTCGATCCTCGACAACTGCCATGTCCGCGTCAGCTTCGCGACCAACGATGAACGCACCGCCAAGCGTGTCTCCGATGCGCTCGGGACGGCGACCGAGATGCGCGCCATGCGCAACTATGCCGGCCACCGTCTCTCGCCCTGGCTCGGCCACCTGATGGTGTCGCGCTCGGAAACTGCGCGGCCGTTGCTCACGCCGGGCGAGATCATGCAGCTCCCGCCCGCCGACGAGATCGTCATGGTCGCGGGCACGCCGCCGATCCGCGCGAAGAAAGCCCGCTACTACGAAGATCGCCGCTTCAAGGATCGAATCATGACGCCACCGGCGCTCACCAGGCCGACGCAGCCGGGAGCGGACGACTGGAGTCGGCTGACGCTTCCGGCCCAGCCGGCGAGCGTGGTGTCGGCCGGCGCCCCCATCGTCGCGGACGCCGGCGATGAAGATCCAACCGGATCGGAACGGCGTCACCAGCACGAGCTGGAACGCGCCGCGCCGGTCGAGAAGAAGGCGCCGATCGAGAACGAGTTCGACGCCGGCTTCGATGACGAGGCCGATGACGACACGGCCCGGATGAGGCGCGCCAACCAGATTATGCAGGGCGTGGCGCGCCAGGTCTCGCTCGATCCGAACGACGGCATGGAGCTGTGAGGCGCTCATGGCCAATCCGTCGAAGAAGCAGCGCCTGTCGGTCTATCTCGAACCCGAGGTGATGAAGGCGCTCGCCGCTCATGCAGCGCGGCGCGATCAGTCGCGCTCGCTCATCGCCGAGGCGGCGATCGCATCCTTCCTGTCGCCGGATGCTGCCGAGCGACAGGAGGCTGCGACCACCAAACGCCTCGACCAGCTCGACCGGCGCATGACGCGCATGGAGCGCGACGTCGGCATCTCGGTTGAGATGCTCGCCGTGTTCGTCCGCTTCTGGTTGACCACTAATCCGCCGCTGCCCGAGCCGGCACAGGCAGCCGCACGAGCCCAGGCCGGCGAGCGTTACGACGCCTTCGTCGCCGCGCTGGGACGCAGACTCGCCAAGGGCCCGAAGCTGCGGCAGGAGATTTCCGAGGACATCGATCCCGCGCGCGACGCGCAATAAGCACCGATTACAGCTACTCAAGTATTTGGCGATCCCGCCGAACGCCTGTCTTTGTACGCCACAGATCGCTTCATCTGGCGTGCCAGCCATCCGCCACCTATTAGCCCAGGCAGTGAGGAAGGTCTGGTCGTCGCGATAGGTCCCCCGATTGCAGGCTAGGATGAGCGGAGCACCTGGCTTCAATCGCGACGCGATCTGATTCAGTATATCGACTTTCGCTTCTCGGCCGGCCAAGTGGTGAAGCACGCCTATCAGCGTGGCCGCATCGAACACCTGACCTGCGGGCAACGCATCGAGGCTGCCGGCGCACCAGCTCACCCTCTCTGACAGACCAGCAGAACTCACTGCAGCTTGCGCGCCGGCTAGCATCGCCGGCGACGGGTCCACGCCAGTGAATCGCCAAGACGGCTCAAGACGGCCACAAACAACGATCTCGTTTGCCACGCCGCCCACGCCAACGACCAACACATGCGCGGTGCTCCCGCGTCCGAGTGCCTCTGACAGCAAACAGGCAGCTAGCTCGTGACAGGCGTCGTAGCCGGCGAGCGCGATGCGGCTCTGCTCCGCGTACTCATTCGCCCTGTTGGCATCGAACTTGTCGGTTGAGGAACTCATTAGGCTACGCCGCCGAGGCTTCGATCATGAGGACGTCCAGCATGAATGAGCCGTCGTCCTCGATCGCGAAGTGCGCCTTCGTGGCATACGAAGCGCTCTGCTGCAGAGCTCGGATCGCGCGGACATTTTCCGCAGGCGTGCGCATCCGCGCCGTCCAAACCGGGAAGTCCATCCGTAGCCGCCACGTCCGGGAGGACGTGTGAGCAAAGCCGGAACGCCCCAACGCAGCAAGCCACTCGGCAGCCGAATAGTCTCTGACGTGCGACGTATCTCGCAGCACCTCCACAGCCTGAAGGTGGGTGTCGATCAGCGTTGCCCCCGGCGAGTATGCATCAATGAAGATGGCGCGCCCGCCAGTTTGAACGACTCGGCGCGCTTCCCTCATTCCCGCTTCGAAGTCGCGCCAGTGATGCGCCGAATATCGACACGCCAAAAAGTCGAAATGACCGTCCTCAAAGGGAAGGCGCTCGGCCGGCGCCTCGATTGTCTGGACGTTCACCAGGCCCTTCTCGCGCGCCGTCGCGCGCACCGCCGCTAGCATCTCAGGCGACAGATCCACAGCCGTCACCTGCGTGGCATGGGGTGCCATGATATATGACACGTGACCACCACCAGTTCCGAGATCGAGAGCGTGCTTCGGACGTTGGGACCGCACTACGTCGCCGAGTGCGACGAGGTCCTCCCCCTGTGCATGCACAGTGCTTTCCACGTAGGCTCGAGCCTGCGGCCCAAACTGTTGTTCAACGATCTTTTCGTGCGCTTTGCTCATCACAGCCTGTCCAGTTCTTTGCGACACAATCGCCCGCGTGCCCGCGATGACAAGCTAGAACGTTATCCTGTTATAACCTCTTATAGGGTTAGATGCTATTCGGCCGCCGAGCCCCCGGCTGTTCAAAGCGCTGGCGCTGAGCCATGTTTTCGCGCCGGGCTGCGACTCCTACTCCTCGAACAGCGAGGGCGGTCGGTCGCCATAGCTCGGCAGATCGCTGTCCACACACGCCCAGCTTGGCGCACGGTGCCGCCAAATCACCGCGGACGGTCGAACGACTTCGGGGTCATCGAGCACACCAACCCGGACGAAAATGAGCTCAGGCTTATTATCCGAAGCGCTCAGCACGTGCGTGCCGCAGCGCGGACAAAACCGGCGATGCATTCGGTTGCCGCTGTCCGCGACGCTGACAAAGTCGGTGAGCTCGCCCGTCACCACAATCGCGTCGCAGCGGAAGGCGGCATTTACCGTGCCGCTTCCAGCGCCGAGCTTTTGACACACCCGGCACCAGCAGATGCGCGTCGCGATCGGCGCCGAGTGTGCGATCAGACGGACTGCCTGGCAAAGGCAGCCGCCTGTTATGGAAGTGGTTTCAAGCGTCATGAGTCAGTGGTCCCAGCCAAGCGAAATTCATTGTCGGCGTCACTTCAACCTATTACAATGGCATCAGTTATCCTAGTATTACGGTCGATATGCTCACCGAAGATCAACGCCGCTTGTTGGGCGAATTTATCCGAGCCCACCGTGAACGCGCGCGACCGCCGCTCGCGACCAGTCGGCGCAGAACGCCTGGTCTTCGGCGAGAGGAACTGGCCACGCTTGCCGGCATAAGCCCCACGTGGTGCGCGTGGATTGAACAAGGCCGCCCAGTGCAGGCTTCTCCCGAGACGCTGGTTCGACTGGCTAGCGCGCTATGCTTGACCCACGCAGAACGGGCATACCTCTTTGAGTTAGCCGGTCGATTGGACCCGGATGCGCCGCAGCAAAACACGGAAGTCGCTCCCCCGTCGCTGATCGCAGCCGTGAAAGCGACGTGTCACCCGGCCTACGGCCTCAACAAATTTTGGACGGCGTGTTGCTGGAACGAGGCGGCGGCGAGCCTCTTCACTGGGTGGCTGGATGGCGACAATGACCGCAATCTGCTCCATTTCGTCTTCTTAGACGAACGGGCACGTGGCCTCATCCCCGACTGGGACAGTCGCTCTCGTCGCCTGCTCGCCGAATTCAGGGCGGATTTCGGCCACCTGTTTCGCGACGTGCAAGTGGCCGAGTTCATCACCGAATTGAAAGCCGCTAGCCCTGCGTTTGCCAGCGCTTGGGACAGCCAGGACGTGCAGCACCGCGCCGGTGGCATACGCTCCTTTGAGCATCCGGAGCGAGGAGCGCTCACCTTCGAGCAACACGCCTTCAATCTCGCAGAACGAACTGACTACAAATTCGTGTTCCTCACTGCCTCATAGCCTTCACTCTCATCGCGATCTCGACGCTCTCGCAGTTGAACCTAACCTGTTATGGGGTTATCACATCTGCTCGGCGTAATGATGGACTGAGGCCGTCGGGTGGATCGGTACAGCTTATCCCCCGGGCCGCCATTGCTCAGCGGCGGCCTCGCGGGTCTGGAGGGAAGCGCGCTGATGCTCATCCCAATCCTCATCGCAGCGGCAGCTTGCAGTTTGCTCCGGTCGCAGCGCAGTCGGACGCCAAGCCCCTTGGGCCTATGTAGTGATGAGGGTGTCGCATAGTATGAGACTTCAATGACGGACACGAACGTCAAGATTGTGCGAGAAAAGATCGCCGCCGGCGTCGGCAATTGCCTGACCCTGGAATTTGCGAACACTGCGGGTTGGCACCTGTCCGACACGCCATCGGAACGCTTGGTTGGCTGGCCTGAGATTGTGCGCTGGATGGGCGAGATGAAGCTCCTGTCACGAGAGGATCAACCTCGCCTGTCGGCTGCGCGTGGCGACACCGCGCGCGTCGTTACGATCCGCGAGGACATTTTCCGGCTCGGCCTGGCGCGCGCGAAAGGGAACAAGCCGCCCCGCAATATCGTCGAGCGACTGATGCTGGCGGCGGGGGGCCGCGCGCCCAAAGTTGCTGCATCGAGCACGGGGCTGGAATGGACGTTTACCGCTCGCCATGCAGCCGAGGAGTTGGCCACTCTTCTTGCGCGTGACGCGCTCTCGCTCTTTTGCTCTCCCACGGCAGAGAAGATCGGGCTCTGCGAGGGAGGAGAATGCGGCTGGCTCTTTCTTGACGAGAGTCGCAGTGGCCGGCGTCGTTGGTGCTCGATGAACGATTGTGGTGCACGCGCCAAAGCGAAACGCCACTACGATCGCGCGAAGCAGTCGCATGCCCACTAAACAAGTTTGGACCGTTTATAGCGCTCCCGGGTGGGGTTCCACGCTGGCTGAAGCAATGCTCGCTTGCTGCGACGTGACGCCCGCTATTGAGGACGTATCCGGGTTCGATTTGCCCGGCGAGGCGCGCGAACGACTCCTGAGGGTCAACCCACTGGCGCAGGTTCCAACGGTCGTCACGCCCGAGGGCGATGCAGTAAGCGAAAGTGGTGCAATCACGCTGCTGCTGGCCGAGCGCTTTCTGCACAGCGATCTTGCGCCTGCCGTTGGATCGAAAGACCGGACCGCTTTCCTTCGCCTGCTGTTCCGATTGACGTCGGCGGTCTATCCCACATTCACCTACGCCGATTATCCCGAGCGCTGGGTGTTGAACGAAGGCGAACTCTTGCGCGAACGAGTAGCGGAATATCGCCGCTCGCTCTGGAAGGCGATCGACCAACTCGCTGAAGACCCGTGGATGTTGGGTGAAAGCTTCTCGGCCATCGACATCTTCATCATGGTCATGACGCGGTGGTCGCCGGGTCGGGCATGGTTTGCCAGCGAATGCCCACAACTGCATGCGATCGCCGAGCGAGCCGAGCGACGCCCCTCCCTCGCCCCCGTTGTAAGCCGAAACTTTCCGCCCTCCTGATCGCGATCAGGTGTTGGTGGCGCGCCCGAATGGGTGGAGCGTCCGGCTGATCTTGAAGTAGAATTCCGTCCGTCGACCGGGATCAAGTGAGAGTGAGCACGACATGAAAATCGTGCCGGCCGGAGTCGGGCCGTAATAGGGCTCGATCTGCTGAAATCCCATGGCCTCGTCCATCCGGCGCGCACTGCCCATCGTCGGCAACGTGTCGAGCAGCACCGCACCATAGCCGAGTGCTCGGGCCTCGCTCATGGCGGCCGAGACCAGTCGCCTTCCGAGCTGACACCCTCTGCTAGCAGGCACGACGTAGAGGCGTTTCATCTCTGCATGCCCGGGTAACGGCGCCTGCTTTAGTCCGACGCATCCAGCGAGGTCGCCACGTTCAGTCTTAGTCAGGAAAAGTGCGCCTGAAGGCGGCGCATACACCTGATCGAGCCCGGCCAGTTCGCGGTCGAATCCTTGGTATGTGAGATCGACCGGCAAGGACGCTGCATAGTCCTGCAGAAGCGCGCGGACGCCGTCGATCGCCTCCGCCGACACCGCCTTCTCGATTTCAAATTCAACGATCATCTCTTCAACCATACCGCCGCCTTGCCCTAACCTCTTAAACGGTTAGGATCAATAGTTAGGTACCGTCCCGGCGGGCGAAGCGAAATGAACCGGGTTATTTCTGTTGCCATCGGAAGCGACTGAGGCCGCATCACACCGCTTGGACCGAGCTGCAGTCACCGAGTGGGGCAAGATCGCGCCAGCCGCTAGACGCCCATCATCGATCGCTTGACCAAGCGCCGTCACGACGGGAATCGTTCCTGCCCAGACAGGCAACTCGTAGTCCGCGGCTTCGTCGATCGGCCCGCCCCCTCGCACCTTCGCCGAGGCCGCGTCGATGGTCATGCGCAGAACGCCGGTGGCTTTCTCTCCTTGGGGAGCATCGGGCGAACCCCGCCACCGGCCCGGCAGGAGCTGCGCGCAGGAAGGCTCATGACGTCAACTTAGCCCGCAGCAAAACATCGATATCAACCGGACGCGTGAAACTTTAGGAAGTGCACAAGTCATTCCCGCCGATGTGTACGCTACAGCCCGAGCGAGCCGCACCGTCCATCGAGAGGCCTTCCAATATCGGTATCTATCGTTCTCAATCGCCGAAGCGATGGAGATTGAGATGGCACATGTCGAGACCAGGAGTATTCGGAGAACAATCCGACGTCACCAACTGCGCGAAATGGTCCCGCTCGCCGACAGCACCATCTATGAGATGGAGCAACGCGGAGAATTTCCTCTGCGCTTTGCGCTATCTCCGCGCTGCATCGTGTGGGACCTGGCGGAAGTTGAAGCTTGGTTGATGGCGCGGCGGGCGTCTCCGATCCGCCGCGCGCAACATCCGGACGTGTCCAAGCGAAAGTCGCGTCCGGTCAAAGGGCAGGGTCGAGCTCGACCAGAGGCATAGCCGGCGGCAGCAGAGTCGGCACGTGCTTACGTCCATCGATCCACGCGTCGACGATGTCCGCCCACTCCTGCATCATATGACGCCGCTGAACCTCATACTCTGCCTTGTTGTAGACGCCTCGCGATGACCTGCCGTCTTCATGCGCCAGGCACTTCTCGATCCAGTCCCGATTGAACCCCAACTCATTCAGCAGGGTCGATCCTGTCCGCCGCAGGTCGTGGACCGTGAACGGTTCAAGCGGCAGTCCATCCTGCTTGGCCTGCTCAACAACCGAATATGTAACCCGGTTAAATGTTGCTCGAGACATTGGAGCATCAGCGTCGTAGCGCGAAGGCAGCAGATACCGGGAGTTGCC
>JBFXEX010000118.1:0-17758 GCA_050179645.1 Xanthobacteraceae bacterium | reverse complement strand
TCCGATCTCAGGTTGGCGACCTGGCTGTGGTGGGTGAATTCAGAGATCGTGGCCGGCGCCTGGTAGATGATCAGGAGCCCCACCGTGATGAAGACGAGATTGCCGAGCAAATGAAGCGCAACGCGTTGTCGCTCGCCCAGGAATTGAAATATCAGATCCATTCTGAGCTGCTGATCCGAGGCTGTCACCAGAACGGCGCCGAGATAGACCATCCAGACCAGGCCATAGCCGAGAACCTCCTCGGCCCAGATGATCGGGGACAGCAGCACGTACCGTCCGAACGCATTGGCGCAGATCAACACCACGCTGGCGAGCAGCATGACGCCGAGCAACAAGCGCAGACATCCCAGAAGCAGGTCGACGGCCGTCCGCAATGAAAAGCCCCCCGGTCAGATTGATTCATCCCGCCGCAAACTCTCTTGGGAACCTTCATTATGTCAGCCGGGGTGGCCCCCGCAAGCTGCGATAATCCGCCCGCGCCGCGGCACAGCGGCACTGGCGTCGTCGCGTCGCGAGGACGCGATGGGAGCGGCGCTCAGGTGCGCGGCTGCAATTGCGCGATCAGCCGGTCGACGCGTTGCGCCACCGTTTTCCAGTCATCGAGCCAGTCCCGCGGAAAGCGCACGACGATATCGGCGCGTTCGATCCGGCGTTCGTAGAGGCAGATGCCGGGCGTGGGGCCAGGACCGTTGCGCGTGCAGCGGACCAGGAAGCCGTCGTTAGCAGGCGAATCATAGATCAGGTCCTCGCCCTGATAGGGGCTGCCGTCGCGAAACGGCAGCGTCAGCAGGCCGCGGGAATCGGCGGTCGCGTTCTGCCCGACGTAACGCGTGTAGATCGCCTGCACCCGCTCGGCGGGCGCCAGCCGGTCGCTGGCGGCCGAGAGCGTCACGAACAGCCGATCCAGCCCTTGCACCGGCGCCGGTTCGCCGTTGATCACCGCCGGCGCGGACTTGGCATGGGGATCGGGCGGTTCGAGCGACGGCCAGAGGAAGGCGAGGTCGATCCGCTCGTGGGCGCCGGGGCGACGCTGGACCGGCACGCGGATGGCGGCCGGCGGCAGGTTGAAGGCGACACCGGCGATCGTAATAGGCAGCGCCGGCGCATCCGGCGCCACGCTCCCCGCGGGCCAGCGCGGCCACAGCAGGTAGACCACGAGGCCGACGCCGAGGCAGCCGGCCAGGGCGAATGCCAAGAGCGGCAGGCGCGACAGACCGTGCGCGCCGGGACGCTGCCGCAATTGCGGCTTGCGGAATCGATTGCCGACGATGTCGGTCATCCTGACACTCGCGGACCCTGCGAATCAAAGCCAGTATGCCACGCGGCTGCCGCGGTGCAGCGGGCGGGACGGCGCGGCCCAGCACCACCCGTCCGCCAAGATGGGCCGCTTGGCGTTAACCTTCAGTTAAGGATGTGATGGCGCGGCGTAAGCCGCTTTGCGATGGAGACTCCGACCCCGGGTGCGGCGTCGGAGGAACTCCATGTCAGCCGATCAGATCGAGGCACTGTTCGCGCTTGGGATCGGATTTGCCGTCGCCGGATTGATCGCGACGGCGTATCAGCTTGTCACGCGGCGGCCGGCGGGCTTCGGCGAACTCCATCAGGGCTCGCGCCTTGCCGCGCTTGCGGCGGTGCCGATGCTGGTGTTCGCCGCCCCCTATATCATCATGCGCGCCGCGATCCGCGCCGCGCAGGCCGACGGTCAGGCGTTCATGCCGGTGATGGTGGCGACCATCGTCGCCGGCGGCTGGAGCCTGATTTGCGGCACCATGGTGGTGTCGGCACTCGCCGCGGTCGGTCTGCCGGCCGCATGGTGACGGCGCCGTCGCCCGAACTCACAGCACCAGCAGGCCGCCGGTTACGGCCGCCAGGATCACGATCGTGGTGATCGTCACGGTGGCGACGTGGCGCCAGCCAAGCTGCGCGATCGCCGGCAGCGAGGTGCCGAGCCCCAGCGCCGAGATCGCGATCAGCAAGCCCCAGGTCGAGGCTTCGATCAGCGGCGCGCGCAGGAGCGCGTAGAGCGGCGCGATTGCGGGAAACAACGGCGCCACGCTGTTGAGGATCGAGAGGCCGACGAACACCAGCGCGAACACCGGAATGGGAATCTTCCGGGCGTCGCTGACGCCGGTCGCGCCCGCGAACCACCAGCCGATCAGGATCACCACGGGGAACAGCAGAAACACCCGGAACAGCTTGACGACCACAGCGGTGTTGCCGACCGGGTCCGATACCGCGTAGCCGGCGCCGACCACCTGCGCGACATCGTGAATGGTTCCGCCGAGCATCACGCCGGTGGCCTGCGGATCGAAACCGAGCGAGCTGCAGATCAGCGGGTAGAGCACCATCGCGATGGTCGACAGCGCATTGACCGCAACCACGACGAAGACGATGTCCGCTTCCTTGCCCTTGTAGTCGGGCACAACGATTGCAGTCGCGAGGGTTGCTGAGGCGCCGCAGACCGCGGTGCCGGCGCCGGCCAGCGCGCCGAATCCGGCTTGCCGATCGAACAGGCGGGCGCACAGAAATCCGGCAACCACCGTCACCAGCATCGACGCGATCACCAGCAGCGCAGTGGCCCAGCCGAGCGCCGCGATATCGCCGAGCGCGATCCGCAGGCCCAGCAGCGCGACGGCCCAGCGCAGCAGCACCTTCAGGCAGAATACGATGCCGGGCTGGAAGCGCGCCGAGCGTGCGACCGGATTGAGCGCAATGCCGATCAGCAACGCAATGACCATCGCCGGGATGGGAAAGACCTTGGCGACCCATGGTGCGCTGAGAACGGCAAGCGCGCCGACCGCGGCGGACAACGCGACCCCGGGCAGGTTTGCACGCAGCCAGGCGATGGCGTGGGACGCCCGAGCCAAGGGGATCGGCAGGCTGGTCATGCAGGAACGACTCGAGGGATTGGAACGCGGTGGTGTGCCGGCACTTTATGGCATCGACGCCCGGCGGGCGAAAGCAAGTAATCGACCAGGTGGAGCGCGGCAGATGTAGTCGCCAAGTCAGCGGCGTCATGGCATCTTCGCCGTTTCGACAGGGAGACCGGAATGGCGATCTACGAACTGGACGGGCAGGGGCCGGAACTGCCGGCGGACGGCCGCAGCTGGATTGCCGACAGTGCCGTGGTGATCGGGCGGGTGCGGCTTAAGTCCGACGCCAGCGTGTGGTTCAACGCCGTGCTGCGCGGCGACAACGAGTGGATCGAGCTCGGCGAGCGCTCGCAGATCCAGGACAATGCCGCGGTACACACCGATCCGGGATTTCCCGTCGTCATCGGCGACAACTGCGTGATCGGTCACAACGTCATCCTGCACGGCTGCAAGGTCGGCGCGAACAGCCTGATCGGCATGGGCGCAATCGTGCTCAATGGCGCGAAGATCGGCGCCAATTGTCTGGTCGGCGCGGGCGCGTTGGTCACCGAGGGCAAGGAGTTTCCCGACAACACCCTGATCGTTGGCGCGCCGGCCCGCGCCATCCGTCCGCTCGGCGACGACGCCAAGCGCGAGATCGCCCGCGGTGCCGACATCTACGTGCGGCGCTGGCAGCAATACGCCAAGGGATTGAAGCGGATCGGATGACCTTGAGGCACCGGACCAGTGTCGAGGCGTCCGTTGTCGTTCGGCTGATGTCAGCGATGCTCACTGTGAAAAAAGTGCGGCCGGCTCCGGGGGGAGAGCCGGCCGCGCGCGGACCCGGTCTGGGGACGGGGAGGGGTGGGGACGTGACCGGGAACGCGTGACTCCTTGCGCTGATGCAGCTCAGCGCGATGACGTTGCGGTGGCGGTGGCCGGGCGCTGGTCGCCGAGCATGACCCAGACGTTCGGGTCGTGCTGCGATTGCCGCTTCACGAAGCGGTAGCCGGTTTCCGACCAGAGCAGGACGTCCTCGTTCTGGTTGTCGAGCACGAACTCGCCGCGGTCGGTCTTGACGGTGAGTACAGCGTGCCCGTCGCCGCGCTTGTCGCGGACCACGGTGATCAGCAGGGATTGCCGCGGCCAGCCGGACTGCATCAGCATGCGCCGCTTGAGCAGAACGTAGTCCTCGCAGTCGCCGTAGCCGTCGTCGGGAAAGTTCCAGCGCTCGACGATGCCCCAATGATCGGTGTCGGTGACCGGCTTGACGGTCTCGTTGACCCACTGGTTGATGCGCGTCAGCTCTTGCCACGCCCTGGCGCTCAGTTGCACGTCGCGCGCTTCGAGCGGGCGGGTGTTGCACTCGGTGGCGTGGTTAGCGCAGAAGTCGACCCAGCCAACGGGCGCGCGGGCGGTCGCGCCGACCGCAACGAACAATGGCCGCTGTCCGGCCTCTGCCGGCTGGGTCGCCAGCAGCGCGATCAGTGCGGTGGCTGCGGCGATGCCGGCCCCGAGTATCCTTGTGTATTTTTTTGTCATTGGCCCCGTCCCTGTTGTTGGGGCCATATTTCCCACAAAGCTTTTCAGTCGCCGCTAATCTGCCAAAGTCATTTTGAGGCTATCTCGAATAAAGAGAGACGATAATACTTCGATTATTCTAAGAGAATTTGCATAAAATGCAGTATTACTTGATTTGATTCAAATTTTAGCTATTAACCGTGCCGCGGCCGCTGTCGCAGGGGGTTTCGCGCGACCGCCGGCCGCGAGATTAACCACCTGCGCCGCCGGGCACAGTCGATCATGGGGAGTGATAAGGACGAGATCGTTGGAAAAATGCGCGGCGCCGACGCGCCTGAGCGCGCCGCGGCGTTTACCCGCCGGTGACGTTGTCTTCGACGAAGTCTGGATGCTGCAGTCGAAGGAACTCCAGCCCAAGGCCATCCTCGAGGTGGCGAACGACCCGTGCCGAGGTCTTCCCGATGGTGACGGTGGCGCCGATTTCGGGACGGTATTCCGTCGCAATCGCCGCGCCGGATTGCGAAATGTCGACGACCCGCACCGCAACGTTGACGCCGTTCGGCAGGATCAGCCGTGCGGCCGGGTTTCGCGGCGCCATGCGGCCGTGACGGCGATCCTCTGGCAGGTCCAGCACATGGCGGTTAGCCAGCCATGTCAGTTGCGCCGCGAGCTTGTCGCGCTTGCGCGTCGTGGCCGCAATCGTCATCGCAAAGCCGTTCGGAAGCTGCCGCGCGACCACGCCTTCCAGCCGTCCGACGTGATCGACATAGGCGATGACGCGCTCGCCCGGGTCGCCGGCGACCGGCGCCACCAGCGCCATGCCGCCGGGTGACATATCGGAAACCTGGCAGGGGAACTCCCGGCGGTCAGCAAGCATGTAACGGCCGAGCAGGTTGACCGCGACGCGCTGAAAGCGCCGGTGCTCCTGGCTCATTGGCAATATCACATGAGCTTTCTGGGGAAGGGCCATTCCCGCCTTCGGTCGAACGCTAAGCCTATCTGAATTCAACCAAGAGGATAGGCGGTCCACGTTAACGGTGTGTTTAGCCCGTCGGCGGCATCCCGATTTTATCCCTTGTCTGGCCACCGTCGTACACCAAGAGGCCGTGGCGCCGGCGGCCGTTTGCGGGCGCCGGCGATGCCAGCGGGACGGTTTTCACGGCGGGGCCGACATAGCGGAACGTCCCGAGTGCGAGGCTGCCGAGGGCGCTCACGCCGATCCATACGGGGGAACGACCGGGCGCCAGTGCGCCGAGCACACGCGCGTCGGTCCGGCCCTCGTGGAGGAGCGGCAAGGCGAGCAGTTCGAGGTCGAACTCTCCGGCATCGCCGGTTCCCGTTATGCCGGCCAGCAATCCGATCGATTCCCGCGCGACGATGCCGAATAGGTCGCACATGATGGTGCGGCTCTGCGGCGACCACAGGTCGAGGAACGCTTCCTGCTTCAGGTCTCTGCCGAACAAGGCGCAGACGCGCGTTCCGGCGATCCGAAACGGATGTCCCGCCGACTTGTCGAGTGTGACGATAAACGTGTCGGCGAGCGCGGAGCGGATGTCGCCGGGGTCGATGTCGTTGCGGGCGGGAGCCGAACGGCGGCCCCGCCGCGTATTCCAATAATCGTACAACTCACGGATCGACGAATGTTTCATTCGCGCCCAAATCCCCTGCGGATATGTCCCCGATCGGGACAGGCGGCCGGATAATTTCCGACGGCAGGGGTGAGGCAGCAGGACGCGTGCCGCGGCCGAAGGCGGGCGCGCTGTGCGTGTTGAGAACGGCGGCCCCCGGGCGGCGCGTGCTTGCGCGTTGCCGTCCGCGCGGGCACAAGGGATCATCCATGACCGATCCTCCCGCCCGCGAACGCATCCTCAATGTTCCCGCCGTCATCGTCGCGCTGATCGCGATTTTCGGTCTGGTGCATGCGGTGTTCTCGCTGCTGCTGAGCGAGCAGGAGACCAACGAGGCCTTGCTGCTGTTTGCGTTCATTCCGGCGCGCTATGACTTGAATCTGCCGTTGGGCGAGGCGTGGCCGGGCGGACTGGGCGCCGACATCTGGACGTTCGTCACCTACGCGCTGATCCACGGCGATCTGAACCACCTGGCGTTCAACTCGGTGTGGCTTTTGGCGTTCGGCAGTCCGGTGGCGCGCCGGTTTGGAACCTGGCGCTTTCTCGCGTTTTTCGCCGCCGCGGCGGCCGGTGGGGCCGTCGTGCATCTCGCCACCCATTTCGGGCAATTGCTGCCGATGATCGGCGCGTCCGCGGCGATCTCCGGTGCGATGGCGGCGGCGATGCGGTTTGCGTTTCAGCGCGGCGGGCCGCTCGCCATGTGGCGCGGCGAACCCGGCAGTTACTTCGTTCCCGCCCAGCCGCTCAAGGAATGTCTGAGCGATCCGCGCGTGCTGGCCTTTCTGCTGGTGTGGTTCGGGGTGAATGCGCTCATGGGGCTCGGCTCGTTTGCGTTGCCAGGTCTTGAACACGCGATCGCGTGGCAGGCGCATATCGGCGGCTTTTTCGTGGGACTTCTGGCATTCGCACTGTTCGATCCGGTTGCGCGCACACCCGAGCGCCGGCACGACGACGATTGAGAACCGCCGCCCGCGCGGTAGTTCGCTGATTTCGCGACGCACACACACGCGGATGTGATGCCGGACGCTTGCGGGCAGCGCCGTTCAGGCAGATAATTTCTCCACCTCGTCAGTGCCGCGTTCGCTGCGGCGTGGGTCGGCGTGTGCCGCGACTTGTTCTGCGGCGTGGCTCGTCGCCGATCGCACGGCGCGGCTGACCTGACGAAACGCGGTAGCACCAAGAACCGTTGAGGCAATGGCCGGCACGCCGCTGGCGCAACGCCGGTCGAGGGAGCGACCCAATGAACGTCCAATCGATCCTCGAAACCAAGGGCCGTGATGTCGTCTCCATCGCGCCCACCGCCACTCTGCAGACCGCCGTGCATCGGCTCGCCGAGCACCGGATCGGTGCCTTGCTGGTTCTCGGTCCGGACCACCGCGTGGTCGGAATCGTGTCCGAGCGCGACATCGTGCGCGTATTGGCGGAGCGTGGCGCCGCCGTCCTGTCCGAGCCGCTTTCGACGGTGATGACACGCACGGTGGTGACCTGCACGCGGTCGGACACCATCGGCGACATCATGGAGCGCATGACGACGGGCAAGTTCCGTCATGTCCCCGTGCTTGACCAGGATCGCGTGGTCGGCGTGGTCTCGATCGGCGACGTGGTGAAGCTGCGGCTGCGCGAGATGGAGGACGAGTCGAGCGCGTTGCGCGACTACATCCAGACCGCTTGACCGGGCCGGGCGCGGTCGATCACTCCGCGGCGCGACCTGTGGCCGCCGGCGCCTTGTTGGGCGTCAGCGAAAAAATTTTGTCCACGACCGCATAGTCGTGGTAGCCGCAGCGCGCGATCGGCGCCATCGCGGCGGTGTCGAGGCGTCCGTCCTTGATGTAGCGGTCGTCGATGTGGATGCCGACCACTTGGCCGAACACGACGTGGCGGTGCGCGGGCGTGCCGTCGAGCGCCATCAAGTCGATGATCTGCAGCAGTTTGCACTCCAGTGCGCAGGGCGCCGCCGCCACCCGCGGCGGCCGCACCAGCCGTGACGGCGCCGGCTCGAGGCCGACCTCGCGCATTTCATTGACGCCGCGCGGGAAATCGTAGCCGGTGTTGACCATCGCAGTGCGCAGGTCGTAGGTCGCAAGGCTGCAGACGAACTCTTTCGTCTCCTCGACGAAGGCCAGCGAGTCCTTCGCCCCTTCGCAGGAAAACAGCACGATCGGGGGCTTGTCCGAAACCGCATTGAAAAACGAATATGGCGCGAGGTTGATCTCGCCCCTGGCGCTCATCGACGTGATCCAGCCGATCGGCCGCGGCGCCACGATCGCCTTGAACGGGTCGCGCGGCAGGCCGTGCTTGTTGGTGGCGGTCTCGTAGAACATGATGCCCCCGGGATGCGGTTCCCGGTCAGACTAGCGTGCGGCGAAGCGGGTGGCGATCTCGTTGAGCGGTGGTCGCGGGCGATCTTCCGGCGGTTGCATTACCCGTCCGATATGGACGAAGCCGGCGATGCGCTCGTTCGGCGCAAGACCGAGCGCGTCGAGCACCTGCCGGTCGTAGGCGTACCACTCGGTGATCCAGTTGGCGCCGTATCCCATGGCGTGCGCGGCCAGCACCAGGCTCATCGCCGCCGCGCCGGCCGAGAGCACCTGTTCCCACTCCGGGATCTTGACGTGCTGCGCGGTCCGGCTGACCACTGCGATCACCAGCGGCGCCCGCGCCAGCCGGCGGCGTTCGGCTTCGGCCTGCTCGGGGGTGGCGGTCGGATATTTCGCCTGGAAGGCGGCGACGATCGCGTCGCCGGCCGCAATGCGTGCGTCGCCCTCGAAGATAATGAAGCGCCAGGGGGTGAGCTTGCCGTGGTCGGGCACCCGCGAGGCTACCGTCAGCAGCGTTTCGATGTCCGCGTCCGAAGGAGCGGGGCTGCCGAGTTCGACCGGCTTGATGGAGCGTCGGGTTTTGAGAAGTTCCAGGGCGTCGGGCATGGTTTTGTCCCCAAGTGAGCGCCTAACACAGGCCGGAAGGGGTGGCAAACCAGCAAGCCCGGTTCCGTCGGCTTGAATTTGCCGCGATTGCGGTCGAAGAACTTTAACCATGTGGTCTGCGGGGTTGGGGATGGGCAAGGGGGCCCGGATCGTTTTGGCCGTCGGAATGTGGGTTGCGGTCCTGCCGGCCGCAGCGCACGCCCAGCTGTTTTGGGGTCCGACGATCCAGCGTCCGCCCGCCGACGTGCCGACCGCCGCGCCGCCGCCGGCCGCTACTCCCCCGGCCGCCAAGCCTTCCCTGCCGAAAGGGCCGACGCTGCAGTCGCTGCCGCCTGTTCCAGCACCGGCGCCGGCCGCGAATCACGTCCCGACAATTCCGCCGCCCGGCCACATGAGCCTCGCGGTCAGCGCGCGCTTCGGTCCCGACTTGCCGGCCATCAGCGGCGGATTGCATTGGCGCATCTATTCGAGCAGGCCGGAGCAGCAGGCCGCGCCGCGCCTGGTCAAGGACGAGCGGTCCGCCGGCCCGACTTTCACGCTGCCGGCCGGCAGCTATGTCGTCAACGTGGGCTTCGGACTGATGAACGTCACCAAGGCGGTCCAGTTGCGTTCGGACATGCGCGAAGTGTTCGACATTCCGGCCGGCGGTCTGCGCATCGAAGGCCGTGTCGGCGACGCCAAGATCCCGCCCGGGCAGATTTCGTTCGAGCTCTTTACGGGGAGCCAATTCGAGCCCGGCGACAAGCGTCCGATCGCCACCAACATTGCGACCGGCGACGTCGTGCTGGTGCCCGAGGGCACCTATCACATCGTCTCGAACTACGGCGACGCCAATTCGACGGTGCGCTCCGATATCCGCGTGCAGGTCGGCAAGCTGACCGACACCACCGTCAACCATCGCGCGGCGATCATCACGCTCAAGCTGGTGAACGAACGCGGTGGCGAGGCACGGGCGAATACGCAGTGGTCGGTGCTGACGCCGGGCGGCGACGCGGTCAAGGAATCCACCGGGGCGTTTCCGCGCGTGATCCTTGCGGAGGGCGAGTACCGCGCAGTGGCACGCAACGAGAACCGCACCTACGAGCGTGAGTTCCGGGTGATTGCCGGGGTCGACGGCGAGATCGAAGTGCTGTCGCGCTGACCGTCGCGTGCGGCGAAGCCCGGCCTCCTGCCGGTCACCACCAGCGCCAGCCGTTGCCTTCGCAGACCGTCACGCAGGTCGAGCGGCGCCAGACATTGTAGAACACCGCCTCGACGCAGCGGCCGTTCCAGTCGCCTTCGATCAGCTTGATCTGCTCGCCCGCCGCCCAGTTGAAGCACGCCGGGCTGACCGCGGTGAAGCGGCGGCCGTTGATGATGAAGTTGCCGCTCCATGGCGGCTGCACCACTTCGATGACATGACGCTCCGGCGGCAGATAGAGCCGATAGCGGTCATGGTGGGGGCGCGAAACCCGCGGACCCTCGTCGGCCGCGGCCGGAGCCGTGGCGACAATTGCCAGGACCGCCAATACCGTCAGCTTGATCCGACCCAGCGACATACGCGCGACCCCTCCGCCCTCGTATCGGTCGACCATAGACCGACAAGGGCGCAAAGCTAAATGACGCAAAAAGCACAGCGCGCGGAAAAACCTTCGTTCCGACGGGGAACTGGCGCCCGGTGACGGAAAGGAGCGCTGTCAGCGCCCGGGCTTTGCAGACGCCTCGGCCGGCTGAGGAAAATTTCGGCAAATCTGCCGGCCTTCGTGCCTGTTGCGGGCAGGCGGCCGATCAGTGAGTGCGGAGGGTTGAAATCCTGACGGAGGATAAAGCACGCACGGACACGCGCAATTCGTCGGGAAGCGCCCGTGCGTTGGTTCTTCTCCTCACTGCCGGCCGCTACTTGCCTGCGGCTGGCGCAAGCGCGACGGCGGCTTCCGTTGTGAGCAGCAGAAATGTCAGCGTCTCCTGCAGATAGAGGCGCACGACGTCGTCGGTATGGCTCAGGTAGCCGATCGAGACGTCCTGGCCGATATGCAGATCGAAATCGCCGCCACGGGTGGTGAGCACGACCGCGCCGTCGATCGCCGGGGCCCAGACGATCTCGTCCTTGACGAGCTTCTTGATGTGTTCGAGTACCGGGTAGCCGTTGTCGCTGGTTTCGGCGAGGGCCGTGTAGGCATCGGCGCCGAGCAGCACCGAATAGGGTCCGTTGACGCCGACGAGACGCAGCTGGCTCAACGCCTGCGCAATGGCGTCGGGATAATCGCGCACGTCGGCCGGTAACGTCATGGTCGGATTGCTGGTCCCCTGCCGGACACCGACGATGCCCGCCGCGGCGTAACCCTCGAAAATCGCTCGATCCTCCGCATAGGCGATCTTCTGCGCGGCGTCCTTCGCGGGCTGCCAGTCGGAATCATCTGCGCCGCGCTCGACGTCGTCGATCTGCTGGCGATCCAGCTCGAACGGAACGCGAAACTCCACCAGCGCCTTGACGTCGCGCTGCCGCGCAATGATCCCGTCGCCGAGGGCGGCGATCGACTTGAGATGGCCGGTGCCGACGGCGGACAGGCCGACGCCGCCCGGGCCGTGGACGTCGACCACCCGTCGTCCGGCGAGATGACGCTTGAGGGTGCGCGTCGTCTCCTGTTCGATGTCCGCCCATGCGGCGTCGGAAATCGGCGCCAGCTCGCGATGAAGATTATTCATACCGGGCTTCTCCTTTGAGCGAGCCGATGCCGAGCGAACCATCCGACACGGCCGTCGTGGCACGTGCGGGCTCTCCTGCGGACGCCGTGTCGGGCGTCGCCGCAGCGGCCTCGTCGTCTACGGAATCAAGAAATGTCGCGGATGGCACAAAGAACAGGGTTCCGGTCACCGCGCGGCTGAAGTCGAGCAGGCGATCGTAATTGCCGGGCGGCCGGCCGACGAACATGTTCTCGATCATCCGCTCGGTGGTTCGGGGCGTCCGGCAATAGCCGATGAAGTAGGTGCCGAACTCGCCCGCCGCCGCATTCCCGAACGGCATGTTGTCACGCAGGATCTGGAGCTCCCTGCCGTTTTCGGTGATCGTCGTCAGCGCGCTGTGTGCCGAGGTCGGCTTGATCGAATCGTCCAGTTCGATGTCGGACAGCTTGGTCCGGCCGACGATGCGTTCCTGCGTCTCCGTCGACAGTGCGTTCCAGCCGGCCATGTCGTGCAGATATTTCTGCACGATCACGTAGCTGCCGCCGGCAAACCCGGGGTCCTCCTCGCCGATGATCGCAGCCTCGATCACCGCCTGTCCGCGCGGATTTTCGGTGCCGTCGACGAATCCGAGAAGATCGCGGTCGTCGAAGTAGCGAAAGCCATGCACTTCGTCGACCGGCGACACCGCATCACCGAGGCTCGTCATGATCCTGGTCGCCAGTTCGAAGCAGAGATCCATGCGCTTGGCGCGGATGTGGAACAGCAGATCGCCCGGCGACGACACCGCGTGGCGCGACCCCGCTCGAATCTCGCGAAAGGGATGCAGTTCGGCCGGCCGCGGGTGCCCGAACAGCCGGTCCCAGGCTTCGGAGCCGATGCCCATCACGCAGGTGAGGCCGGCCTCCAGGTCGCGGAATTCCACCGAACGGATCAGGGCTGCAAGATCCGCACAGAATGATCGAACCGCCGCGCGATTGTCCGCGCCGGGATTTATGGTCACGACCAGAAAGATCGCTGCCCGGGTCAGCGGCCCTGCGACGGGCTGCAAAACAAGAGCATCTGTTTGGGCACTGGCCGTCAGAGGAACATCCTGCATGGAACCATATTGCCCGGCTCACCGGCCGATGGCAAAGGCGGATGAGGCGGGTCTCGCCTGTCGGAAGACCCGGACGCCGATCGTAACGCTCTCAGATTGAGCCACAGGAGGCGCGTGCCGTGCAATTCTCCCCCTGGCTTCAGGCGACGCAGCGTTGCGTTGGAAACGCGCATGCTTGCGAGGTTGCCTGAGCGAGAACTCCACCAGGGCCTGGTACGAGACGACGAATCGCCAACAACAAGGGCTGGCCCGAGTTGGACAAGCCACGCCGTCGATTGGCCCCGCTTCTTCTCTGCTGCTGAATAGAAAGATTCCGGCCTCTTCTCTGCTGCTGAATAGAAAGATTCCAGCCTCGCGCTTGCGTCGATGCTGTGGCGCTTGAGGTACAGCCATGTTTTCGGGAGCTATTTATAGTGGCGGACACAGGCGGGATTGATCATGCAAAAATTCTTACTCGCGGGTGTCGCGTTCTCTACAATGATTGGCTCGGCATTTGCCGCTGACTTGCCTGCCCGCAATCCGGTCTACAAGCCGGCGCCGGTCGTGTTCAATTGGTCGGGCTGCTACGTGGGCGGCCAGATTGGCGGCCAATGGGGCACCTGGACTGCCGGCGTCTATCACGATGTCGGAATCGATCCGAATACCGCAAGACCGCAGCGCGACCTCAGCGGAAAAGCTTCGTTCATCGGTGGCGGCCAGATTGGTTGTAACTATGAGTTTCCCGGCTCTTCGTCTGTAATCGGCATCGAAGGCGATATTGCCGGTGCTTCAAAGAACACTTTCTCCGGCGAGGTTTTCCGCTTCGCGCTGCCTGCGCAAATCGATCACATCGATGCCGCCGGCAAGATCGGCATACAGGGGAGTGTGCGGTTGCGCGCCGGGGTGACCTGGGATCGGGCGCTGCTGTATGTCGCCGGTGGCGCAACGTGGGCCGAGTTGACGGCGAACCACGTCATCGTTGGTGCCGCTGGCGGCACAGCAGCCGTTGAACACAGCAAGACCAAGGCCGGCTGGAATGTCGGCCTGGGCTTCGAGTATGCCTTCGCGAGCAACTGGACCGCTGGGGTTGAGTACCGTTACACAAACTACGGGTCGTCGTTCAGCTATACCGTCCCGGCTGGTCCGTTTTTCGTCACGCACACGGCGAGCGTCGACAAAGTCTACACCAGCGATTTTCGTTTCCGTGTGAACTACCTGTTTGGTGGTCCCGTCGTTGCGAGATACTGAATCGTTTTATTCGCAAAAATGCCTGCCGTAGTGGGATGCGAATGTTGGAATTGGACCACCAGCCGAGGATCGTAGCGAAGTTCTCTTTGTGACCGTCTCGTCCGGGCTGGTCTGCCTCTTCATAATATTTATCGGAAGAGTGCCTTCACGTCTTGCAAGCTGGCGATATCGTGACGCCGAATGAGCCTGGCAATACCTTCCAGGTGGCTGGCAATCTCCTGATCGGTCATTCCGTGTTCACGCATCGACAGAACGGCCGGACCTAGAAAACGCCAAGCGTGCTTGTGTCGATTGATGCGGGCCATCCGGTGCACCCATCTATGGGGCTCGGCGGACCTCCACTTCAGAAATTCAGCCGCAAACGAACGAAGCTTGTTCAGCATCGCTGCGTTCCCGTCATTGGCGAGGGCGTCCGGCGTCAACGCTGGATTCAAAATGGACTCGCCGCCGGCATTTCAATGGCGCGCCCTAGGGGATTCGAACCCCTGTTGCCGCCGTGAAAGAGACATAGGTCCGTGCGCTGTCGTGTTTTGTCGCGCGATGATATGTCAGTTATATCAATGATTTAATGCGTATCAGTGTTTAGGTGTGCGTTGTCGTGTTTTCACGTATATTGATCAGATATTGATCAAACAGGAACACGATCCCAATGCCACGAAGGGTACGCAACGCGAGCATAGAGACAAGGACGGCGCGCGCCAGGCTGCAAAAGCGAGGCCTGCCGTACTACGTCAACCTCGAAGAGGGTTTGCATCTCGGGTATCGACGCCTCGCAGGGCCGACCGGCAAGTGGGTCGTGCGCATGTACCTCGGCAAGTCGAGTGCGAAGAAATACGACATGCCGGTGATCGGGGAGGCCGACGATCATTCCGACGCCAACGGTATCTCGATCCTCACCTACGACCAAGCGCAGGCCAAAGCGCGCGAGATGCGCAGTCGTCGGGTCACAATCGCCACAGGCGGGGTCGAAGGTCCGTACACCGTTCGCCGTGCGATTGAGGACTACTGCGAATTTCTAAAAGACCACGGCAAGGACCATAAGGGGCCTCAAACCCGCGCGAACGCGCTGATCTTGCCCACGCTTGGCGACATTGAGGTTGCCGCACTGACAACCGAGCAACTGCGCAAGTGGCTTGTGGGGGTCGCCAACAGTCCGGCACGCCTGCGCACGCGGGCGGGCAAGCCCCAGAAGTACCGTGAGAAGGCGACCGACGAGGCAACCAAGCGTCCTAGGAAGGCGACCGCCAACCGCACGTTCACGATCCTAAAGGCCGCGCTCAACCGCGCGTGGCGCGACGGAAAGGTTGCAAGTGATACGGCGTGGAGGCGAGTCGACCCCTTCCATTCGACGGACGCCGCACGGGTGGAATATCTGGCGATTGACGAACCCAAGCGCCTCTTGAATGCCAGTCCGACGGATTTCCGGAAGCTGGTATCCGGCGCATTGGTGACGGGGGCGCGCTACGGGCAACTGGCCAAGATGGTCGCGGCTGACTTCAATCCGACCAGCAGGTCCGTCACGCTTCGCTCGCGTAAGGGCAAGGGGAAGCTCAAGACGTATACCGCGAGCTTGAACGAGGAGGGGGTGAAGTTCTTCGCACAGGCGGTCGTCGGGCTCGCGCCAACGGATTTGATCTTCAAGAAGGCTGATGGAACACCGTGGGAAAAATCCCAGCAGTCGCGCCCCATGGCCGACGCTTGTGCGGCCGCCAAGATCAAGCCGGTTGGCTTCCATCAACTACGGCACACCTGGGCTTCACATGCAGTCATGAATGGCGTGCCGTTGCTTGTCGTGGCGAAGAACCTTGGACACTCTGATACGCGAATAGTCGAGCGGCATTACGGGCACCTCGCGCCGTCCTACATCGCCGACGCGATCCGCGCAGGTGCGCCGACGTTCGGCATTGCGACGACCAGCAACGTGAAGGAACTACGCCGTGGAGGTTGAGGACAGGCAAAAAATCGAGGACCTCCTTCGCGCGCTGTCGGCCAAGTATGATCGCGAGACGCTGAGCGCGGTGGTGACGTCCTCGCTCGATAAGCTCAAGCGGCGAGGGGGACGCGCGGCGCTCTACAAGGGGGGCATCACGCCGACGATGCTCGTATGGGCGGCAGTCGAGGCCGAACTCACCGTGCGCAAATCGGGCAAGGTCAGGCCGACACTGGAAGCGCTGTTCAAGGGGCTGCGCGGGCGTGTTTGGCTGGTCGATACTTTTGACGTGGACGGGACGCCGGTCGAGGTGCAACTCAAGTCGGTTTCTCATGCACGTCGATTGCATTCGAGCGGGCAGGCATGGATGGCGATGTGGCGGGAGTCGTCGAGGCAGGAGGACAATGATCGCTACGAGAGTTGGCTGCGCCAGGTGAACCGGCGCGCCAAGGCGATGAAGTCATACAAAAACTCGAACTGGAAATCCGTTCAGGTAATCGACAAGACAAAAATCAAAATCAACAGGAAGCCCAACACGCGGCAGTCCAACGCCCAGTTGATTGAGCGCCTGAAAAAATGACCCGCGAGCGCGTAACCCGCGGGCCGAGTCGCTGTCATCCTTCCTGCTCGAACCTGACGCGCAGGGGGTGCGCCAAGATCGTCATCCCCGACACCTTCTCCAATTCGAAGAGAGCGCGAAGGCGAGTGTCGTCCCGTGTCGCTCGACCCTTGTTGAGCAGGTTCGTGAATGCCTCGTTCAAGACATATGCAGCGCGATTCTTCTGTGCGTGAGTACCATCGCTGCTATTCATGTCGTGAAAGATACGGTCCGCGATCTTCCTGCGCCTCCGTGATGAGAATTTCTTGAGTAGCTGCTCGACCTTCGCCACGGCTTCGGCGTGACGAGGATCAACTTCCGATTTCTTCTTGCTCATATGTGGCCTGTTCTGTGAGTTGAATTGCTACTGGTGGCGATTAGGACGCTGCCTTGAGCAAGATGCGCCTCGCATCAGCCTCGGCGATATTGCACCTCGCCTCAATGTCATGATCGGCTTCCTCGATGGCCCCCTCCATCGCCTTTTTGAGGATGTTGCGAACCTTCTCGTCTTTCACCCACGCCTGAATTTCGAGTCCAAGCGTGTTGCAAATGTCACGACGAAACACTGACTCGACGGGCCCGAGGACTTCGGCGAGCGCATTCGTGATCTCCGCCTCACATGGGAGCTTCTTCTTCGGGCGCTTCTTCGCGCGCTTCGGGCGGAGTGGTCCCACGCCGATGATCGGGCCCACGTCGTCGAAGTTGTCTACTGCTCTGTTCATGATGATCCTCACTGACACGCGCACGATTGCGCGATGAAGAGAGCATGCTCCCGCAAAGTGCGTTTTTTGCTCAAAAACATTCATCGGCAAATGCTCGACAAGTTCGTGGGGCAAAAAGCGCACTCAACGCTCTTATACGTCGTCGCACGATAACGAAGTGAGCGACGTGTCATGGCGAAGACGAAGCAAACGAACGATCCGAAACTTGAAGGGCTTGAGCTAGCGATTGCGTATTCGCCTGCTCAGTTCGCCCATGTGGTCGGCATCTCGTTGTCAACGGTGTGGTTGCTATGGCGAGAAGGCAAGGGACCGCCGTTCGCACGAATTGGAAAGCGCCGTGTCATCAGCCGCGCTGATGCCGAGGAGTGGTTGGCGAAGCGCGTGGCGATCACGTCGAAGGCTGAGGGCAGGGCCGCGTAAAAGAAATGAGCCGGCAGCGTTCGCAGCGCCACCGGCTCTATTTGTGAGGATCAGTCACAGACTTCGCAGAACATCGAGAGGTTGAGTCACGATGCCTGTTCAAAATAAATCGCGAGCGACAGCTCGGCAACGACCCACTGTCCTTGGCCTTCTGCAATGCATGAGGGCATCGGCGG
>JBFXEX010000117.1:0-17808 GCA_050179645.1 Xanthobacteraceae bacterium | reverse complement strand
CCGACAATGGTCGCGGTGACCGGCCGGCCGCTCTCCCCCAGCCTCGCAATCGCATCAATCAGGATGTCCACGCCCTTGAGCAGGCGCAGCTCCCCGATAAACAGCAGATCGGTCGCCGACGCTTCGCTCACGACCGGCTTGAATTCAGCCTCACTCACACCGTTATGAACGACGCAATTCGGCTCGGGCTGCCCGATCTTCGCGATGAAGGCGGCGCGGCCATAGTCGCTTTCGAACAGGAAGAGATCGGTCCGCCGCATCAACAGCTGCTCGATCGTGAGATAGACAAAGCCGGCCGCCGAGTTCCAGCGGTAGTGCAGGCTGCCGCCGTGCGGCGTATAGACCCGGATCGCGTTGCGGGCGTTGGCGAGGCGGGCATAGGCGCCGCCTTTCGCCCCATGGCCATGGAGGACGTCGACCTCCAGTTCGGCCGCGCGCCGCGCAACGAGCGCGGTCGCCCATACGTCGCCAAAACCGATCTGGCGGCTCATCGTCACGCGAGTCAGTCCGAGCGCCAGATCCGGCTGCAGCTCCGCGAGCAGCGCCTCGCCGCGCGGCCCTCCGGTGGTTGCATCCGCAATCAATCCCACGCGATGCCCGCGCGCCGCCTGGCCGCGCGCCAGATCGGCGACGTGACGGAAAAGACCGCCCACCGGCGCCCGCAGCGCATGGAGTATGTTCAAAGGCAGGCCGGTGCCGGCGGTCATGCGGCCGTTAACCCTTCCTTAAACATGCGCGCCGGCGGCGATGGAAATCGGCGCTTCCGGTGCCCAACTCGCCAAAGAAGGCGCTTCGGGACGCGTCACGCTTTGCGGTCGTGACGGCGGGTGAAATGGTATGTTTGCTCCGCGCATGGTAAACAAAGCCGTAGCGGCAGTCGCGCATCGTTGCTGCGCCGTTCTTAACGGGCCATCAACCATAATCGTTTGGAATTGAGTTACGAGTCGCGGGGTGTTTCGCGGGTCAGTGGAGTGCTTCATGCAGACGGGCGTGCAGTCGAATGGCGGATCTGCCGTTGCCCAGACCGGCGGCGAACTCGACTTGGGTGCGCTGGGGCGCGCGCTTTGGGCAAGGAAAGGCCGGATCATCGGACTGACTCTTGCCGCGGCGGCCGTGGCGTTCGTCGCGGTCAATCTGGTGACGCCGAGATATCGCTCCGAAGCGCGGGTGCTGATCGAAACTCGCGAAAACATCTTTTTGCGGCCGGACGCCGAAAAGAACGCCGTGGAGCGCGGCACGGCCGTCGACCAGGAGGCGGTCACCAGTCAGGTGCAGCTCATCCTGTCGCGCGATCTCGCGCGGCTGGTCATCAAGAAACTCAAGCTCAACACGTTGCCGGAGTTCGACCCGGTGCTGCGCGGACCATCGCTGCTCCGAAGCCTGGCAAGCTTCTTCGGCATCATCAAGGATCCGATGAGCATGACGCCAGAAGAGCGCGTGCTCAAGAGCTACTACGACCGGCTGTCGGCCTTCCAGGTCGAGAAATCGCGGGTAATCGGAATTGAATTCGAATCGGAGGATGCCGAGCTCGCCGCCCGCGTCGCCAACACCATTGCGGAGGAATACATCGTTTTTCAGCAGGCGGCGAAGCAGGATCAGACCCGCAACGCCGGCGTCTGGCTCTCCGGCGAGATCGAGTCGCTGCGCAAGAAGGTCGCCGAGGCCGAGGCCAAGGTCGAGAAGTATCGCTCCAGCACCAATCTTTTCGTCGGCACCAACAACACGAACCTGTCAAACCAGCAGCTCGGCGAATACAACGCCCAGCTCGGCGCAGCGCGGGCGCAGAAATCCGATGCCGAAGCCAAGGCGCGGCTGATCCGCGAGGCGCTGAAATCGGGCGGCTCCGTTGAGTATTCCGAGATCGTGAACTCCGAGCTCATGCGGCGGCTGTCGGAGCAACGGGTGACGCTGCGGGCCCAGCTTGCCGAGCAGTCCTCGACGCTGCTCGACCGGCACCCGCGTATCAAGGAACTGCGCGCGCAGATCATCGACCTGGAGCGCCAGATGCGGGGCGAAGCGGACCGGCTTGCCCGCTCGCTGGAGAACGATGCCAAGCTCGCAAGTGCCAAGGTTGACGGTCTGTCGTCGGGGTTCGACCAGCTCAAGCGACAGGCAGCGTCGACCAACGAACAGGATGTGCAGTTGCGCGCGCTCGAACGCGAGGCCAAGTCGCAGCGCGATCTGCTCGAGTCCTATCTGGCGAAATACCGCGAGACGACGGCCCGCGACAGTCTGGGAGCCACTGCGCCCGACGCCCGCATCATTTCGACCGCCGTGGTGTCGAACACGGCGGCCTGGCCACGCAAGGTGCCGATCATCCTCGTATCGGCGCTGGCGATGTTTGCGCTCTCGTCGGGGTTCGTCCTGAGCAGTGAGCTGTTGGGTGCGCTCCCCGCGCGGGGCGGGTTTGTCCCGGTTCGGACCTCCCGTGTGATTGCGCCGCAGACCGTCACGGCGGAGCGTCGCGTGGCCGCGGCGTCCTTCGAGCCGGCACACGAGTACGCGGCCGCACCGCCCCGATTGCCGGTGCAGACCGAGGTGCCGCCGCCGGCCGCCGAAATGCCGTTGTCGTCATCTCAAGAGTCGGTCGCCAAAGCGCCGCTTCCGGCCACCGAAGCACCGCGCGCGTCGCCGGTACCCCTGGACTCGATCGAGATGGTGGCTGGCGACCTCGGTGCCGCGGGCGAATCCGCCCGCCGGATCACGGTAGTCGGCGCCTCGCGCAATGTCGGTGCGACCATGACGGCCATCGCACTGGCGCGCAGTCTGGCGAAGGAGGGCAGGGTGGTGCTGGTCGACCTTGCGTTCGGTGCGCCCAATCTGTCGGCGATCGCCAGCGATCCGACGGCGCCGGGAATTGCCGAATTGGTCAACGGCACGGCGTCCTTCGGCCAGATCATCACCCGCGACCGGCATTCTCGCGTGCATCTGATCATGGCGGGGCAAGCCGAAGCTGAGCCTCGTTCGCTGATGTTGTCGCAACGGCTGGCGATCACGCTCGAAGCGCTCGGGCGCACCTACGATCACGTGGTGATTGACGCCGGCGTGGTGACGGAGGCGGTGCTCGACCGGCTTGCGATGCTGGCGCAGCGGGTTGTGCTGGTCGCCGCCGAAGTCGACGATCCCGCCACCGCTTCGGCTGAGCAAAGCCTGTTGGCGGCAGGTTTTGCGAACGTGACCGTGCTCGTCGGCGGGGCCAACGGCCCGGTGACAGCGGGCGATCAGGTTGCCGCCTGAGAATCGATGTTGCGACGGCGGGCGCGCAATCGCCGCAGGGTTTGCACCGCCGCCCATAGCGAGGGCTTCTCCTTGATCAGCCGCTTGGCGGACGTGGCGGCGCTCAGGGCGGGAGCCGCAAGTTTTCCAAGTGCCGTGAGGCCGATGAAGGAATCGAACAGCGGCTCGACCTCGTCGCAGAAGATCGACTTGTAGTCGGCTTTGCCGACGCCCAGGTCGAAGGCGCGCAGTCCCCGGTCGGCACTGTCGACGACAATGTGGCGGAGCAGGATCAGGCCCGGGCTGTGCCGCGAATGCTCGCCCAGGGTGTAGGTGTTGAACATCGACGAGCACCGATACTCGTCGGCGGCGACCGCGAACATCGCCAGCATCTCGCCGTCCGCCTCGAGTGCATGAATATCGATGACGTGCCGGCCGTCAGGGAGCCTGCAATGGCATGCGCTGCGCATGAATTCGGCCACGCCCGGAACTGCGAACACGTTCGTCAGGCCCTGTTGCGCCATGTGGACGGATTTTGCCGCCAGGAAGGCGTCAAGCAGACGGTCGATGTCGGCGGACCTATCGGCGCGGAAATAGCGGAAGCCGGGCAGGGCCTCGAGCTTGCGCTGCTTGCCGCGCAACCGGCTGCGCGTCGCCGCGCTCAGGATTTTCTTGATCGTTTCTTCGCCCGGCCGGTCGATGGCAAGGCGCATGCTGTGATCGACGGAACTCTGGTACGGCAGCAGAGCAAACGGGTTGGCGATCCCGTTCCAGGCGAACGGCTGACTGAACAGAGCCAGAAGGTCGGCGCGCGGTTCGCTGCGGGCGACGCGATCGAGGATCTCGCGAAGTTCTCGCGCGGTGATCGCTTCCGCAAGGTCGCGCCGCCACAGTCCGAGATTGAAGTTGGCATGCTTCGAACCGAGGAACTGTGCGACCTCGATCGGCCCGACGCGGGTGCGGCCGAACGGCCAGAAAAAGGCCGGATCGCCGCTGGGATCGAAGCCGACGACAATGAAAGGCGTTACGCCCGCTTGCGTCCCGACATGGTGCTGCCACGCCGCCAGGAAATCGAAGCGCTGATAGGCCGAGGCCAACGGATGGCCGGCTTCGAGCCGCCGCCAGAACGGTTCGGCCGCCGTCAGTTGCTCGAATATCCTGACCGAGACGACCGCGCCGGCGCGCGGCGACGACGCCGCATTGCCCTCGCTTGGCGCGGACTGATGGCGAACGACGACGTTCATGGCGAATGCGCTGACCTCACCCTGTCGCCTCTCTCTGATTGGGTCGCGGACTTTGGCAAACAATTATCAATAAACAGTTGGGATATTCCCCGGGTTTTCAAACGGGATTAGCGCGTTGACCAGTCTCAAGAAAACCGTCATTCGCGGGGGCCTGGAAACGCTGTATTTCAGTGGCGCCCACGTTTTCATGCGGCCGTTCGTCGCCGGGGTGGGCGCGATCCTCACGCTGCACCACGTCCGGCCGCCGCGCCCCGACCGGTTCCAGCCCAACCGCCTGCTGGAGGTGACCCCTGCGTTTTTGGACGACGTCGTGCGCTATCTGCGCCGTGCCGGGCTCGACATCGTCAGCCTTGACGAAATGTACCGCCGGCTGATCGAGCAGGATTTCCGCCGCCGGTTTGTCTGCATGACGATCGACGACGGCTATCGCGACACCCTGCAATGGGCCTATCCGCTGTTGAAGAAGCACGAGGTGCCGTTCTGCATCTACATCCCGACGAGCTTCCCGGACCGCCTCGGCGAACTGTGGTGGCTGGCGCTCGAAGCAGTGGTGGCCCGGAACGCGCGCGTCGACCTCTTGATCGACGGCCGGCAACAGGGGTTCGACTGCGCCACCGTGGCCGACAAGAGGCATCTGTTCGAGCAGCTTTACGGCTGGCTGCGCAGCCTCAAGACCGAGGACGAACTGCGCCATGTGGTGCGCGATCTCAGCGCGCGCTACCAGGTCGACATCGCGGCGTTCTGTGACGAGCTGTGCATGAACTGGGAGGAACTGGCGCGCCTCGCGGTCGATCCGCTGGTCACCATCGGCGCGCACACCGTCAATCACGTCATGCTGGCCAAGGTGCCAGAGCGGATGGCTCGCTCCGAGATCGAAATGAGTCGCGCGGTGATCGAGGCGGCGCTCGGCCAGCGGCCCGAGCATTTTTCCTATCCGGTCGGCGATCCGACCTCGGCGGGACCGCGCGAGTTCCGCATCGCCGCCGAGCTCGGTTTCAAGACCGGAACCACGACGCGGCCGGGCGTGCTGTTTCCCGAGCACCGCGATCACCTGCTGGCGCTGCCGCGCATCTCGCTCAACGGCGAGCATCAGCAGTTGCGGTATGTGCGGGTGCTGCTTTCCGGCGCCGCGACCGCCCTATGGAACGGATTCCGCCGCGTCAACGCCGCCTAACCCAGGTCGGGCCGCGTCATCCAGCGGATCAGCGGCATCGCCGGCAGCACCCAGCCGAGGCCCGCAACCACGTAATAGATCGTCTCGATGACGGGGTAGGCCTTGATCGCCGGCGACTGCGCCAGAGTCATGGCGACGAGCGCCCATGTCACAACCAGGACGATGAGCGCGAATCCGCCGATGAGCTTACGCGTCCGCATAGGCATGAATATGTGGCCTGCGATTGCGAGGTCCGGCGCGATCACTATATGGTCGCCGCGGTACCAGCAAGCGAATGATCAGAATGAGCCGCATATTGCCGCCGCAGGAAATCCGTCACCACGCCATCGGCCTGTGGTTGTGGGTGGTGGCGGCGCTGATAGTCGTGACCTTGATCGTCGGCGGCGCGACCCGGCTGACTGAGTCCGGTCTGTCGATCGTCGAGTGGAAGCCGCTGACCGGCGTGGTGCCGCCCATGAGCGACACCGCTTGGCACGCGGAGTTCGACAAGTACAAGACCATCCCGCAGTTCCGCGAGCGCAACTCGGCGATGACGCTTGCCGAATTCAAGCTGATCTATTGGTGGGAGTGGTCGCATCGCATGCTGGCGCGGCTTGTGGGCGCGGCGTTCCTGCTGCCGTTCCTTTGGTTTCTCTGGCGCGGCTGGGTCGGCCCGGAGTTGCGGATACGACTGTGGATCATCTTCGGGCTGGGCGCCTCGCTGGGTGCGGTCGGATGGTGGATGGTGGCGTCCGGGCTGACCGAGCGGGTCAACGTCTCGCAATACCGGCTGGCCTTTCATCTAACATTGGCCAGCGGCATCTTCGCCGCCATCATCTGGACCGCGGCGCGGCTCGGGCCGCATGCCGCAGTGGTGGCCCCGGGGCGGATCCGTCTTGGTGCGCGCGGACTGGTGGTCCTGATCCTGCTGCAGATCTATTTCGGCGCGCTCGTCGCGGGACTGCGCGCCGGTCTGATCTACAACACCTGGCCGACGATCGACGGCAGCCTGGTGCCGGACGCGGCGCGGCTGTTCTTTCAAGAACCGCTGTGGCGCAATTTTTTCGAGAACGCGCTGACGGTGCAGTTCGATCACCGGATGCTGGCTTACCTGCTTCTAATCGTCGCGATCTGGCATGCCATCGACGTCGCGCGAACGGTCGACGACATCTCGGTCTGGGCCGGAGCGCTGGGCCTCGTGGCGCTGCTGTTGATCCAGATCGGTCTTGGGATTGCGACCGTGCTTTACAGCGTTCCGATCGTGCTGGCGCTGGCGCACCAGGGCGTGGCGATCGCGGCACTGGCGGTCGCCGTGCTGCATGCGGCCAACCTGACGCCGCGCCGGAGCGCGGCTAGAACGGCTGCGGCGCTGGAGCAGCAGCCGACATGATCGAACTCGGGTATCACGCCGACATCGCCATCCTGCGGATGGCGCACGGCAGGGCCAACGCCATGAGCACCGAGTTCTGCCGCGCGCTCACCGCGCGTCTGGCGGAGCTTCGCACCGCGCCGGCGCGCGCCGTCATTCTCACCGGCACGGGGCGAATCTTTTCCGCCGGCGTCGACCTGCCGCGGCTGATCGAGGGCGGCGTTCCCTATGTCCGTGAATTCCTCCCGGCGCTCAACGAGATGCTGGCCGCGGTGTTTTCTTATTCGAAGCCGGTGGTGGCAGCGATCAATGGCCATGCCATCGCCGGAGGGTGCGTACTGGCGTGCGCGGCGGACCGCCGGGTGATGGCGAAGGAAGCGGGCCGCATCGGCGTCACCGAGCTCCTGGTGGGCGTGCCGTTTCCTGCCGCCGCCATGGAGATCATGCGCCACGCCACGGCACCGCAGTATTTCGAGCATGCGATCTTCAACGGCGCGACCTTTGCGCCGGAAGAAGCGATGGCGCGAGGTCTGGTTGACGAGATCGTGGAGCCCGAGCAACTGCAAGGGCGGGCACTCAGTGTCGCTATCGCGTTAGCCGCGCTGTCGCCGGCCGCCTTCGCCTTGTCCAAGCGGCAGACCCGTCAGCCGTCACTCGATCGCCTGGAGCGGGACGGCAGCCGCATCGACGATGAGGTCATGCAAATCTGGTGCGCGCACGACACGCTCGACCGGATCCGCGACTACGTCACCCGCACGTTGAAGAAGGGTTGAGGTAGAGCTCGCGGTCATTCCGGGGCGCGCCGAAGGCGCGAACCCGGAATTCATGTTCGTGCAATTAGACGATGATGGTTTCCGGGCCCGCCGCTTTGCGGCGTCCCGGAATGACGGTGGTGAGAACTGCCTTACGCCGCCAACGCCTGCTCCAGGTCGGCGATGATGTCGGCCTTGTCCTCAAGCCCGATCGAGAGCCGCACGACGTCCGGCCCGGCACCCGCCTGCACCTTCTGTTCGTCGGAGAGCTGGCGGTGGGTGGTCGAGGCCGGATGGATGATCAGCGAGCGTGTGTCGCCGATATTGGCGAGGTGCGAGAACAGCTTGACGCTGGAGACGAGCTTGACGCCGGCGTCGTAGCCGCCCTTGAGGCCAAAGGTGAATACTGCGCCGGCGCCCTTCGGCACGTATTTCTTGGCGAGCGCGTTGTAGCGATCGCCCGGCAGTCCGGGATAACTCACCCAGGCGACCTCCGGATGCTTGGACAGCCATTCGGCGACCGCGAGCGTATTCTCGCAGTGCCGCTGCATCCGCAGCGGCAGCGTCTCGATGCCGGTGATGAACAGGAAGGCATTGAACGGCGACAGGGCGGGGCCGATGTCGCGCAGGCTCAGCACCCGACAGGCGATGGCGAAGGCGAAATTGCCGAATGTCTCGTGCAGCACGATGCCGTGATATTCCGGCCGCGGCTCGCACAACATCGGGTAGCGCTTGTCGCGCGACCAGTTGAACGTGCCACCGTCGACGATCAGGCCGCCGATCGAATTGCCGTGACCGCCAAGAAACTTGGTGAGCGAATGCACGACGATATCGGCGCCGTGTTCGATTGGCCGGCAGAGGTAGGGCGTCGCCAGCGTATTGTCGACGATGTAAGGAACGCCGGCCTTCTTGGCGATCGCCGCCACTGCCTGCATGTCGGTGATGACGCCGCCCGGGTTCGCAATCGACTCGGTGAAGATCGCCTTGGTCTTCGGCGTCACCGCGCGTTCGAAGCTGCCGATGTCGTCCGGGTCGGCCCACACCACGTTCCAGCCGAAGCTCTTGAAGGCGTGGTTGAACTGGTTGATCGAGCCGCCATAAAGCTTCTTCGAGGCCACGAACTCGTCGCCCGGCTCCATCAGGCAGTGCATCACCAGTACCTGCGCGGCATGGCCGGAGGCCACCGCAAGCCCCGCGGTGCCGCCTTCGAGCGCGGCGACGCGCTCTTCCAACACAGCGCAGGTCGGATTGCCGATGCGCGTATAGATGTTGCCGAAGGTCTGCAGGCCGAACAGCGAGGCGGCGTGATCGACGTCCTCGAACACATAGGACGTCGTCTGATAGATCGGCGTGGCGCGCGCGCCGGTGGTCGGATCGGGCTGGGCGCCCGCATGGATGGCGAGAGTGGCGAAGCCAGGGGTACGGTCCGTCATGTTCTACTCCTTGCAGGACAGATCGGTCGCTGAAGCGCCGCGCTCCGGACGTACCGTGTGTACGCCCAAGAGCGTCGTTGCCGTCGGCAAAGAATGGCTCCCTTGGATTTGAATGGCGTGATTTCTCCGGCAGCCCGCTCGAGTTGACGCATATTTGGGCAGCGGTGCCAAGAGCCTCTCGTGCGATTGCAACGCGCACGTCCGCTTCCGCACGCGAGAGGAGCGCGGCACGCCGTTGCTGGATCAAACACCGGAAGGGTGAAGGTCACCTGGCGAGGCCGTACGCCTCGCGGAGATCATCGGTTGGCAGTCGGTTTCAGGCTCGCCGGGGCGCGCTTGGCGCGCTTGCTCTTCTTGGATTCGGGCGGGAGGAAATCCGCCAGCACGGTCCGGCAGGCACCCGACAGGCCATCCTTGTTGTGCACGAGGCAGGCGAGCGTGCGCTCGCGATCGGGAATGGTCGCCGAGCAATAGCGGAAGGCGTCGTCCTGGCACGCCGCCTGAGCCGCCCGCTCGTCGATCTTCTGAGCAAAGGCAATGCCGGTTGCGGCGAAAGTAAAGGCGATAACGAGCGCAAATTGCCGTTGCATGAAGCCCCCGCCGACACGTCCCGGATTTGGACGTTGTATGACATGGCGCCGCCGCCACAGTCCAACGAACTCGCGTCGTCGCTGCGATTGGCCCCTACGGTGTGTCGTCCCGGTCGCGCTGTGCCCGCGTCGCGGCGTCGGTTGCGCCCCCTGTTATCATGGTGCGGTCGAGCGCCATGCGCTGAATGCCGCCGCCGAGTTTCGCTTTCTTGGCAGTGAGTGTCCGCGTGTTGACGCCCATCCAGGCGATTTCCGACGACAGGCGGCCATATTCGATCTTCGGGCAGCGGTTCATCACCACCTTCATGCCATTGGCCTCGGCCAGCCGCGCCGCCTCGTCGTCTCGCACGCCAAGCTGCATCCAGATCACCTGCGGTCGCGGGTTCATCGCGAGCGCCTCGCGGACAATCTGCAAGGCGTATTGCGAGGCGCGAAAGATATCGACCATGTCGACGGGTTCAGGAATATCGGCGAGCCGCGCATAGATCTTGCGGCCGAGCAGTTCCTTGCCGGCCTGGCCCGGATTGACCGGGATCATGGTGTAGCCGCGCTCCAGCAGATACTTGAATGCGAAGTAGCTCGGCCGGTTGTCCTTGTTGGAGGCACCCACCATGGCGATCGTTTTCACCGTGTTGAGGATGCCACGGATGTAACTGTCGTCGTACTGATCGTGATTCATGGGTCCGCCGGTCTTTCCCGATACATAAGCGGGTGCATAGCGATGGGAAAGGGCCGTGCGGCTTGGCGCGTAGCTCACTCCAAAACAAGTGGTTCATGCGACGCCGGGTTGGACACCCCCCGCAGGGTGGCGTTCTCCGCTTCGAGGTCGGCGATCCGCTTACGTAGCGAGGCGGTGGCATCCGCAATCTCGCTCTCGTTGAAACGCGCGGTGATGTGCTGCGGGCAGTTCACGTCCCACGCCTCAACCGTGAACAGGATCGCCCGTTCGGGCCTTGCCCGGTAGCCGGGGTCGGCCAGCCGTTCGAGCAAATTCGGATCGTCCTCCACCACGCGGGCGCGGCCCCAGACCTTGATCCGCCGCCGTCCGGCGAAGTCGAGCAGGAAGAGATAGGCGCGGTCGTTCTCCGTAAGATTGCCGAGCGTGATGTACTGCCGGTTTCCGGCATAGTCGGCAAAGCCCAGCGTGTGCTCGTCGAGGACCTTGACGAAGCCTTTCGGTCCACCGCGATGCTGGATGTAAGGCGCCCCCGCTGCCGACGCCGTTCCCAGAAAGACGGTGTCGAGCTCGGCGATGAACGCCGCAAGCTCGGGCGTGATCAGACCGGGAAAACCGGCCGCGACCTTGCGCTCGTAGCTGCGGGCTGAGCCGCGCTTTGCCTGTTCGCGCCGGGCCGCAGGGGTGAAGACAAGTTCGCTGTTGTTCGTTGTCGCGAGTGTCATGGGCGAGCCCTCTCGAAACCATTGGCCACCGCCAATCCGATGGCCGCCTCAAGATCATAATTCCGAAAGAAAAAACAATATTGCTTTTCGATAACTTATTATTGCGATATATGAAATTAATGGACCGGATCGACAGCACCGCGTTGTTCGTCGAAGTGGCCGAGCGCGGCAGCTTCGCCGCGGCGGCCCGGCACCTGCGCCGCTCGCCGCCATCCGTGACGCGTGCAGTTGCTGAACTCGAGGGCCGCCTCGGCGTCCGGCTGCTCAATCGCACCACCCGGGCTGTCAGCCTGACCGATGCCGGCATGCGCTTTCTGACCGGCGCGCGCCGGGTGCTGGCGGAATTCGACGAGATCGAACGCGCGGCGGCCGGGGAGGGGACCGCCCCGCGCGGCGAATTGCGCATCACCGCGCCGATCATGTTCGGCCGGCTGCACGTCGTCCCGATCGTCGTTAAGTTTCTCCAGCGATTCCCCGATGTGTCCGTTGCGCTCACGCTGCTCGACCGGCCGGTCGATCTGGTGGAGGAAGGACTCGACGCTGCGCTGCGCATCGGCACGCTGGCGGAAAGCTCCGCCATCGCCACGCGCGTCGGCGCGGTCCGGCGAATTGTCGTGGCCGCGCCCGGATATTTGCGCGAGCGTGGCGTACCGGCTGCGCCGGCGGACCTTGAGGCGCACACCATCATTGCCTTTCCGAACATTTCGTCCAACGAGCGATGGACGTTCGGCGGTCGCAACGGCGAGATGGTACGGATTGCGGTCAAGCCACGCCTGATCGTGAACACCTCGGAGGCCGCAATTGCCGCGGCCTTGGTTGAGTTCGGGATAACGCAAATCTTGAGCTACCAGGCCGCCGGGGAAGTCGCGTCCGGCGCGCTGGTCCGCCTCCTGCAGGATCACGAAGGCGAGGCATGGCCGGTCCAGTTGCTCTATCCGGGCGGCCGGCATCCGCCGCCGAAATTACGAGCGTTCCTCGACTTTGCCGCGCCTCGGCTGCGGCGCCGGCTCGAATCGTTGGAGCAGCCTAACGGTCGTCCCACGCCGGCGGCCGCTTCTCGATGAAGGCCGCGATGCCTTCCTCGGCATCCTTGATCAGCATGTTCTCGACCATCACCTCGGCAGTCAGGCGATAGGCATCCGCCAGTCCAAGCTCGATCTGGCGGTAGAACGCCTGCTTGCCGAGCTTCACCACCTGCGAGGGCTTGGCGGCGATCTTGCGCGCGAGGGCGAGCGCGGCGTCGAGTTCCTGTCCGGCCGGCACGACCTGGTTGACGAGGCCGATCCGCTGCGCGTGATCGGCTGAGACCAGATCTCCGGTCAGCAGCATCTCCATCGCGTGCTTGCGGGCGACATTGCGCGACAGCGCGACCATCGGCGTCGAACAGAACAGGCCGGCATTGATGCCCGACACGCCGAATTTCGCCGCCGCGGACGCGACCGCAAGATCGCAGCTTGCCACCAGCTGGCAGCCGGCGGCAGTGGCGGTGCCCTGAACGGCCGCGATCACCGGCTGCGGCAGGTTGACGATCTGCACCATCATGGTGCTGCAAATCTGCATGATGTGCTGGAAGTAGCCGCGCCCGCGGTCGGCATCGCTGCGCCGCGCCGTCAGCTCCTTCAGGTCGTGACCGCCCGAGAAGGCTGGGCCGTTCGCCGTCAGGACGACGGCGCGGATCTCCCGCTCGCCGGCGAGCGCCGTCAATTCGCGCGTCAGCGCGGCCAGCATTGCCTCGGACAGCGTGTTGCGCATCTGTGGCCGGTTGAGCGTGAGGATCGCGATCGGGCCCGTATCTTCGCGCAGCAGAACGGCATCGGCAGCGGCAAGCGGGGTCTGGACGTTCATGGCGCGGATCCGCAGGCTTTGCGATGGTGGAGCGAGCATTGTATCCGATCCGCCGTCATGCGGCAGCGGAATGTGCAGGAGCGGCAGCGAATGGCGGAACCGGTGATGACGGTCAGCGAGCTTGAGGGCTTTCTCGCCGCCGAATTTCCTCAGTTCTTTCATGCGACCAGCGGCCTGACGATCGAAGAGGTCTGGCTTCGCGGGTGCCGGGTCCGGCAATCCTACTGCGAGGCCTCGATCCGCCCCGGCGGCACTATTTCGGGCCCCACCATGATGGCGCTCGCCGATTTCTCGATGTACGTGGCGGTCCTGGCCTCGATCGGACCGGTGCCGCTCGCCGTCACCACCAACCTGAACATCAACTTTCTCCGCCGACCAGCGCCGCGCGACCTCGTTGCCGAGGCGCGCCTGCTCAAGGTCGGCAAGCGGTTGGCGGTTGGCGAGGTGACGATCCGTTCCGAGCGGGAAGAGGAGGCGGTCGCGCATGTCACCTCGACCTACTCAATTCCGCCGCCGGACAGACGTTAGGTGGCGGTATTATTAGACCATTTTTATAAGTGATTGATTTTGCGGTTAAAATAACTGACGCGCGGCGTTGACCGGACGCTAAGCCTTGGTGTACTCAGCCGCGACCTGACCGACGCACCTTCGCGTCCATTCCGTTTCGTTCCGTTTTTGCGAAAGCTCTCGCCATGTCCACATATTCGGCCAAACCTGCCGAGGTCGAGAAGAAATGGATCCTGATCGACGCCACCGGCCTCGTGGTCGGCCGGCTCGCCAGCATCGCGGCCATGCGGCTGCGCGGCAAGCACAAGCCGACCTACACGCCGCACGTCGACGACGGTGACAACGTTATCATCGTCAACGCCGACAAGATCGTGCTGACCGGCAAAAAGCGCGAGAAGAAGGTCTACTATCATCACACCGGCTATATCGGCGGCATCAAGGAACGGACCGCCAAGTCCATCCTGGAAGGCAAGTTTCCGCAGCGGGTGGTGGAAAAGGCGATCGAGCGAATGCTGCCGCGAGGGCCGCTCGCCCGCGTGCAACTCGGGAATCTCCGCGTCTATGCGGGCGCCGATCATCCGCACACTGCACAGAAGCCTGAAATCTTCGACGTCGCGGGCTTGAACCGCAAGAACGCAAGGAGTGCGTGACCGTGGCCGAAACCATGCAATCGCTCGACCAGTTGTCGACGCTCAAGCCGGCCGCCTCGCCCGACACGCCGAAATACATCCAGAAGCTCGACAAGCAGGGCCGCTCCTATGCCACCGGCAAGCGCAAGAACGCGGTGGCGCGCGTGTGGGTCAAGCCGGGTTCCGGCACGATCACGGTGAATACCCGCGCGCTTGACGTGTTCTTCGCCCGTCCGGTGCTGCGGATGCTGATCCAGCAGCCGCTGGTCGCGACCAACCGCAACGGCCAGTACGATGTGGTTTGCACGGTCTCGGGTGGCGGACTTTCGGGCCAGGCCGGCGCCGTGCGCCACGGCCTTTCCAAGGCGCTGATGAACTTCGAGCCGGACCTGCGGGGCGCCCTCAAGCGTGCCGGCTTCCTGACCCGCGACTCCCGCGTGGTGGAACGCAAAAAGTACGGCAAGGCCAAGGCCCGCCGCTCGTTCCAGTTCTCCAAGCGCTGAGCCGACAGTCTATTGCGGTCGACGCGGCGGTCAAAGGACCGCCGCGTTTTTTGCGTTTTCCGATTCGATAGCGTTGCGACCCCACTGGTGGTCGTGACGACCAATCGGTTCGCCGGAACAACACCGGCGCCGCGTCCGACACACGGGCGCATTTGTGGTTCAAATTGCCTGACCAGAGATGGCGCGATTCAATTCAAATTGCGTTCGAACCCTTTACCTTCCAGCAAGCCTAATCGCCGTGATCTGCCGGCGGTAACACCTATGGAACTCTTGGCGGTCTAGACTGGCGTCATTCGGGCAGGCGGGCGCCTTGCATGCATCTCGATGTCGGGACCCTCTCGGTCGTAACGGTGTTCGTGACGGCGCTGCTCGGCGCGTTGCTCGTGTTCGCCGGCATGCAGAACCGCACGATCCGCGCGCTGTTGTGGTGGGGTTCTGCGCAAATCGTCGGTGCGGCCGGCTTGGCGCTGATAGCGTCGCGCGGCTCGATCCCGGACTTCCTTTCAATCGACATCGCCAACGCTCTGGTTCTGCTGGCGTATGGCCTGACCTGGGCGGGTGCACGCCGGTTCGACGGCCGCAAAGTATTGCCGCTCGTTGTCGTGTTCGCGCCGCTCCTGTGGCTTGTGGCCTGCCGCATCCCGGCATTCGCCGAGGATGTCAATCTGCGCGTGGTCGTCGTGTCCGGAATGATGGCAATGCTGGCGGCGGCCACTGCCGAGGAATTCTGGCGCGGCTGTGACGAACCGCTGATGTCGCGCTGGCCCACCGTGATCGTACTGCTGGCCTATGCCGCAGCATTGCTGGCGCGCATCCCCGCGACGTATTTTTCGCCGGCGCTCGACAACCAATCGTTCATGAGCGGGGTCTCGTTCGCACTGCTGTCGTTCGGAACGCTCCTCTTCACTGTGGTCATGTCGTTCCTGCTCTTGAACATGACCAAGGAGCGCACCGAGTTGCAGCACAAGATCAATTCGCTGGTCGATCCATTGGTGGGTGTCGCCAACCGTCGCGCCTTCATCAACGGCGCGAACCAAATGTTCCAACAGCAGGCGATCGACGGCGAGCCTCTGGGTGTCCTCCTGTTCGATCTCGACCGCTTCAAGCAAATCAACGATGCAATGGGGCACGCAGTCGGCGACCAGGTGTTGCAGTCGTTCGCGCAGTCCGCCACCGCAACGCTTGGCGCCGACGTGTTGTTCGGCCGCATCGGCGGCGAGGAATTTGCCTGCCTGATGCCGGTCGGCGATCTGGACGAGACGTTTGCGATCGGCGATCGCGTGCGACGCAATTTCGCCGAGGCCGCGCTTCGCTTTGTCGACGGCAAGCTCGCGCCGACGGTCAGTGTGGGCGTCACGATAGCACGCGACTCAAAGGCCGGCCTCGATGCCCTGCTGGCAGCCGCCGATCGCGCGCTCTATCGCGCCAAAGCCAATGGGCGCAACCGCGTCGAAGCAACCGCGCCGCTCGACGAGCCGCGCGAAGTCGTCGCTTCCGCACCGTCGATTGTTCCGCTGATCGGCACAGATCGTGCCGGCTTCGAGCACGCCGCCACTATCCGCCGACGCATTGCGAGTTGATTTATCTACCGATGAAAAATCTTGATATTACGATGCTTTTAGTCATCGCAACCTGCATCACGGCGCTGTTTGGGCTTCTGCTGCTGTCGGCTTGGTCGCAGGAGCGAGTTAAGGCAATCGCATGGTGGGGATCGGCCTATCTGATCGGCGGTTTCTCGGTGGCGGTCTGGAGCCTCGAGGGATCGATCTCGCCGCCGCTGCCGGTCGGTGCGGCCAATACATTGGTGTTCGTCGCCAGCGGCATGATCTGGAGCGCGGCGCGGCTGCTCCATAGCCGGCGTGTTCGTTGGGTGTGGATGCTGGCGGGCGCCGCAGTGTGGCTCGCGGCCTGCTTCTACCCAGAATTCGCGCAATGGACGGCCGCGCGCATTCTCCTGAGCTCGCTAATCATTTCCACCTACACGTTCCTCACTGCCGCCGAGCTTTGGCGCGAACGCCGCAAGTCTGTGCTGCGGCGATGGCCGGCGATCTTCGTGCCGGTCCTGCACGGCGTAGTCTTCCTGTTGCCAATTCCGCTCGCCAGCTTGTTGCAGTCGGAGAGAGGTGTGGCGAGCCTGGCGACCGGATGGATCGCCGTATTCGGGCTCGAAGTCCTGCTCTTCATGGCCGGCACCGCGTTCATCGTGCTGGTGCTTGCCAAGGAGCGCAGCGTCGCGGTTCGGCGCGACGCCGCATCAACCGACGAGTTGACCGGTCTGCTCAATCGCCGGGGGTTCTTCGGCGCCGCGCATGAATTGGTTCATCGTCAGGCCAAGCGGCAGGCACCGGTGAGCGTCCTGATGTTCGACCTCGATCATTTCAGGTCGTTGAACGAGCGCTTTGGCCACCGGTTCGGCGACGAGGTATTGCGCACCTTTGCAGCCACCCTGTCATCGAGCCTCCGGGCTGGAGATGTTGTCGGCCGGTTCGGTGGCGAGGAGTTCGTCGCCATGCTGCCGGGCGGTCTTGCCGACGCCAGTGTCGCGGCCGAACGCGTGCGCCAGGTGTTTCAATCCGCCGCCACCGTGGTCGCCGGGCAAACGGTGGACGCGACCGTCAGCATCGGCGTCGCGTCGGGTGGCATCGATGTCGCCGGCCTGATCGCTTCCGCCGACATCGCGCTCTATCGCGCCAAGGCGAACGGCCGCAACCGGGTGGAAGGCGTCGAACACACCCAGCCGGGGCTTCCACCGTCGCTGGCGCCCGCTGGTGCCGCCGACGGTGCTCTCGCTTGGGACATCAGGCGCAAGACGTCCGGCCACGACGGGAGCATGGCGGCAACGTAACGGTGCCGATGCCGCAAACCAAACGGGCGCTCCCAGGAGCGCCCGTTTGCCGTTTCGATCAGGTTGCGGTGCCGTCGTTACGACGAATAATACATCTCGAACTCCACCGGGTGCGGGGTGTGCTCGAAGCGGATCACTTCTGCCATCTTCAGTTCGATGTAGCTGTCGATGAAGTCGTCGTCGAACACGCCGCCGACCTTCAGGAACGCGCGATCCTTGTCGAGTTCTTCCAGCGCCTGACGCAGCGAGCCGCACACCGTCGGGATGGTCTTGAGCTCCGCCTTGGGCAGGTCGTACAGGTCCTTGTCCATGGCTGCGCCC
>JBFXEX010000116.1:1242-17931 GCA_050179645.1 Xanthobacteraceae bacterium | reverse complement strand
CGACGGCGGCAGCGGCCTCACCGGCTAAGGCGCGGCCGCCTCGCTACCGGCGCGGCTTACCGAGATTTCGCCCGCGGCTGGCTCTCGGCAAACCGTTGCGCCGTTTCGCGGAGCGATGCCTTCTGAACCTTGCCGTTCTGGTTGCGGGGGATTGGCTCGCTTGTGATCAACCAGAAATCCGGGATCTTGTAGTCGGCGATGCGCTCGGCAAGGTATCGCTTCAACTCGTCACCCGTCGGGACGGTTGAGCCGGACGTGATGATCGCGCAGGACTTTTCGCCCAGCACCGGATCGGGAACGCCGACCACCGCGCAGTCGGCGACGCCATCGTGCGCCATGAGCGCGTTTTCCACCTCGGCGCTGAACACCTTGAAACCGCCGCGGTTGATCATGTCCTTCAGACGGTCGCTGATGGTGATCAAACCAGTCTCGTCGCGGTGGCCGACGTCACCGCTCTTCCAGTAGCCATCTTCAAACGACCTGGCGGTGGCTTCCGGATCGTTCCAGTAACCAGGGCTGACGTTTGGCCCCCTGATCCAGAGTTCGCCCGATGCCCCGGCTTCCACCTGCCTGCCGTCGGCGACAATGATGATGTCGTCGCACTCGAGGGACAGGCCGACGCTGGCGGGGGCTTCCTTGGTCCGCTCGGGCGGGATGATGGTGCAGACGGCGCAGGTTTCGGTGGCGCCGTAGGCGTTGATCATTCTGAGCCGCGGTGCCACGTTGCTGAACCGCTCGATCACCGCCGGTGGCATGATGGCACCGCCATAGACCCCGTATTTCCAGCTCGAGATGTCGTGCGCCCCTACTGAACTGTTCATGACGATGAGCTGGTACATCGAAGGCACCATCACCGCGTACGTCACCTTCTCGCGGGCGATCACGCTGAGCAGCTCTTCGGTATCGAACTGCCGCATCATGACGATGGTGCCACCGGATGCCATCGTGACCGAGGCGAGGGGGCCGAACCCCGCAATGTGGGTGCCGGGCACCACGAGGACGCTGCGCAGCGGAACATCGATTGCCAGAGCGTAGAAATAGTGAAGGCACGTGTGCACGAAGTTGTCGTGCGTGAGGCATGCGCCCTTGGGCTTGCCCGTGGTTCCCGACGTGTAAAAGATCATCGCCACCGCGTCGCGGGCGAGGGTGGGCAATGGCGCGGGAGCGCTGTCCAGCACGGCCGCGAACTCGTCCTCGCCGCCGCTTTCGTCGACGAGGAAAACGCGACGCAGGCTTCCGCCGTCTGGCAACTTGGCCCGCCACTCGCTGGCAGTCACCGCCAGCACGGGCGTGGCGTCCGCGACGATGTGTGCGACGTCCGCCGGGCCGAGGCGGGTACCGAGCGGGATCACGATTCCGCCGGCACGGATTCCGCCCAGAACCGCCACGAGGTATTCGAGCCGGTTATCAAGCATCACGCACATGCGGTCGCCGGGGTTCAACCCCGCTGCGATGAATCCGCAGGCGGTGCGCTCGATCATTGCGTCGAACTCCGCCCAAGTCACGCGCCGGTCCCCGCAGACGACCGCCTCGCGGTCGGCGTGGCGCGCGGCGGATGCACGGATCATCGCGTCGTAGCTTGCCGGTCGCTGGTCGTAGCGCCGAATGTTTGTCGCGCAATCCGCGCGGGCTACGTTGACGGACGCGGCGACGTGCCATCGTCCATCCTGGTAGGTTCCGAGCGCCACCCCCTCCTCGTCGCGGTTGAGGGATTTTGCGAATGCGCCGCTCGCGGGAATGCCGTCTGCGAATGTGCTCATCGGTGCGTTACCCATAGCTGTGGCCCGTGCGTTGCTACTTGGCCTTGGCGGCGGAACCACCAGTCAGCTCTGCGAATTCCTGCGACGTCATCAGCTCGCGGCCGAGGCTCTCGCAGATTGTTTTGGCCAGGTTGAAGACGTCGACGTTGCGCTCGATCATCTTGTCGCTGTGCGGCCAGGTCCAAACGGTGTCCTCCATGCCGACACGGATGTGCAGACCCATCAGCAAAGCCAGCGTGGCGACGTGCAGGCTCGCCCGGCCACCGGCGCATACGATGATGTTTGCTCCCGGATCGACATCGCGGATCAGGCCAACCTGGCGCACCAGTCCGCTGATCATGCTCTCTGGTGAATACATCGGCGAGCAGCCCGGCAGCCCGGCGAGCAGCAGCCAGGTGAGGGGGCCCTGCACCACGCCGCTGTCGATGAGGAGCCGGCGCGCGTTGTCGATGTCGCCGTCCGTGTAGACCGCGAGTTGCGGTGTCATGCCGGCCTCAAGGACCATGCGGGTCTTTTCGATGATCGTGTGCGGCGGCTTCACGAACAGGTTGTCGCCGAGGATGAGGGCCGTGGTGTTGATCGGTACCGCGCTGACGAGGCGGCGCTCGAGCACGCGCTCCATCTCGTCGAATTCCATCTCGTTGACCGCCACCAGGCAGGCGTCGAGCGCGACGCCCGCATTGCTGGCACGCAGCTCGCCGAGGACCTGGGTGAAGAGCTCGGAATCGAGAGCGTTGTAACCCCTCTCGTCGCGAACGTGGATGTGGATGATCTGAGCGCCCGCGTCGATGCACTCCTTCGCGGAGTTAATGATCTCGGTTGCGGTCTGCGGCTGGTTGGGATTCTCGTTCTTGGTGAAGAACGCCCCGTTGATGGCGACGGAGATGGCGGCCTTCGGAGGGGTCTTCCAGCGCGGCATCTGCTCAGCGCCGGAGATCATACTCTTGCCCGCCGACATGATCGCCGGGGCTCCGTACGGACGCCAGTAAGTCGTGGCGCCTTCGCGCTCGACGTACTTCTTCACATTCCGCCAGTTCACAGAGTTCTGAGACATCGCGTCCGCCTTCGCACGTTGGATTGTTGCCAATGGTCCGCATCGCGCCGCCCTCAACAGGGACCGGGCGCGGTTCGGCATGATCGCAGCCACCGTAGCCGGCGAGTTCAATCCGCGCGTCGTGGCCGGGGCCAAAAGCTATCGAGAATGGGACAATCTGCCGGGGAGCGTTGGCTGCGCCCGGCGATGCTACGGCTCACCGTCGTTGCCAGGCTCAGCCTGAATGCGACCGCCCTCAGCGTATGCGCTGGGCGTCAACCCGGTCACCCGCCTGAACATGGCGGTGAAGGCCGCTGGCGTTTCGTAGCCGAGGTCGCCTGCAACGCGGGTGACCGGATGGCCCTGATCAAGGCGCGTCAGCGCTTCCGCTACGCGGACCTGCTGGCGCCAGTTCAGGAAGGATATCCCGAACTGCCTGTTGAACAGCCGCGCCAGGGTGCGCTTCGATGCACCAACGATGTCGGCCCACTCCTCCAGCCCGTTGGCGTTGGCTGGATCGGAAAGAACGGCTTCGCAGACACGGGCGAGCCGCCGGTCCTTCCCGGACGGGAGCGGGACGGAACGGTCAGGGGCCGACGCCGCATCCTTCAGGAGGCGCAGCAATTCGTCCATCACCAGCATAAGGATGCGCTCTCCGTACAACTCGTCCTGCACATCGGCGGGGAGTTCGATGCCACGCAGGATCAGTTCGCGGAGCAGCGGACTGACTGCAATCACGCGCGCTAGCGGATACCCGTCTGGCGCGATGTCGGGCGGCACGTAAACCGTGCGAAGTTCGACCGGCCCGAAAGCCCGCATGCTGTGCTGCTCATGGGGTGGCACCCAGACGGCGCGCTGCGGCGGCACGCGCCACAGCCGCTCGGCCGTGGCGACTTCCATGACGCCCGTGACAGCGTAGACAAGCTGCCCCCGCCGGTGTCGATGCGGGGCCACGACCTGGCCATTGGCGTACTCGAATGCCTGAACTTTCACCCGCTCGGGTGACGACAGGGCGGTCGTGACCGGCGTCGCGTTGGCAGGCGTGGAGCTTATCGAGGACATCATTCCAGCATTGCGGGGGCCGTCGAGGCGACGGGGCGGATTCCTTGGCCACCGGCGCGCTCAGGCAATACCCAGCCGCCGATAGACGTACTGCTGGTAGGTGTAGAGGTCCGCCCTGCGGAGGTCCATCGCGGATTGGGCATCGCGGCGCCTCAACGCCTGGATGAACTCGTCGAGGAGCCGGATGGTGAAGGTGATGAACTCGGGTTCCTCACCCTCTTCGCGAGCCATCGCGGCGGCGTAGTAGGGCGCGACCCTGACGCGCAGGTTGAAAATCTGCTCGGAGAGGAAATGCGAGGCTGACCGTTCGGCAATGATCTGGGCGATGGTGGTGAGCGGAGGGATGCGCCCGCGCGGGTCGCCGCCCGGCCCATAGGCAATCCTCAGCCGTTCGACCGATTCGTCGAGCCGTCGCAGGTCGTCTCGAGTCAGGTTGGGGATGCAGAGGCGCGCGGCATCGCCCTCAAGCAGCAGCCGCAAGTTCCAGATTTCATCGAGCTCCGACTTCACCACGCTCGGCACGATGACGCTGTGGTTGGGTTTGAGCAGCAAAGCTTTCTCGGCGACAAGGCGCTGAACGGCCTCGCGGACAGGTTGCACGCTGGTTCCGAGTTCGCTCGCCAAGCCGCGCAGCGTCAGCTTCTTCTCCGGCAGCCACTCGCCGGCGACGAGCCGTTCGCGCATCTGCTCATAGACCTGCTGGCCCAAAGTCATGTGTTCTGCCTGCTCCATGCGGCGATTGGTAATGCGCAGAAGACGAGTCTTCGTCTTCGAGGTCGGCGTTATCCACAACCCCATTGTGATCACATTATAGCTGGTCCTACGCGGGCCCTCAAGGCTTCTACGCGTTTGGCACAACAAAGAAGACGTCAGGAATGGCTCAAATCCGGCGTTATACGAACCGACGATCGGGTGCTTGGCACATTTCCGATGATACCCGCCTTGACCGGTTCCCAGCGATGTGATCACATTTTGGTCGATCGGGATAGGGAACGTCCCGTCCGGTTTCAGCGCCCGCAAGACACGTAAGCGATGGGCCACTCAAATGGAGGTGAAAAATGCGTGGAATCTCGAAGACCTTGGCCGCGGCGCTGCTAGCGACCGCCGCAATGGCGACCGGCGCCAATGCCCAGGACGCTAAGGTCACGATCGGCCTTGCGGTAGCGGAGTCCGGTTTCATGGTCGCCTATGACGGCGACGCGACCAACACCGTGAAACTGTGGATCGACGATCAGAACAAGAAGGGCGGCCTGCTCGGCCAGCAGATCGAGACCGTTGTGTCCGACACGAAGTCCGACCGGGCCCAGGGCGCGCGGGCGGGGCAGGACGTGATTGATCAGGGCGCCAACCTAGTCGTCGTTTCCTGCGACTACGATTTCGGCGCGCCGGCTGCCGCTGCCGCGCAGCGCGCTGGCCTGATGTCGCTGTTTCTTTGCGCCGAAGACCCCAAGGCCGGTGTGCAGGGAGCGGGCCCATACGCCTTCACGTCGTCCGTCGCGGCACAGGTGCAGGGCGCGTCGGTCATCGGATGGGCCCACAAGAATCTGGGCGTCAGCAAGGTCTACTCGCTGGTTGACACCGTCACCGAATACGACAAGTCGGTTTGCGCCGGCGCCGACTGGGAGATCGGCCGCACGGAAGGCATGACCTCGCTGGGCACCGACACGTTCAAGAACGACGATCCGTCGATCCAGGCCCAGATCACCCGCATCAACGCGCTGGCCGAGAAGCCCGACGCCATCGTGCTGTGCTCGTTCATCCCGGGCGGCGCCAGCGCTATCCGTCAGCTGCGCGCCGCAGGCCTCGACATGCCGATCCTCGCTGGAAGCGCTATGGACGGGACCTACTGGCTGGATTCCGTGCCGGACCTCAAGGACTACTATGTGGCGGTGCAGGCTTCCGTCCACGGCAATGACCCGCGCGAGCCAGTCAATGCCTTCGTGAAGCGCTTCACCGAGAAGTTCGGCCAGGCACCCGCCACCACCTACGCCATCCCAGTTTACGCGTTCCTCGACCTCTGGGCCGAGGCCGTGACGAAGGCTGGCTCCGCCGATGCCGACAAGGTCGTGCCGCTCATGGAGCAGTACGTGAACGCTGAGACGATCATCGGACCGCGGACGTTCACTGCCGAGTGGCACATCCAGACGCAAGCGTTGATGCAAATTCTCAAGTATGAGGGCGGCGCTACGTCAGTTGCAGGCGACTTCCGCATCTCGGAAGCGATCCCTACCGACGTCCTGTTCCGCAAGTAACATTCAACCTCTCAAGGGTTGCCGCGCATACTTGGTGCGCGGCAACCGTGGGCATTGCCATTCCGGTGTCGCGGAAGGAAAGAGTCATGTCTTACACAATCTCCGTAGATACCGGTGGAACCTTCACCGACGTTGTGGTCGTCGGGCCAAACGGGCTGACGATCGGTAAGGCGCTGACGACCCGCGACCGGATCATCCTTGGCGTGCGCGCTGCCATCGCTTCGGCCGCCGAGCAGATTGGTCTGGAGCTCCCGGACTTGCTGGCGAAGACGGAAATGCTGGTCTACGGCACCACGCGGGCCACAAACGCCATCGTCACGAAGAACGTCGCCAAGACGGCCTTCGTCACCACCAAGGGATTCCCTGACATCCTGCTCCTGAAGGAAGGCGGGAAGTTCAATCCTCACGATTTCAGCCAGGACTATCCCGACCCGTTCATCCCGCGTCGCCATACGTTTGAAGTCGATGAGCGCATGTCCTCGGAGGGAACGGCATCGATTCCCTTCGTCGATAGCAGTGCCCGTGCCGTCATCGACGAGATCAAGGCCAAGAAGTTCGAGGCAGTTGCTGTCTGCTTCCTGTGGTCGATCGCGAACCCCGAGCACGAGCTGAAATTCGGCGCGATGCTCAAAGAGGCTCTGCCCGACGTCCCGTTCACGCTGTCGCACCAGTTGATCTCGATCGTCCGTGAGTACCGCCGGGCGTCGGCGACAGCCATTGACGCCTCGCTCAAGCCGCTGATGCAGCAGCATCTGCGCGGCCTCGAGACCGACCTTCGCGCCGAGGGCTTCCACGGCAAGATCCTCGTGAGCACGACGTCCGGCGGCTGCAACACCATCGAGGCGCTCGTCGAGAAGCCGATTTATACAATCGGCTCAGGTCCGGCGATGGCACCCTTGGCAGCCGTCGATCTGTCGCGCACCGAGTTGCTCGGCAAGGATCTCATCATTTGCGACACCGGCGGGACGACCTTCGATGTCGGTCTCGTTCGAGAAGGCAACCTCACCTATACGCGCGAGACCTGGCTTGGTCCGCAGTACACCGGCGACCTGCTCGGGATTTCCGCAGTCGACATGCGTTCGATCGGCGCCGGCGGCGGCTCGATCGCCTGGATCGACAGCGGTGGGCTGATGCGGGTCGGCCCGCAGTCTGCAGGTTCGGAGCCTGGGCCGGCATGCTACGGCCGCGGCGGCACCAAACCAACCGTCTCCGACGCCGCCGTTGTGTTGGGGTATCTCGATCCGGATTTCTTCCTTGGCGGCCGCATGAAGCTGGATACTGGCGCGGCACGCCGCGCGATCGAGCCCCTCGCCAAGGCGATGAACATCAGCGTCGAGCAGACGGCCTACCGTATCGTCAGTCTGGCAGGCGAGTTCATGATCCGGGCGATCGGCGACATCACCATTAACGAGGGCGTCAATCCACGCGACAGCGCCATCGTCGCCGGGGGTGGCGCGGCCGGCCTCAACATCATGATGATAGCGAAGGAACTCGGCTGCACCCGGCTGCTGCTGCCGAAGGTCGCTTCCGCGCTCTCGGCTGCGGGCATGCAGTGCGCCGACATCGTGTCGGAGGAGGCGGCAAGCCTGGTCACGACCACCGCGAATTTCGACGTGGACGGCGTCAATGCTGTGCTCTCCGTCATGCGCGGGAAGCTCGAGGCGCTCAGAAGCCAGTTCGGCGGCGAGGCGGGGAACTACCGCATCGAGTATTTCGCAGAGGCGCGCTACGCGTCTCAAGTTTGGGAGCTCGATACGCCACTGCCGACCGAACGCTTCACCGGCGACGCGGACGTCAGCGAACTCGCCGAGGCTTTCCACCGCGTCCACGAGCGGGTTTTCGCAGTGCGCGATGAGGGCAGCGCCGTCGAGATCGTCAACTGGAAGGCCCGCCTCGTTATTTCGCTCTCCAGGTCGAGCCTGAGCCGCCGCGCATCGACGGACGGCACCGGCCGTCCCTTGGGCAACCGGGACTGCTATTTCGGGGATGACCGGCCGGTCCGCACCGCGGTCTACAAACCCGGAGATGTTCTGCCGGGAACCGAGATCAAGGGGCCGGCGATCGTAGAGGAGGAGACCACCACTCTGGTCGTTTACCCGGGCATGAGCGCGACCGTCAGCGAGCACGGCAACTATCTCTTGGACATCGGTTGAGGAACCCGCAGATGAGCGAAGCTTCGAAGACGGGATTCGATCCCTACGTCACTGCGATCATCGCTAACCGGGTGGACGGGATCATCCGCGAGATGACCAACACCCTGCTCCGGGCGGCGCGCTCGGCCGTCATCAACAGCGCGCGCGATTTCAGCTGCGCGATCTGCACGGCCGACAACCAGCTGCTCGCATCAGCGGAGGGGCTGCCGATCCACGTGTTCGGCGCCAGCATGCAGACGAAGGCGATGACCGACATCCATGCGGGAGATCTGAAGGAGGGCGACTGCTACCTCCACAACGACCCGTACCTCGGGAACTCGCACGCGGCCGACCATGCATTTCTGGTGCCGGTGTTCGTCGACGGCGAGCATATGTTCACCACGGTCGCGAAAGCGCACCAGGCCGACATCGGCAACTCGCTGCCGACGACCTACATGGCGACCGCCAAGGATCAATACGAGGAAGGCGCGCTGATCTTTCCGGCGGTCCGCATCCAGCGCGACTACAAGATGAACGAGGACATCGTCCGGATGGGGCGCTCCCGCATCCGCGTGCCGAGCCAGTGGTACGGCGACTTCCTCGCTGGCATCGGCGCTGCCAGGATCGCCGAACGCCGGCTCAAGGAGCTGTGTGCCGCCTACGGCAAGGAACAGATCAAGGCTTTCATCCGCAATTGGATGGACTATTCGGAAGAACGGATGCGCCATGCGATCCGTGCGCTTCCCGCAGCCACCGTCAAGAACTCCACGGCGCACGACCCGCTGGGCACCCTGCTGCCCGACGGGATCCCGCTCAACGTGACGGTCCATATCGACCCCGAGCAGGAGGTCATCGAACTCGATCTCCTCGACAACATCGATTGCGTTCCGTGCGGGTTCAACGAGAGCGAGGCCTGCGCCACTGCGGCCGTGTTCTCCGGCGTGTTCAATTCGATCGACCCGACCGTGCCGCGCAATTCCGGGTCGTTCCGGCGCGTCCGCCTGAAGCTGAAGGACGGATCGGTGTGCGGGCGACCGACGTTCCCGCACAGCTGTTCGGTGGCCACCACCAACGTGGCTGACCGCCTCATCAATATGACGCAGTCCGCCTTTGCCCAGATCGACGAGGGCTTTGGCCTGGCCGAAGGCGGCATTGGCCTTGGGGCCGGCGTCGGCGTGGTCTCCGGCGACGACCACCGCAATGGCAGTGCCTATGTCAACCAGCTGGTGGTCGCCTATGCGGGGGGGCCTGGCGGCCCGACGGCGGATGGCTGGCCGACCTACGGCATCCCGGTCGTTGCCTCGCTGATGTTCCGGGACTCGCTCGAGGTGGACGAGCTGAAGCATCCGCTTGAGTTCAACTATCTGAGGATCATGCCGGGCACGGCCGGCGCCGGTCGCTTCCGCGGCTCACCGACCACCGAGGTCGCGTACAGCCCCAAGGAAAAGCCGATGACCGTCATCTGGCCCTGTGACGGTACGCACTACCCGCCGAAAGGCGTTCGTGGTGGCCATGACGGGATCAAGGCCCGGCACTTCAAGGTGGGCAAGGATGAGAGCGAAGAGGAGCTCCCCAACGTCGTGCAGATGGTCCTGCAGAAAGGCGAAGGCGTGCGCGGGTACTCGACCAGCGGTGGCGGCTACGGCCGGCCCGAGGAGCGCCAGCCCGAGCGCGTGCTCAAAGATGTCCTCGACGGCTATGAGACGCTCGAGCGTGCGCACGACATCTATCGCGTTGCGTTCACCGGCAGCCTGGCTGACGAGACGCTGGCGATCGACGATGCAGCCACCCGCAAGCTTCGCGGAAAGGCAGTCGTATGAGTGCCGCCGCTAAGAACTCGGCGTGGCCGTCCGAGGAGTCGCAATCAAAGCGGCTGTATGACCGGGCGGCGAAGGTCTTGCCGGGCGGCATCACCCGCATCCAGCCCTGGCAGGATCCGTTCCCGGTCTATGCGGCTCGGGGTGAGGGCGCCTATGTCTACGACGTCGATGGAACCCGCCGGCTGGACCTGCTCGGCAATTTCTCGTCGCTCATCCACGGGCACGCCCACCCTTCGATCGTGAAAGCGGCGCAGGACCGCATCGCACTCGGCACTGCGTTCACGCTGCCGACCGAGTCCGAGGTCGAACTCGCTGAGGCGATCACCGCCCGCGCCCCGGCGCTCCAGCAGGTGCGCTTCTCGAACTCGGGCTCAGAAGCTGTGATGTGCGCCATCAAGGCGGCGCGCGCCCTGACTGGCCGCTCCAAGATCGTCAAGGTCGAGGGCGGCTATCACGGGATGTACGACTACGCCGAGGTCAGCCTCGACTCCAAGCCGGACCAGTGGGGCAACAATCCCAGATCAGTCGGGTACTCGCGGGGCGTCCCCAAGGGCGTCCTTGATGACGTGGTGGTGATACCGTTCAACGATCCGGAGGCCGCCCGGCGCATCATCCGCGAGCACGCCGCCGACATCGCGGGCATCCTCATCGATGTTGCGCCGAGTTACCTCGGTTTTGTCGAGATCTCACCCGCGTTCGCCGATGCGATCCAGGCGCTCGCCAAGGAGATCGGCGCGCTCTTCATCCTCGATGAGGTGGTGTCGTTCCGCTTCCACAAGGGTGGCGGCCAGACCAAGTACAACCTCGATCCTGACTTTACCGTTCTGGCAAAGATCATCGGCGGTGGCTTCCCGGTGGGCGCCTTGGCCGGCAAGCGAGAGCATATGCGGGTGTTCGACCATCGACAGGGCAAGCCGCTGCTCCCTTGGAGCGGCACGTTCACCGCCAATCCGGTGTCGATGGTGGCGGGGAAGGTTTCGCTCGACCTGCTGACGCAGGACGCCATCGACGGCATTGATGGGCTTGGCCAGCGGACTCGCGTTGGCCTCACGCGCATCTTCGAGCAGACCGGCTTTCCCGGCCAAGTGACTGGCGTCGGCTCCGTGTTCAGGATTTCCGGGCACCGGCGGCCGATCAGCGACTACCGCTCTTGTTTCCACTCGCCGAGTGAAGACAAGCTCGTCCAGGATCTTCAGGCTGCTCTAATCGGCGAGGGCTGTCACATCTCAGGCAAGGGCATGGGCTTCTTCGCCACGGTCATGACCGAGGCGGACGTCGACCTTTTCCTGGAGTCCGTCACCCGCGCGATCGGTCGCATCGACGCGCCGGCCCTCTGAGAAACGACTGAGGTTGAAAGTCCCGATGCTGCCGAATTCGCCCGCCGCCCGCGACATCCGCAACGTTCTTCACGGCTATGTCGAACTCGGCGCACAGCGTGAGAAGGGGCCGACGGTCATCGCCGGCGGCAAGGGTATCTTCGTCTATGACGAAGATGGAAAGCCCTATCTGGAGGCTGCGGCCGGGATGTGGTGCACGTCATTGGGTTTCGGAGAGCCGGAGCTGGTCGATGCTGCGATCGAGCAGATGCGGAAGCTGCCTTACTACCACACGGTGGCCTACAAGTCGGTACTGCCCGCGATCGATCTTGCCGAGCGGCTTGCGGGAATGGTGCCCATCAAGGACGCGAAGGTGTATTTCGGGCTGTCCGGATCGGAGTCGATCGACTTCCTGGTCAAGGCGGTCCGCTACTACAACAACGCAGTGGGCAGGCCGTTGAAGAAGAAGATCATCTCACGTGTTAACGGCTATCATGGCGCCACGGTCGCGGCCAGCAGCCTGACCGGGATCCCGATCAACCAGCGCGCCTTCGATGTCCCGATCCCGGGCATACTGCACGTCTCGGAGCCCAACTACTTCCGCAACGGGCTCCCCGGCGAGTCGCTTGACGATTTCGCTCAGAGGCTGGCCGACGAGCTCGAGCAGCGCATCCTGCAGGAAGGCCCCGACACCGTCGCGGCGTTCCTGGCGGAGCCGGTTGGCGGCGCCGGTGGCGTGACGGTGCCTCCGCGGTCGTACTATGAGAAGGTATCTGCGATCCTGCGTCGCTACGACGTCATGTTCTTCGACGACGAGGTGATCACGGGTTTCCACCGCACGGGCCCGCGCTGGGGTTGCGACTACATGAACTTCACGCCCGATGCGATGTCGCTGGCCAAGGGGCTTACGTCAGCCTACCAGCCGCTCTCGGCGACCATCGTCTCCGACGCGTTCTACCAGGGGCTGGAGCGCGGCAGCCGCGAGATCGGCTTTTTTGGCCACGGCACGACCTATTCCGGACATCCGGTGGGCTGCGCGGTCGCGCTGAAGGTTCTGGACATCATCGAGGAGCGCCGCATCGGGGAGCACGTCGAAGCCGTCTCCAAGGTGTTCGCACGGCGGATCAGCGAATTCCGGGACCATCCCCTCGTCGGCGACGTTCGGTATGCGGGTCTTATGGGGGCCGTCGACTTCGTGCGCCGCAAGGATCCGAGGGAGCTTTTCGAACCTCTGGGGTCGATGGCAAAGCGGGTCCGCGACCGGGCGGAAGAGCGCTACCACCTGATTTGCAGGTCTCTGACGGGCGGCGACGTCTGCGCGTTCTCTCCGCCCCTGATCATCACCGAGGCCGAGATCAACGAAATGTTCGACCGCTTCGCGCGGGCTCTGGATGATGTAACCGCGGAACTAGGCCTTTGATCGCGGCGGACAATCAGGCCGCGCGCCGGTCAGACACGGCTCTCAGCGCGAATGGTGTCGACGTGCGGTTCGGTGGCCTGACCGCCCTCCGTGACGTGAGCCTCACCGTCTCCCCGGGGGAGATCCTGGGATTGATCGGGCCGAACGGCGCCGGCAAGACCACGCTCGTGAACTGCTTGACCGGCTTTCTGAAGCCGACGGCGGGCGAAGTTCGCGTCGGCGGCGCCAGCACCCGGTCTTGGTCACCGGAGCAATTCAGGCGGCAGGGTGTGTCCCGGACGTTTCAGGGCAGCAGGCTGTTCGCGGACATGACCGTCGAGGAGAACATCGAGGTGCCGCTGGTGGCGGCGGGACTGAACCGCCGCGAGGCCGCACGCCGGGCGGTGGCGCTGATGGCGCAACTGGAGATCTCCGAGATCGCCGGGAAGTCCGCTTCGAGCCTCCCCTACACTGACGAGCGGCGTGTCGGCATCGCCCGCGCTCTCGCGTTCGAGCCACTCTTCGTGCTTCTCGATGAGCCTGCCGCAGGCATGTCCGACAGCGAATGCGCCGATCTCATGCGCCTGGTGCGCGCCCTGCCGTCGTCGTTCGGCTGCGGCGTCGTCCTGATCGAGCACAACATGACTGTGGTCATGAGCGTAAGCGACCGCATTCACGTCCTTGATGGAGGAAGGACGCTCGCGCAGGGCCTCCCGGCAGACGTCAGGAGCGATCCCGCGGTCATCGATGCGTACCTCGGTGCGGAGGGGTGAGCCGTTGAGCGTGCTGCAGCTTTCCAACATCTCGGTGAAATACGGACGCATGACCGCCGTCCGCGACGTGACGATCTCGGTGCCGGCAGGGACCGTGTCAGTGATCATCGGTCCGAACGGCGCTGGAAAGTCCACCATCTTCAAGACGGTCGCTGGCGGGATGAAGCCGGCATCCGGGACCATTGCGTTCGACGGCGTGGAGATCGCCGGCGCGCGGCCCGAGAATATTGCCCGGATGGGGGTCTCACTGGTGCCGGAGGGGCGACACGTGTTCGCAACCCTCAGCGTCCGTGAAAACCTGATGATCGGGAGCTACATGCGGGGCGACCCGGCAGGCGCGATGTCTGACCTGGAGGACGTTCTCCGGCAGTTCCCGCGACTGCGCGAGCGGATATCTCAGCCTGCCGGGAAGCTGTCCGGCGGTGAGCAACAGATGCTCGTGATAGCCCGCGCCCTCATGACCCGGCCGCGCCTGCTCCTCGTCGATGAGCCCTCGCTGGGCCTCGCGCCCAAGATCGTCGATGAGGTCTACGAGTTGCTGCTGGGCCTGCGGGCGACACGCGAGCTGACGTTGCTCATCAATGAGCAGACATCGAAGCGTGCCTTGAAGTTTGCCGACACGGTCCACGTGCTGCGCGAGGGTTCCATCCGGTTGGTCGGGACCGCCAGCGAGTTGCGCGAGGGGACCGCGCTGTCCGACGCCTACTTCGGAACCCTGGCAGGTCGGCCCGCCTCCGGTGGAGATGTCCCGTGACCTACTTCGTCCAGACTTTGGTCGACGCGCTAAGCCTGGGCAGCTTCTACGCTCTCGCAGCGCTAGGGATCGGCCTGCTGTTCGGCATCCTCCGGCTGATCAATTTTGCCCATGGCGACTTCGTCACCATCGGCGCGTACAGCCTGATCGTGCCTTCTGCATCGGTCGGCGCGACCGCCTTCATCGGGGCCTGGCATTTCGTACCGCTGATCCTGGCTGTCAGCGTGGTCGTGGTGGCAGCCGCGCTGCTCTCCGACAGGGTCGTTTTCAAGCACCTTAGGCGCGCCAGCCCGTCCTCTCTGATGGTGGCCTCGTTCGCCCTCGGCTACGTGATCCAGAACCTCCTCCTGATGATCTACGGGGCCCGCCCGAAGTCGATCGGCCTGTGGTCCGAACTCACCCGGTTCGTGACGGTCGGCGACGTGAGGATACCGGTGCTCCAACTGGTCGTGATCGGCACCACCATCGTAATGCTGACCCTGCTTACCCTTTTCCTGAGGAGAACGCGTTACGGTGTGCAGATGCGAGCGGCGTCCGAGGACTTCGCCATGGCGCGTTATCTGGGTGTCAGGGGCGATTTCGTGATCGCCATCGCGTTCGCGATCAGCGGCTTGCTGGCGGCGACGACGTCCCTGCTGCTCGTGTCACAGACGGGCGTGCTGTCCCTGAACATGGGCGTGTCGATCGTTCTGTATGCCTTCATCGCCACCGTCGTCGGGGGAATGGGTAGCCTCACGGGGGCGGTCGTAGGTGCGCTGCTGGTCGGAATGGCTGGCTCGTTCCTTCAGTCGTACCTACCGCTCGACGTCCGCCCGTTCCGCGACGCGTTCCTGTTCGGTCTGGTAATCGCGGTGCTGGTCGCGCGGCCCAGCGGCCTGTTCAAGGTCAAGGCGTTTGAGGAACGGGTTTAGGAAGCTCACATGCAATCGATCGGCTTTCGCACGTTTAGTCCCGCCGTCATCGCCACGCTGCTCCTTGCCGTCATCGGTGCGGCGGCGTTCTTCTCAGGCAATGTGACCGGGCAACTTGTCGCGGAGATGATGATCAGGATCATGATTGTGGTGGGGATTTACATCTTCACCGGCAATTCCGGCATCCTGTCGTTCGGCCATATCGGGTTCATGTGCATCGGCGCCTACAGCGCCGCCTGGTTTACCTGCTGCACGCTTCCGCTCGTCAAACCTCTCTACCTGCCGGGTCTGCCAGAGTTCCTGCAGCTGAACGCCTATCCATTCTGGGCCGGCATCTTGAGCGCAGCGGTGGTCAGCGGGCTCGTCGCGCTTGTCCTTGGGATCGTGATCTCACGGCTGGCGGGCACCGCGGCATCGATCGCGACGTTCGCTTTCCTTGCGATAGTGTTTTCGGTCTACAGCAACTGGGAGTCCGTGACCGGCGGGACCAGCTCGATTTCGAACATTCCCGTCGATGTGGGCGTTGTCACCGCAACGGTCGGTGCGGTGGTCAGCGTGTGGATCGCATTCCTGCATCAGATCTCCCGGTACGGTCTGATGTTGCGGGCAGTCCGCGACGAGCCGGTCGCTGCGCGGTCGTCCGGCGTGCTGATCGCCAGGGTGCGACTGGTCGCCTGGGTCCTGAGCGCCATCGTCGTCGGAGTAGGGGGCGCGTTCTACTCATCTTTCATCGGCATCCTGACCGTGGATGCGTTTTATCTTACCCTGACCTTCCTCACCCTCGCGATGCTGATCGTCGGTGGCGTGGGTAGCCTGTCCGGTGCGGTCATTGGCGTTATCGCACTCACCATTGTGACGGAGCTCCTGCGGATGGTGGAAAACAGCGAAGCCGCTGTCTTTGTCCCCAAAGGGTTGCAGGAGGTTGGCCTCGGTATCGCTGTAATCCTGATCCTCATTTTCCGGCCGCGCGGCCTTCTGAACGGCAGAGAGTTTGGCTGGTCGCGCAAACGCTGACCGCCTGTCGCCATCGACCCGGTGAGGAGATCTGAATGGCAGGTAGGCTGGACCGAAAAAACATCATCGTCGTCGGTGGCGCGAGTGGCATGGGAGCGGCGCAGGTTAGCCGCTTTGTTGCGGAGGGCGCTCGTGTGACTGTCGCGGACATCGACGCTGTTCGAGTCGCTCAGACTGCAAGCGAAGCCGGCAAGGCTGCTTGTTTCGTCGCACTTGACGTGCGCGACGAGGCCGCCTGGAAGGCTGCAAGACACAGAGACTCCGATGATCGCCGGCCGCGGCTACACTGCCGATCTCGTCCCCCCTCAAGCGCTTCGCAACGCCTGCCGAGGTCGCGAGCTTGGTATTGTTTCTGCTGTCTGACGAGTCAGCCTACATCACGGGCACCGAACACGTCATCGATGGCGGCTACACCTCAAGGTAAGTCCTGGCGCCGTCGCGCCGCGCGAGTGGTGGTTACAAA
>JBFXEX010000116.1:0-1142 GCA_050179645.1 Xanthobacteraceae bacterium | reverse complement strand
GAGCTTGGTATTGTTTCTGCTGTCTGACGAGTCAGCCTACATCACGGGCACCGAACACGTCATCGATGGCGGCTACACCTCAAGGTAAGTCCTGGCGCCGTCGCGCCGCGCGAGTGGTGGTTACAAAGCAAAGATACTTCTACAATTTCCAAGCCAAGCGACATCTCGGGCGATCCCGCCCGCAATAGCTCCCACCTTGCAGAGCGCAGACGCGTTTGTCGCTTTGACGACCCGGTTGAAGCGATTGGAATGTAGGAGCTGGGCTGACCAGCGATCATGACGTCGTCTATCGATTGGTGCGATGCCGCCAGCCGGTTTGTGCTATAATGCGCACATGGATGTCCCAACAGATACCTCCCCGGATCGTTGGTTGTTTGGCCCCGAAGGGCCAGGCCACCGATGTGGTGCACGCACTCGTGGAGGTACGCCGTGCCAAAAGCCTGCGCTCGTTGGGCGTACACGTTGCCAACTGCATGGCGGTCGAGCTGCAGAACTTCGTGCCCCTGGCGCTTATCGTCAGATACAGCCCGCCGCCGTCACTATGGCGCCCGGCGGCCGACAGCGAACGGACGGTCCGGTCGGATAGTCTTGCCTGCACTCGAGCCATGCGTCCCCACTGCTGTCCCAGCGGTCCCCGACGCGCGCTCAAGCGAATATGAGCAGCATCCCGAGCGGGCCACCTTTGAGGATGAGGAACCGGATCAGCAGCAAAGTGATCACGCATGGTCTCCAGCAGAATTGCAGTAAGTGCTGAGTGTCAGCCTGCACCAAATGACTGATGTTCCCGCAGTCCTATGCGATTCTCGGGCACATCAGTTCGGCCGCTTTCGAACGTCTGGCAGGGGTCAGTGTATCGCATCGGCATTGTCTGGCATGATGCATCTCCCCTCCTTGGAACAATGAGCGTATGGTCGGGAAAGCCTGACAGCGGTGCCCGCGCCACTCGACTGCGGGAATCCGTCTGGCCCCACTATGTGATCTTTTGTTGCTGCGGAGGTAAATCCGGTGGCGGAAGTCAACAAAAGCACACGCAGAAAATGTGTATCGCATTCGCAATGTGTCGCGAAGATGCGACATTCGCGTCCGTCTTTTAGTCTTGCACAGCATACAACAGCAATTCTGTCGAGTTTGCACCTATGGAG
>JBFXEX010000115.1:0-17985 GCA_050179645.1 Xanthobacteraceae bacterium | reverse complement strand
CGTTCGAACTTCTGCATCAGCACGATGCCGGTGACGACGTCGGTGGTGTCGTCGCGTCCCGCGATACCAAGCTTCGGCATGAAGCCGATCTGAACCTTCGCCACATCCGACAGCAGGACCGGGACGCCGCCCTGCTGGGTCAGGACAATGTTGCCGATGTCCTCGAGCGTACCGATGACGCCGATGCCGCGTACGTTGACCGACTGCTCGCCGATCGAGATCGTCCGGCCGCCGACATTGGAGTTGCCAGATGAAATCGCCGCGATGACCTGCGGCAGGGTCAGGCCGTGGGCCATCATCCGGTTGAGATCGATCTCGGCCTGGAACTGCTTGGTCTTGCCGCCGAGCACCAGCACGTCGGAAACGCCGGGCACAATTCGCAGCCGGCGCTCCACCACCCAGTCCTGCAGCGTCTTGATCTGCATGACGTCCATGCCGGGCGGCCCGCGCAGCTCGTAGCGGAAGATTTCGCTGATGGTCCCTGCCGGCGAGATCACGGGCTGCACCCCTGGCGGCAGTTCGACGTCCGCGAGCCGGTTGATGACCTGCTGACGCACGAAGTAGTAGTCGCGGCCATACTCGAACTGAACGCGGATGAAGCTCAGTCCGTAGACCGTGTTCGAGCGGATGAACCGCAGGCCGGGCGTGCTGGCAAGCGCAATCTCGATCGGGATCGTGACGTAGCGCTCCATTTCCTCCGGCGACTGCCCGGCGCGCTGGGCGATGATCTCGACGATCGGCGGGGCCGGGTCCGGATAGGCCTCGATGTTGAGTTGCAGGAAGGCGACGTAGCCGAGGCCGAGAAACGCCGCGAACGCGATCAGAACCAGCGGGCGCCGCGACAGGCAGAACGCGATCAGACTACGCAGCATGAACGCACGCGAACCCGGCGGTTGTCATTGACGCCACTCGTTGTCGACGAAGATCGCGCCGCGGACGACGATGGTCTCGTCCGGTTTCAGACCGCTGCGGATCTGCACAAGCCCGGCCTGCTGGATGCCGACCTCGACGACGCGACGCTTGAACACCATCGGCTCGATCTCGACCCAGACGCTGACCTGGTCGCCTTCCCGGATCAACGCGCTTGACGGCACTGCGGGCGACGGCTCGATCTCGCCCGTGACGATGGTGAAACCGGCAAACATCTCGGCCTTGAGCGCGCCGTCCGGGTTCGGGATTTCGGAGCGCACGACCATCCGACGGGTCGCCGCATCGGTGGACGCTTCGATGGCGGTGATCCGGGCGTCAAACACGCGGCCCGGCAACGCCGTAATCTTGACTGCGGCGGGTTGACCGACCTGAACGACCGGAATGTCGTTCTCCGGGATCAGCGCCTTGAGCCACATGGTGGAGAGGTCGGCGATGGTGTAAAGCGCCTCGCCGGAATCGCTGCGCACGTATTGGCCCGGTCCGACCTTGCGGGCGATCACCGTTCCGTCGATCGGCGCATAGATCGGGGTGGCGCGCATGATCTCGCGCTTCTGCTGGAGCGCGGCGATCTGCTCCTGCGTCAGGCCGAGGATGGCGAGCCGGTTGCGCGCGGCCTCGACCGCGGTTCCGGCCGCTCGCATGTCGTTTTGCGCCGCGGTGAGATCGGCCTCCGCCCGCTGGAATTCCTTCAGCGGCGCCGCCCGGCCTTCGTAGAGGTTCCTTTGCCGCTTTTCGACGATGGTCGCGAGGTTGTGCTGGGCGCGCGCCTTGTTGAGGGTCGCAATGGCACCGATGAAGTCGTTCTGCGGCTGCACCACTTCGGGGCTGTCGATCTCGAACAGCGGATCGCCGCGCTTCACAACGTCGCCGACCTTGGCGATCAGCCGCGTGACGCGGCCGGAGAAGGGCGTCAGCACGGGGGTGCTGGTGTCGTCGTTGTAGGCGATCCGGCCGATCGCGTGGCGCCGTTCGCGAAACGGGTAGGTCCGCACCTTGGCGACCTCGATCTGGTGCATCTGGTCGGCCGACGCGCGGACGCTGTCGCCGCTCTTCGAGGCGGGTCTGCCGGTTTGCGCATGCTCGGCCGCGTCAGCGCAACTCCCGCCGAGAAGCGCAGCGGCCACGGCAAGGCGGATCATCGCAGAGCGACGGATTGAATTCATCGACGGCTGGCGCAGAACGAACTCCAGAGTTCAGAGTTTTGGCGCCGCGCCGTCGCCCAGCGGCGCCTGGCCGCGCTAGGCACCCGCGGCCGGCCGGTTGGTAAACATGCTGCCCTTCGTGATCACGCGTTCACCGGCATTGAGTCCGTCGACGACCTGAATCATCTGGCCGGCGATCAGCCCGACCGTGATCCGCCGAAGCTCGATGCCCTTGTCGTCGCGGACCACCCAGACGCGGGTGACGTCGCCTTCCTGGATCACCGCTGTGCGCGGTACCGACACCGCCATGTCGTCCGGACCGGTATGGATGGCCACGCTTGCGAACATTTCCGGCTTCAGCAGCCGGTCGGTGTTGTCGATCGTGGCGCGCACCATCAGGCGTCGCGTCGACGGCGCCAGCGACGTGGCGACCAGCGCGACGTCGGAAGAAAACGAACGCCCCGGATAGGCCAGGACGCTGAAGCTGACCCGTTGTCCCGGGTGGATTTCCGACGCTCTGGACTCCCGCACATAGGCGACGAGCCAGACGGTCGAGAGATCGCCGATCACGAATACCGGTTCGCTGACGCCGGTGCCGATGTATTGCCCCGGCCCCGCCTTGCGCTGCACGATCGTGCCGTCGATCGGCGCGAAGATCGGCGTTGCCGGATCGATCGTGCCCTTCTCCTGGAATTCGGCGATCTCCTGATCGGTCTTGCCGAGCGTCCGCAGCCGGTTGCGGGCGGCTTCGAGCGCCACCTCGTTCGAGCGCAGATCGTTGTCGGCGGTGTCGAGCGCAGCGCGGGCGTTCTGCACTTCCTTTAGCGGCACCGCCTTGCCGTCGTACAACAAGCGCTGGCGCTTATCGACGGTCTGCGCGAGGTTGAGCGCCGAGCGCGATTTGTTCAACGCGGTCAGCGCGGCAATGAACTCGTTCTGCGCCTGCACCATGTCGGTCGCTTCGACCGTGAACAGCAGCTGTCCGCGAACGACGACATCGCCCTGCTTGACCAGAAGCCGTGTCACGCGGCCGGCATACGGACAGAAGACCGGCGTGACGCGATCCTCGTCGATCGCAATCTTTCCTTCGGTGACGACCTCGGCGCGGAAGCTGTGCCGCTGCACGGTCTCAACCGTCATGGTCGCCCACTGCGCGGCGCTGGGGCGGAAGAATCCGGTGCGGGTCGATTGACCGGCCGCGGCGGCGGGCGTCGGCTGGCCGGTATGGCCGAAGTTGGCGGTCCAGATCGCAAGGCCAAGGCTGGCCAGAAGGACAGCGGCGACCGGCAAGCGCCATGACAGCGCCCACCCTCGAAGCCTCTCACCGCTGATTTTTTGCATTATCGGCGACTTCATGCCCACGAGCCGAAGAAATCGGCAGACCCCAGACTTGTGCGCGTATGGACATGAACCAACGTAGCCGAGGAGATTGACAATTCAAATACGAACTTCATTCTTTCGGCCCGTTCCCCGGGCACCAGAATTCGATGTACGCACCGAGCGAGCCTGTCTAACAGGCGCCGCTTACATCAACCTTACAAACCCCCAGATTGAATGCCGGCATGAGGCTGCTTATCGTCGAGGATAACGAGGAGTTGGCTCAACTCCTTGCAAAGGGCCTGAAAAGCGTTGGCTTCGATTCAGACGGCGTTTCTACGGTGGCCGACGCTCGTGCAGCCCTTTTTGCGGTGCAATATACAGGCATCATCCTGGACCTTGGATTGGGCGATGAGGATGAGGACGGACTGACCCTGTTGCGAGAGCTTCGGCAGTCCAAGAACCCGATCCCGGTGCTCGTTCTGACAGCTCGCGGCGGGTTGCAGGACCGCGTCACCGGTCTGCGCAGCGGGGCCGACGACTACCTCGTCAAGCCTTTTGCCTTCGAGGAGCTGGTGGCGCGGCTTGAGGCCATCCTGCGTCGTCCGGGGCAATTTCTCGGCAGCACGCTTTCCGTCGGCAACCTGGTCTTCGACACGGAAGGCAGGCAGGCGTTCATCGACAGCCGGCCGCAGCCCTTGTCCGCGCGCGAGGCCGCGGTTCTCGAACTGCTCATGCGGGCCAAGGGCCGGGTTGTGACAAAGAAACGCGTTGAGGATCAAATTTTCGGTTTGGCCGGTGAAGTCGCGTCCAATGCCGTGGAGGTCTACGTTCATCGATTGCGCAAACAGCTTCAGGAAGGAGCCGCCAAGGTTCAAATACATACCGTAAGAGGTGTCGGATATCTCATTTCCGAAAGTAAATGATATGCTTTTCCGTTTTCCGTCCATCATGTGGCGTGTTGCGTTTTTGCACGTTGTCGCGCTCGTGGTCATCGCGATCGTCATGCCGATCGGCCTTTACGCGCTTCTGAACATGGCCGCTTCCAATCTGCACCTCAGTGCGATGCGCGACCACGCTGATGCCATCGCGGAGAATTTGAAACCAAGCGCGGACGGCGGCTGGTCCCTGCAGCTTCCGGACGGACTGCAGGACCTCTACTCGGAAGCCTATGGGCGCTACGTCTATGCGGTGGTCGACGGAAGCGGCAAAGCATTGTTTGCCTCTCGCAAGGAGCTTTCGCCGATCTTTTCCAAGGATCGACATCTTCCTGAAGTCGCCACCTACGAGTTGAGGCGCGGCGGCCGGCTGATCTCGGGCAGCAGCAACCCGCGCGAAATCGATGGCCGCAAAGTGTGGATCCAGGTCGCCGAAGACCTCTCCCACCGCGACTTTCTGGTCGATGACATCATCGCTCACTTCTTTCGACGAGTCGGTTGGATCGTCGTCCCGATCTTGATGGCGTTGCTGGCGGCGGACCTCGTGATCTTCCGGCGCGCTTTGCGGCCCTTGCGCGAGGCGTCATTGCAGGCCCAACAGATCGGCCCGACGCGCATCGACGTGCGGCTGCCCACCCGGGAGATGCCCAATGAGATCGTGCCGCTTGTACAGGCGGTGAACCAGGCGCTTGACCGATTGGAGCAGGGCTTTCGCATGCAGCGCGAATTTACGGCCGACGCGGCACATGAATTGCGAACGCCGCTGGCCGTCCTGCGCACCCGGGTCGATACCGGTGTCGACCCTGCGATCAGGAACGAACTGCAGAAGGACATTGAAAGCATGAGCCGCATGCTCAGCCAGTTGCTCGATATCGCCGAGCTGGACGCTTCGGTAATCGATCAGAGCGAGAAGGCCGACTTGCGGGCGGTGTGCGCCGACGTGGCCGAAGCCATGGCGCCGTTGGCGTTGGCGGAGGACAAGAGCATCGCCCTGAGTACCCCCGATGCGTCGGTCTGCATTCGGGGAAATTCGGAGATGCTGAAGCGCGCGGTGCGCAACCTGGTCGAGAATGCGATCCGGCATACGCCGGTCGGAACCGAGGTCGAGATCGTCCTCGATGGCGAAGGGACGGTCAGCGTTCTGGACCGGGGTGAAGGAATTCCGGCCTCGGATCGCGAACTGATTTTCCAGCGGTTCTGGCGTCGGGATCACCGGCGGCGGGGGAGCGCCGGCCTGGGATTGTCGATCGTGCAACGCATCGTCGACGCGCATCACGGTCGGATTGTCGTCGAGAGCCGGCCGGCCGGCGGCGCCGAGTTCTCGCTGCGCTTTGCCGTGATCGAGGCAGGCTGCTGAAAATCTCACCGGCGTGATTCCGGAAGCCGCGAAGCGGCTGTCCGGAATCCGCGGGACACAGGAGAGTCTCCATGCTGGGCGATCCGTTGTTCTGGCTGTTCGTGCTTCCCGGCCTCGTGCTTGGCCTGTACGCTCAAGGACGCATCAAGGCCAACATCGCGAAATATTCGCAGGTTGAAACCCGTGGCCGCATTACCGGTGCCCAGGTCGCACGCGAGCTTTTGGACTCGCAAGGCCTCCAGGGCGTGGCGATCGAATCCACGCCCGGAATGCTCAGCGACCACTACGACCCGCACTCGAAAATATTGCGGCTCAGCCAGCAGGTGTACTTTGCCCCGACCGTCGCGGCGGCCGGAATAGCGGCGCACGAAGCCGGCCATGCCGTGCAGGATGCGGAAGATTATTTCCCCTTGGAAGCGCGCACCTACATCGTGCCGATCGTGCAGCTCGCATCCCAGGTCGCTCCCTGGGTGTTCGTTGCCGGAATCATGCTGCAACAGACGACCGTGGCGTGGATCGGTGTCGCGCTGTTTGGCGCTTCATCGCTCTTTGCCTTGATCACTTTGCCGGTCGAGTTCGATGCAAGCGCACGAGCGCTGCAGCTGCTGGTCCGCCGCGGGATCATCCAGGGCGATGCTCAGATCGCCGGGGTCCGCGCGGTTCTGGGTGCCGCAGCCTGGACCTATGTGGCGGCGGCGGTCTCCGCGCTCGGCAGCTGGCTGTTCTACGTTTTCGTCCTGTTGTCGCAGGCCCGATCGGTCTCCGACCGCCGATAATGCCGGGTGCGGGCGCCGCCGTCGTCGCCGTCAGGCGCGCCGTATTCCGCCCGCGATAGGCTCACGATGGGTTCGGGAGGGGCGATCCGAGGCTCAGGTGCCCGGGTTCTTTTTGCGAGCCTTGGACCGCGGGCCCATTGGTTCGGGCTGGAATGGGCCATCCCGCATCTCCAGATAGGCCTTGACCCCGCCTTCCTGTTGCGCGGCGAACAGCTGGTCGCGAAATTCATTGTGCGACGAGTGCGCGAGCGCGCCGAGCGTCCCCTCCATCAACAGCCCCGAATAGACGCCGGCTGCCTGCATGCCCAGCATCGTGACGGCCTTGTTCATGCGCACCGACGGCTCGGGCACCAATGCGATGCGCTTGGCAAGCGCGCGGGCGCGCTCCATCAGTTCGTCATGCGGCACGACCTCATTGACCATGCCGATGCGCAGCGCCTCCTGCGCGTCGAAGTGATCGCCGGTGAGGCCCCAGCGGTTGGCTGCCTTCCAGCCGCAGAGGGCGCCGAACAGGTAGGTCGTGTTGGAGATGTGCCGCACCTCCGGCTGCGCGAAAACCGCCTGGTCGGACGCGATCGTGATATCGGCGGCGAGCTGATACCAGAATCCGCCACCCATCGCCCAGCCGTTGACGGCGGCGATGATCGGTTTGCCGAGCCGCCACATGTGCGTCCAATACGCGATGCGTTCGCCGTCGCCGCGTTGCCAGAACTCGATGTATTCGGCGTGCGACTTGCCTTTGGGATCGATCGCGCGCGTCTCGGACTTGCCGGTCGCGCCCTGGTCGTAGCCGGAACAGAATCCGCGGCCCGCTCCTGTGAGGATGATGACCCGCACCGCACGGTCGCGGTCCGCCCGATCGAACGCACGGTGCAGCTCGGCTTCGAGCTCGTGCGTGAGCGCGTTCATCCGTTCGGGTCGATTGAGAGTGATGGTCGCGATGCTGTCTTCGACGTCGTACAGGAGTTCGTTCGCGCTCATGAAAGAGATCCCGCTTTGCGATTGAAGTGCCTGGCTGGCCTGCCAGCCTTCTATCTTGGCAGGAGAGATCGTTCCCCGCCATGCCGGCGCGGAACAAGCATACCAGATATCCGCGAGATTGCGCCGCGCGGAAGCTCGCTACGGCAATTGAGGATTGCGCGTCGTGCCAGGAGTCACGCCAAGAGCGCGACGCCCACGGAGCGACGGGGCAGAAACCGTGTCCCGCCCCGCCAGCCTGGCAACTCAGGATTCTTTGTTGATCACATCGACCAGCCACTGTGGCGTATCGATCATGACGTCATGGCCCGCTTCGGTGGTCTCGTATGTCTTCCACGTCTTGTCGGCCTTGCACTCGGCATAGGCCTTCTGGAACCCGGATTGGGGAAATTTCGGCGCGCGGATATAGGTCTTCTTCGCAATCTTCTCGCGCGCGCCGGTCAGCTTGATCGGCTGCACGGCGACCCCGTTGGGCTGCGGCGTCATCTTGGAATCGACCCACGCGCGGTCCTTTTCGTTGACGTGAAACACCGCCGCCTTCGGCGGGGCCCGGCCCGGTTCTCCCCGGTCGATGGCCGCCTGGAACGCCTTGCGGTTGAACTCGGAGGCGTAGTCCATCACCGTCTCGCCGTTGGCCGGCTTGAACGCGTCGAGCCAGATGATCGACGAGACCCGGTCGCCAATCTGCTCGAGCGCGCCCGAACATGGCCATCCGCCATAGGAGTGCGCCACCAGGCAGACGTCCTTGAGATCCTCGAACTTGAACACATTAACGACGTCGGTGATGTGGGTGTCGAGATTGATGTCCTTGCTCAGCAGGTGCGCGCGCTCGCCGACGCCCGTGAGGGTCGGGGTGAAGACCTTGTGACCCTGCTTTTCGAGCAGGTCCGAGACACGCCGCCAGCACCAGCCGCCGTGCCAGGCACCATGCACCAGGACGAATGTCTTGCGCTGGGTCTGTGCTTGCGCGGGCACCACGAGGTTCCCGCTCGCCGCCGCTGCCATCACCCCGGCGCTTGCCGCCGTCACCGTGGCGATCGCGCCGCGGCGGGTAATGGGGTTGCCGTTCGTCATGGCGATTCTCCCTATGATCGTCAGTGTTCTTGGCTCGCCGCTGTTGCGCGGCGGGCTGCATCGATGGACCTGATATCAGACGGCGCCGGCCGGACCTTTGGATGATCAATCGGCCTTGATCGACATGCCGCTCAGCAGCTTCGGCCAGCGGGCAAAGTCCGCATCGACGGACTTCTTGAAATCGGCGGCGTTCTGCGGTGCGGTAACGCCGGCCGCAATCAACTGTTCGCTGATCTTCGGCGACCGGATGACGTTCATCAGGATCGTTTCGAGTTCCTTGCGCCGCTCTTCCGGCACCGCAGCCTGCGTGAAAATCCCGTACCAGTTGGAAATGTTCAAACCGGGATACCCAAGTTCGGTGGTCGTCGGGACGTCTGGCAACTGCTCGGCACGTTCCGATTCGAAGACGGCGAGGGGGCGAACCTTGCCGGCTCTCACGTGAGGAAGAACGCCGGTGACCGACGTGATGATGTAGTCGATCTGGCCGGCGAGAATATCCGTGAACGCCGGGTTTAACCCCCGGTACGGCACGTGAACGGCCTTGATGCCTGCGGCATCGTTCAGCATCTCGCCGGCGATGTGCAATGTGGTGGCGTGTCCCGTCGATCCGTATGTTAGGTTCTTCCCGGACTTGGCCAGGGCGATCAGTTCCTTGAGCGATTTCGCCGGCAGATCGCTCCGAACGACGAGAACGAACTTGACCGCACCAACTTTCGCGAGCGGTGCAAACGCGTCGGCGACCTCCTTGGCCTTCCCGCGGATGGTTGGATTGATCACGTGCGAACTGGTGTGAAGCAGCAAGGTGCGGCCGTCCGGCGTCGCCTTGGCGGCGGCGTTCACGCCGATTTCACCTCCTGCACCGGTACGGTTTTCGACGATGGCGCCGCCATCCGGCATATTGTTGGCGATAATGCGCGTAACCTGATCGACGGCGCCGCCGGCGGAGAAGGGTGCGATGATCCTGATCTTCTGATCGGAGCCCAATTGAGCGTTCGCATTCGCACTCGCGAGAATAGCCGAGGCAGTGAGCAGCAATGTCACGATGCGCATGGAAAACTCCGGCGTTGGAATGCGACGTCACGGCTTCTGCCATGCCCGCCAAACGTTGCCAGTTAACGGTCAGTAGGCTAGATCGTCAACAGCCAAGCGAATATGAATTCACGCATGTGAAGTTGCTGGGTCAAGCAAAATCGATTGGCCCGCGTGACGTGTGACAATTGGCCCACAGCCGTCGTCAAGGGAATGGAGCGAAATGGATCTTGGAATCGCTGGACGCACTGCAATCGTTTGCGCATCGAGCCGCGGACTTGGCCGAGCCTGCGCCACATCATTGGCACGTGCGGGTTGCCATGTCATCGTTAACGGGCGCGATGCCAAGGTGCTGGAGCGGACCGCCGACGACATCAGGGCCGAGACCGGGGCGAAGGTGACGCCGGTCGTCGCCGATGTCGCGACGCCCGAAGGGCAGTCCGCATTGTTCGCGGCGGCGCCGGAACCGGACATCCTCGTCAACAACAATGCGGGGCCGCCGGCACGCGATTTCCGCGAGTTGACGCGCGAACAGATCGTTGCGGGTCTGTCTGCCAACATGATCGTGGCGATCGAGCTGATTCAGAAGGCGATCGACCCAATGGTGCAGCGCAAATTCGGCCGCATCGTCAACATCACGTCCGGGTCGGTCAAAATGCCGCTGGTGGGGCTCGACCTGTCGTCGGGCGCCAGAGCCGGCTTGACGGCATTCCTGGGCGGGGTCGCGCGCTCGGTTGCCGCCTCGAACGTCACGATCAATTTCCTGCTGCCGGGTCCCTTCGGGACGGAGCGCTTGTACGGCTATCTCGAGGCGACGGCCAAGAAGAGCGGGATCACCAAGGAGCAGGCGATGGCCGCCAGGGCTGCGTCCGTTCCGGCCAAACGTTTCGGCGAGCCCGACGAGTTCGGCGACGCCTGCGCCTATCTCTGTTCGGCGCAAGCCGGCTTCATCACCGGACAGAGCTTGCTGATGGACGGCGGGAGTTTTCCGGGCGCATTTTAGTGTCCCGAATCTGAAGGTCGCAGGCTCCGGCGGCGCGCTCGGTGAATGCGCGCTCGGTGAATGCATGATGAACGCGCCGCTCAGGTGCCGTTCGAAATCGACCCGCTATCGGTCGTGCCATCAGCGGGACGCGGACTGCACAACGCAAGCCGACGTTCGTCGCTGGGACTGTCAAGCGTCGTGCCGCCCGCGCATCGCGCAGCGCGGCCGACATCAGAGGTACTTCCATGGCTGTCAATCGCGTCATCCTGAGCGCGCTGGCGTTCGCGCTCGTTTCCGTTCCGGCCGTTGCCCAGGACAAGGGCACGTCCACGATGCCGGCGCCCGCGACCACCGGCAAGGCGGCGCCAGTCGCCGCCAAGGTCAACCTGAACACCGCCCCGGCCGCCGAGCTCAACAAGCTGCCCAAGGGCAACGTGCTGAATTCGCGGGCGATCGTCGAGGCGCGCGCCAAGGCCAAGTTCAAGAACTGGGATGACTTCGTCGCCCGCAAGGTCGTTCCGGCCGATGCGGCCGCCGCGATCAAGGACGCCGTAACGTTCTGATGCGGCAGTCGCCGCCGGCACCGGCGGATGTGAGGTGACGTGCAAATGGGATGAGCGGCGATCGCGCCGCTCATCCTCGCTTCTGCGCCTGGCTACAGTCCGAAGCTAGAAGCAAAGGTTGCCAACCAGGTTGCCGCGCTTGTCCTTGAGCACGATCGGACATTGCGCGCGCTTCAGCGCGGCCTTGGCGTCTTCGTTGCCGAGCGCCGCGGCCTTCTCGTAATACGCCTTGGCGGCGTTCGAATCTTTCGGTCCGCCGCGTCCGGCTTCCGCGAATGCGCCCATCCGTTCGAGCGCGCCGGAATGGCGTTGCGCCGCGGCCTTCTCGAACAACGTTCGCGCCCCGGCGTCGTCCAGCGGGCCTCCGGTGCCATCGGCCATCATCAGGCCGAGCTGATACTGCGCCTCGGCCGAATTGGTCTCGACCGCGCGTGCGAGCAACGCCCGGATGCGGGCCGGGTCGAACGACGCGCCGCCGAGCGCCATGAGATTGATGGCGCCGCGCGGGTTGCCCGCCGTCGCGGCGCGCTCGAACAACTGGCGCGCCTGCGCTTCGTCCTTGGGACCGGCGGTTCCGGTCGCGAGCATCACGCCGAATTCGACCATGGCGGAGGTGCTGCCCTTGTCGGCCGCCTGGCGAAAGGCGCCGGCCGCCTCCGGCCATTGCTGGTTGGCCGCATAGGCGCGGCCGAGCTGGTAGAGCGCCCGGCGGAATTTCACCGCCGCGACCTTGCAGAACTTGATCGCGGTTGCGACGTCGGCCGCGGCGACGTCGGCGACGCCCTTCACGTCCTTCGGCTTATCCGGATCGGTCGGATCTGCCGCGACCCGGTCGCACAGCGCGAGATCGGCTGCCGATTGAGCGCGCGCCGGGGAGGGGACAGCGGCGACGATCAGCGCCAGCAGGCCGATGCCCAGGCAGCAATCGCTCAAGCCTGAAACAACCCGTTTCACCATGATGTGCCGTCGGCTTTGCAGATGCTTGGGCAAGCTTATCGGCGCCAACCGGGGTCAGCAAGCCAACCCGTTCGGGTTCGCTGCGCTCACCGGGCTGGCGGCGGACGCGAATCGCTCCGATTGGCTATAATTGCTGCGGAGATTCGGCCGAGCAGGAGGCACTCGTGTTTTCATTGACGACCCCCATCAGTTCCGAAGGTGGCGACAGCAGTTTCCAGAACAACGTCCCGGATCCGGCCACGTCCGGCAAGGAACTGCCGACCTTCAAGTTCGAGCTGGAGAAGTCGACCGGCAAGGTGATCGGCAACAGCTACGGCAAGGAGGCGACCGTCAGCCAGCTGCCGATCTCCAAGGCCATCGCCGGCGTGTCGATGCGCATGGATCCCGGCGTCATGCGGGAGCTGCACTGGCACGCCACTGCGGCCGAGTGGGCGTTCGTCACCGAGGGCCGGGTGCGCACCACCGTGATCGACCCGCAGGGCTGCTCCGAGACCAACGACTTCGAGCCAGGCGACATCTGGTATTTCCCGCGCGGCCACGGCCACGTCATCGAGACGTTGGGCGACAAGCCGTGCCATTTCATTCTCGTGTTTGACAACGGCTACTTCTCCGAGTTCGGCACCTTCAGCATCACCGACTGGCTCGGCCATGCGCCGCCGCGGCTCTTGGCCAAGAATTTCGGCCTGCCGGCCTCGACCTTCGCGAGCTTTCCGAAGTCGGAGGTGTATTTCGCCAAGGGCAAGATCCCGCCCGAGATACCGGCGCCGCCGTTGCAGGGCTGGAAGCCGCCGCCACTGACGCACAAGTACAGCCTGCTCTCGCAGAAACCCTACGAGGTCTTCGACGGCGGCAACGAATGGCGCGCCGACGGCTCGCAGTTTCCGATTTCGACCACCATGACGGGCGTCGTGCTGGAGATGGAGCCCGGCGCGCTGCGCGAGCTGCACTGGCACCCCAACGCCGCCGAGTGGCAATACATCCTGAGCGGCCGGTTCAACGTGACGCTGTTCGGCTCGCAGGGCCGCTGGCGCGAAGAGACGTTGAATCAGGGCGACGTCGGCTATATTCCGCAAGGCTTCGGCCACTCGATCGAAAATCTCAGCAGCGAGAAGGCCCGCATCCTGATCGTGTTCAACAGCGGCCACTACCAGACCATCAACCTGTCGCAGTGGCTCGCCGGCAACCCGGCCGACATTCTGGCGACCAACTTCGCCCAGGACGCCGCGCTGTTCGGCAAGTTCCCGCATCGCGACGTCTTCATGACGAAGTGAGGCAGCGTTGCGCGATCGACCCGGGCGCGCTACGCGCTATCAATCCGCCACCAGGGAGGACGGTATTCGGATCATGGCCAAATCACCACGCGTCACGTTCAAACCCAGCCGCATCGCCGAAGGCGAGTGGCAGATCGAGGCTCACTACCCCGGCGCCGAAGTCCGCTACATCAAGGGACTGACGAGCAAAGCCGATATCGACGACTGGCTGCAGGGCAGCCGCAAGATCGACTGGCTGCGCACGCAGGGCTACGCGAAGTAGCCCGCAGCCAGGGCAAGTTGCGCAGCACGAGCCGTGCCAGCGAGGTCGCATGGGAATGTCCAGCTTTCGCAGCGTCGTCGCCTTGGCGGTCTGCGGCGTGGTTGCCGGCGGCGCGCTGCCTGCCGCCGCGCAGGAGATGAAGAAGCAGTACTGGGCGACCAGCCTCGGGCGCACCGTCAACGAGGCCTTGCTGCGCGGCCTCGACGCGGCGGTGGCGCGCGGCGAGGTCGGCTGGCTCGACGTCGAGCCGAAATATCCGGTCCCGCGCGTGCGGCGCGGTGTGAACCTGATCTTCTATCACGTCGGCGGCAACTGCTACATCGGCGACGACTGCGACCGCTTTCCGGATTCAGAGGAGACCGGCGACCGCTGGGGCGACAACGAGCGCAGCCTCGATCTCGAAGACGAGGAGGTGCGCAATATCCTGGTCGAAGACCTCGTCGGCCTCATCCGGAAAGCCGACAAGCTCGCGCCGCCCGGCGCCACGGTTGGCGTGCATCTCGACAACGTCCACAAGCTGCGCGCCGCCGGCCTTGCCGACCTGTTCAACGAGTACCTGGCTGCGGTCGAGAAGGCGCGGCAGGACGGATCGATCTCGAAGGACCGCAAGGTCGGCTACGTCGCCAAGAACAACGCCGGCCAGTTTCAGCGGGCGCTGCAGGACAAGCTGCTCGTCACGCCGCCGCTCTACCAGATCCAGGAGAACGCGGAGCTCGATCCCGACGGGATGCTGGACTTCCGCTCACGGACCGCCGCCGAGACCGGCCGTCGCTGCAATATTCCGGTGTTCCTCAAGACGTTCGGCAGCGACATCGCCTACACCAAGCCGGACGGCGAGGAGGTGAAGGTGTCGCCCGGCATGGCCGAACAGATGGCGCTGAAGCCGAACATTTCCGGCGTCGCCTGGTCGCCGGACGAGGGCAGCTACCGCCCCAGTCTCTATGCCCAGGGCTCCCCGGTCCGCCAGCTTCCGCCCGGCGCCGTCAACGTCTGCGAGTGACGCGCAAGCCTTCGTCATTCCAGAAGCGCATCGCAGCGAGTCTGTGTCATCGTCGCAGGACTCCCTCGCCGTTGCGGGGCTGGCGCAGCCAGACCGGACATGCCGTGGCGATTTTTGGCGGCTCCGCGGCTCGCTGTTCGGTGAGGCGCTGCCTAATATGAGTTCGTCGTGACGCGACGGCCCGAAGCTCACTTGCGAACAGAGCCTCCGTAGCATGACTCAGGATCAGATCATCATTCTTGTCATCCTGGCCGTCACTGCCGCCATGTTTCTCTGGGGACGCTGGCGGCATGACATGGTGGCACTCGGGGCGCTGCTGGCCTGCGCGTTCACGGGACTTGTGCCCTCGGCGGATGCTTTTGCCGGATTTGGCCATCCCGCGGTGATCACGGTCGCCTGCGTGCTGATTCTGAGCCGCGGTCTTCAGTTGTCCGGTGCTGTCGACGTGCTGTCGGACCGCGTGCTGCCGGCTTCCGCAGGGCCGACGGTCACGATCGCCTCGATCACCGGCCTGGCTGCCGTTCTGTCAGCATTCATGAACAACGTCGGGGCGCTCGCACTGCTGATGCCGGTGGCCCTTCAGATCGCGACACGGCAGGAGTTGCCGGCCGGCAAGGTGCTGATGCCGCTCGCGTTCGGATCGATCCTCGGCGGCATGACCACGTTGATCGGAACCCCACCGAACCTGATCGTGTCGACTTTCCGCGCATCAAACGGCGAGGGCTCTTTTGCGATGTTCGATTATACGCCGGTCGGCCTGGCGGTCGCCGTCGCCGGCGTCGCCTTCATCTCGCTCGTCGGCTGGCGGCTGGTTCCAGACAGAAAGGGCGCCGGTTCCGAGGAGTTCGATGCGGGCACCTACCTGACGGAAGCGCGCATCCCGGAGAATGCCAAGGCCGTAGGGATGTCGCTCGGCGAGATCGAGGCCGTGCTGGACGAAGCTGACGCTCAGGTCGTTGGCCTCGTGCGCAGCGAGGTCCGAGTCACGGCACCCAATCCGACACGCAGGGTGTGGCCGGGAGATATTCTGGTCATTGAGGCCGACCCGAAAGCCCTGACCTCCGCACTGTCGAGCCTCGACCTCAAGCTGGAAGAGGCTGTCCATCATGAAGAGGCTGTCCATCATGACGACAAGAAGGAGGATGGCGAAAATGCGCAGCCGGACAGCGCTCCCCAGTCGCAGGAGCCTGCCGCCGCTTCGGGTGACCGAAAGGAAGAGTCCGGAAAACCGCGGCGGCCGGACGAAATCGTCCTGAGAGAGCTGGCAGTCCTGCCAACTTCCGCCCTGGGCGGTCGATCTGCGACGGATATTCGGCTTCGGACCAGCTTCGGGGTCAACCTGCTCGCAATTTCGCGCCAGGGCCATCGCTCGATGGCGCGGCTGCGGACCACCCCCATTCAGCCGGGTGATGTGCTGCTGATGCAGGGGACGCCGGAATCGCTGTCCGAATTCGCGGGCCAGTATGGCTGCGTCCCATTGGCGCAACGGACGCTTCGCCTCCCGGACAAGCGCCGGGCGCTCCTGGCAACATTCATCATGGCGCTCTCAGTTGCGGGCGCAGCATTCGGCCTCGTGCCGGCGGCCATCGCGTTCGCCGCCGGCGCATTGGCCTGCGCGGCGTTTCGAGTGGTCTCGCCGCGGCAAATTTATGAAGCGGTCGACTGGCCGGTCGTCGTGCTGCTCGGCTCGTTGATCCCGGTCGCAGGAGCCATGACGACAACCGGAACGGCCAACCTCATCGCCACCACACTGATGGACCATGTAGCGCAGGGTCACGGCATCTTGGCGCTGGCGCTGATCCTGGTCGCCACCATGACCTTGTCGGACTTCATGAACAATGCCGCGACGGCCGCGGTCATGTGCCCGATTGCCATCGGGGTGGCGAACTCCCTGTCGGTGAGCAGCGATCCATTCCTGATGGCCGTCGCGGTGGGCGCCTCATGCGCATTCCTCACACCGATCGGACACCAAAACAACACGCTGATCTTGGGGCCTGGGGGCTTCCACTTCGGAGACTATTGGCGGCTCGGCCTGTTGATCGAACTGCTCGTCGTTGCCGTGAGCATCCCCATGCTCCTGCTGGTTTGGCCGCTATAGTCTGCTGGAATCATCAAGGCGGTGGGAGCGACCCCGCCGCCTTGCGGGATTGATCAATCCGCGTCCGAACGAGCCGGCTTACCGCATCATCAGCGTGCCGGCGCCGTGGTCGGTCAGGAGTTCGAGCAGCACTGCGTGCGGCACCTTGCCATCAAGGATGACGACGCCCTCGACGCCGGCCTCAAGCGCATACATACAGGTCTCGACCTTGGGGATCATGCCGCCCGAGATGGTGCCGTCGGCAATCAGCTTGCGGGCGTCGCCGACCGACAATTCCTTGATCAGCGACTTCGACTTGTCGAGCACGCCGGGCACGTCCGTAAGCAGGAGGAGCCGCTTGGCCTTGAGTGCGCCCGCGATGGCACCGGCAAATGTGTCGGCATTGACGTTGTAGGTGACGCCGTCCTTCGAGATCGCGAGCGGCGCCAGCACCGGGATGAGGTCGCGGCCGAGGATCTGGTCGAGCACCATGGTGTCGACCTTCTCGGGCTCGCCGACGAAGCCGAGGTCCACCACGTTCTCGATGTTGGAACCGGGATCGGCGACGTGGCGGGTGAGCTTGCGGGCCAGCACCATGTTGCCGTCCTTGCCGCACAGCCCGACCGCCTTGCCGCCTGCCTCGTTGATGAAGCCGACGATCTGCTTGTTGATGGAGCCCGCCAGCACCATCTCGACGATCTCGATCGTGGCCTTGTCGGTGATGCGCAGGCCGCCGGCGAATTCCGACTTGATGCCGAGCCGCTTGAGCATCTCGCCGATCTGCGGCCCGCCGCCATGCACCACCACCGGGTTGATGGCGGTCTGCTCCATCAGCACGATGTCGCGCGCGAAGCTCTTGGCCAGCGCCTCCTCGCCCATGGCGTGGCCGCCGTATTTCACCACCACGATCTCCTCGTCGTAGCGCTGCATGTGCGGCAGCGCCTCCGACAGGACGCGGGCGATATCGTGCGGGGAAACGGTCATCCGATCACCAATCTCCAAAAGCACAGAAGATGATCCGTCATCCTGAGGTGCCCGAGCGAAAGCGAGGGCCTCGAAGGATGCACGGCCACAGTGGGGCCGTCGCCCTTCGAGGCTCGCCTTCGGCGAGCGCCTCAGGGTGACGGTTCGAGACGCTGCCTTTTAGCGGGCGCCGCACGGGCGGGGAAGGGTGGTTCTCAACTGAGGTACGTGTCCCGGACGTAGCGCGGCGTGAAATGCTGCGCTGCTGATCCGGGACCGCAACGGACACCGGCCCCCTTGCGGTCCCGGGTCTGCAGCGCATCAATAAGAAGTGCTGCGATGCGCCCGGGACACGGCCGAGTTTCA
>JBFXEX010000114.1:0-18124 GCA_050179645.1 Xanthobacteraceae bacterium | reverse complement strand
ATTCTCGCGTGCCAAAGGACCATTCAACCAGCATTCGGGGGGGCCATGTCGCGCCGCTGGCATTGGCGTTTCCGGTTTCGTTAGCGCTCGACTCCCGCATCGTTCAACCGCGGGCCGATCGAGACCGCCGGCATCAAGCCGAAGTGAAGGAATTGCAAAAGAGGTGGTGCCGGAAATGCTCGACCGCGTGAACCCTAAGGATGCCCTGACCGAAATCGCCGGCGTGCGGATCGAATTGATCCGCCGCGGCCAGGGCCGGCCGCTGATGTTCCTGCATCCGGCAATCGGGCTCAAGCCGACGGATGCCGTCCTCGACGGACTGGCGAAGGACTTCTCGGTGCTGGCCCCCTTGCATCCCGGGTTCGGCCGGAGCGAACTGCCGCCGCACATCACCACGGTCGACGATCTTGCCTATTTCTATCTCGACCTGATGGAAGCGCTCGACCTGCGTGACATGACGCTTGCCGGCGTGTCGTTCGGCGGCTGGATCGCGGCCGAAATCGCCATCAAGTCGACGGAACGCGTGTCTCGCCTGGTGCTGGCCGACGCGGTCGGCATCAAGGTCAGCGATCGCGAGCACCGCGACATTGTCGACATCTTCACCACCCGGCAGAGCGAGATCGACCGGCTGGCCTATCACGATCCCGCCGTTGGCGCCGTCGATCACACTACGATCTCAGACGAGGACGCCGCGACCCTGTTCCGCAATCGCGAGGCGGCCGCCCTGTTCGCCTGGTCGCCCTATATGTACGACCCGAAACTCGCCTCCCGCCTGCACCGCATCCGCATCCCGACGCTGTTTCTCTGGGGCGCGAGCGACCGCATCGCGCCGCCCGACTACGGCCGCGCCTACAGCCGCCTCATCCCCGGCGCGCGGTTCGAATTGATCGACGCGGCGGGCCATTATCCGCATCTCGAACGCCCCGAAGCCTTCGCGCGCCACATTTCCGAATTCGCCGGCCAGCCGGCTTGAGGACAAATCCGCCGTACGAGGACGACCGATGAAAGTTTATGCCTTCAGCGAGCAATCCTATCCCGACGCCTGGTTTCCGGAGGCGGACTCATTGCGGGTGAACCTGCCGAGCAAGCATTGCGATCCGGAGATCGCGTCGCGCCTCTACAACCGCTATCTCGACGAGTGGATGCTCGCCGACGAGCTAGGCCTCAACATCATCGTCAACGAGCACCACGCCACCGCGACCTGCATGAGTTCGTCGGTGCATCTGACGCTGGCGATCCTGGCGCGGCAGACCAAGCGCGCGCGGCTCCTTGGCCTCGGCACCCCCATTGCCAACCGCAGCGATCCGCTGCGGGTCGCCGAGGAAATGTCGATCATCGACGTGATCTCGCGCGGCCGGCTGGAGATGGGCTTCATCAAGGGCGTGCCCTACGAAATCGCGCCGTCGAACGCCCAGCCGGTGCGGGTGATGGACCGGTTCTGGGAGGCGCACGATCTCATCCTCAAGGCGATGACGACGCACGACGGGCCGTTCTCCTGGCAGGGCGAATACTTTCAGTACCGCAGCGTCAATGTCTGGCCGCGGCCCTATCAGCAGCCGCATCCGCCGGTCTGGAGCACGTCGTCGAGCCTCGGCAGCTCTCGCGAGCTCGGCAAACGCGGGCACGTGCTCGGCACGGTGATGACCGGCTGGCGCGCCAAGGCGGTCTACGACGAATACCGCAAGGGCTGGCGGGAGGCAGGCCGCGCACAGGCGGCGCCGCTCGATCGCCTCGCCTACATGGGTTTCGTCGCTTGCGGCAACAGCGAGGCGGAGGGCCTGCGCCGCGCCGCACTGGTGAAGAGCTATCTCGATACCAACACGCGGGTCGCCGAGCCGTACAAGAACCCGCCGGGTTTCATGGCTGCTTCCGACGCGGCCAAGCTGTTCCAGCGAGTCGGCTGGCGCGGTCCTGCGCACCTGATGACCACGAAAGACGGCAAGCCGATCGGCAGCGCGGCGAGCGCCAGTGTCGAGGAGACGATCGCGGGCGGGCTGATGTTCGCCGGCACGCCGGACCAGGTGTTCGACCAGATCGTCGACTTCTACCGCGGCGTCGGCGGCTTCGGTCATTTCCTGATGATGAGCCAAGCCGGGCACATGGATCACAAGGACACCGCCGAGAACATGACGCTGTTCTCGCGCGAAGTCCTGCCGCGGCTCGAAGACTTCCACGCCACCGCGCAGATGGCGGCGTAAGCGCGGTTGCGAGCGCTGCAACCGGCCGCACGAATCAAAAAAGCGCCCCGGGCTGGTGCCCGGGGCGCTTCGCTGAGGGAATAGTTCGAGACGCTGTCGCGGCTATCGCCACGCGCTTAAGAGTCCGTCCGGCCCACTGACCGTGACGCCAAGATCGTTCACCAGGCCGTTTGACAGAGAATATACCCAGCCATGGACGCTGAGGCTCTGGCCGCGCGCCCAGGCGTCCTGCACGAATACGTCGGACGCGACGTTCTTCAATTGCTGCAGCACGTTCAGTTCGCAGAGGCGGTCGAGCCGCTTGCGCTCATCGGCAATCGCTTCGAGTTCGTCGCGATGCGCCTGATAGACCTCGCGGATCGGATGCAGCCAATGGTCGACCAGCCCGCGCCGCTGGCCATCGACCGCGGCGGCCACGCCGCCGCAGCCGTAGTGGCCGACCACGATGATGTGCTTCACCTTGATGACGTCGACCGCAAACTGCAGCACCGAGAGATAATTGGCGTCCTGCGGCGGCGCGAGGTTGGCGACGTTGCGGTGAACGAACAGTTCGCCGGGGTCGAGGTCGACGATCTCGTTGGCCGGCACGCGACTGTCGGCACAGCCGATCCATAGATATTCCGGCGCCTGCTGGCCTTCGAGCCGCCTGAAGAACCCCGCGTCGGTCGCGACCTTGCGCGCGGCCCAGGCGCGGTTGTTGGCCTTCAGGTGATCGAGCACAGGTGCATCCGCGAGCTCATCCCACCTCGTCTTGCACGCCGCGCGACATGGCGGCGTCGCTGCGCCGTCAGCCCACCGCGGTCCAGGTGCCGTCGGGATTGCGGCAGGCAGTGCCGCGCGCCACCTCCGGGCGGCCGCTGATGTAGATGGTGTGGGTGTACTGCCGGCACTGTTGTCCGTTCGATTGATAGGCCGGACCGGGCACGACCGAGCCGTAGCGTCCGGAATCCGGATTCTTCCATGCAACCGCCGTGCCGGAGCGGCCGCCTTCGAGCGCCTGCATCTGCGCCGCGTAGGCGCGCTGCTTGTCCTCGTCGTCCATGCCGGCGCCGATGCGGTTGCCGATCAGGCCGCCGATCGCCGCGCCGGCAAGCCCGGCAGCGACGCGTTCGCCGGTGCCGCCACCGAACTGCGAGCCGATCAGGCCGCCAGCGAGCGCACCAAGCAGCGTGCCGGTGTTTTCCTTCGCGCCTTGTCCGGTTTCAGGCGTGGCCGAGCAGGCCGCCAGCGACGCCGCGACGATCGCTGCAAAGCCAAATCGGATGATGTGCATTCTTGCCCCCGTGCCCAGGATCGCGAATCGTTGTCGCGTGAATTGCTTGCGCCGGCGATCTCCCCTGATCGGCGCCAGCCGGCGCATTCATCTTGTGTTGAGAATTGGGGCAAAACTCTGTTCCGGCGGGCGTCACTTCGTTGGCAATAGAAGCCTGATTTCCTAGACTCACACCCCCGGCAGCATCAGTTCGGCGCGCAGGCCGCCGATCGGCGCAGTCGAGAGCGTGAGCGCCCCGCCATAGAGGTCGGCGAGTTCCATCACGATCGAAAGCCCGAGCCCTGAGCCCGGCTTGGTTTCGTCGAGCCGGCGGCCGCGCTTGGCGACCTGCTCGCGCTGTTGCGGCGATAGACCAGGCCCGTCGTCGTCGACCACGATCCGCACCACGCGGCGCTCGACCGCTGCATCCGGCCGCTCGGCGAACACTTCGATGGCGACGCGCGATTGCGCCCACTTGCAGGCATTGTCGACCAGGTTGCCGACCATCTCCTCGAGGTCCTGCTGCTCGCCGCGGAACCGCGCGCCCTCAACGGCACCGATGGCGATGGAAATATCGCGGCCCTGGTAGATCTTTTCCATGGTGCGGGCGAGCGCCGCGATAACTGGGCGCACCTCGGTGACGGTGCCGACCACGGCGACGCGAGCGGCGAGCCGCGCCCGTTCGAGGTGGCGGGCGACCTGATCGCGCATGATGTCGGTCTGCTCGCGGACCTTGGCGGCGAACGGCTCGCCGCCGTGCGCGGTCGCTTCGTTCATCATCACCGACAGCGGCGTCTTGAGCGCGTGCGCGAGATTGCCGGCGTGCGTGCGCGCCCGCATCACGATCTCGCGGTTGGCCTCGATTAGCGCGTTGGTCTCGCGCGCCAGCGGCGCGACTTCGAGCGGGAAATTTCCCTCCAACCGCTCGGCTCGGCCGGAGCGGATTGCCGCGAGCCCTTCGGAGATGCGCTTGAGCGGCGCCAGGCCGAAGCGCACCTGGAATGTGGTGATCAGCAGCAGTCCGACGCCCATGATGCCGAACGTTACCAGCAGGGCGTTGTCGAAACTGGCGGTCTCCCCGGCGATCTCGCCGGCATCGCCGGCGACCGCGATCACGTAGCGCCCCTCCCCGCCAAGATCGATACTGCGCTCCAGCATGCGCAACGGCTGGCCTTCCGGACCCTCCGTATAGCCGCCGCGCAGTTCGCCGGGCTCGCTCGGCGCCGCCGGATCGGCAAGGCGCGGCAGCGTGTTGTCCCACAGCGAACGCGACGAACGAACCTCCTGCATCGGGGTATCGAGCCGCGTCACCTGCCAGTACCAGCCCGACAGCGGCAGATCGAACAACGGCTCGGCCAGTGACTGCGGGAAATTCTCGAGGGTGAGCTCGGGGGTCGCGACGTCGGACACCAGCGCACGAAGATAAAGCTCGAGCCGCCGGTCGAAGCCGCGCTCGACCGCCGAGCGATAGAGCCAGGACAGCACGAATCCGACGATCACCAGGATCAGGACGGTCCACGCCGTGGCCGAGAAAAACAGCCGGAGCGCGAGGGAGTTAAGGCGCATTGCCCGGTGGGGTCAGGAGATAGCCCAGTCCGCGCACGGTCTGGATGATGTCGACGCCGAGCTTCTTGCGGATGCGGCCGACGAACACCTCGATGGTGTTGGAGTCGCGGTCGAAGTCCTGGTCGTAAAGGTGCTCGATCAGCTCGGTGCGTGACACCACCCGGCCGGCATGATGCATCAGGTAGGCAAGCAGGCGATATTCGTGACTGGTGAGCTTGACCGGATTGCCGTCGACGCTGACGCGGCCGGTGCGGGTATCGAGCCGCACGCTGCCGCAGGTGAATTCGCTCTTGGCGTGCCCGGCCGAACGCCGCAGCAACGCGCGGATGCGGGCGAGCACCTCCTCAAGGTGGAACGGCTTGGCGACATAGTCGTCGGCGCCGGCATCGAAGCCCTGGACCTTGTCGCTCCAGCGGTCGCGCGCGGTGAGGATGAGCACCGGCATGGCGCGGCCCGCCCGCCGCCAGGCCTCCAGCACCGAGATGCCGTCCATCTTCGGCAGGCCGATGTCGAGGATGATGGCGTCGTAGGGCTCGCTCTCGCCGAGATAGTGGCCCTCCTCACCGTCATGGGCGCGATCGACGACGTAGCCGGCATCCGTCAGCGCGGTGGTGAGCTGTCGGTTGAGGTCGGGATCGTCCTCGACGACGAGGAGACGCAAGGCAGATGTCCTCCGCTCGCCGGACGCCGATTCCGCGGATGGAATCGGGCGGCTTTCGTCACTCTGCCATCAGATAGGGGTGCGGGGAAGGATGCACGAAGGCGAGTCCATGGCAGCGCGCTGCCGCTTACGCGCGCCGCGCTGATGCCGGCAGCCGTACCGCTACGGATTTCAAGCCTCCGCCCAGGTTCGCAAAGCTCAGGATACCGGCCGCAATGCGCCGCAGTGAGGCGAGACGACCTTCCGGCGGCATGCTGCCGTCAAGCGAATCGGCGGCCCGCTGTTCCGCCAATTCAGCGGCGAGTTCGCGCTGACGCTCCAATTCCAGGAGTTCCAGTCCGGTCGGCTCGCGCACCAGGCGCTCGATCAGCGACGCCAGGAAGAACAGCAGCACCGCCGCCACGCCAGCAAGCGCCAGGATCGACTCCAGGCGATGCAGCGACGGCGCTGACGGCGTCGGCGCCTCTTCGGCGGCACCGGCCGGAACGTCCCCGATACTGCCGGTATGCTCCGGCGCCACCCGATCGGATTCGAGAACCGCCTGTTCGATTTCGGTTCGCGGCGGCACAGGCACGGCGTATTCGGGATTGGATTTCGCCCGCACGGTCGTATTGATCGGGACGCTGCCGGTGTGTTCCAGCGACGGCACGACCGCCGCGGTACCGGCCAGGGTTATTGCCGGCTGGACGTGCGCAAGCGTTTTCGGTCTCGCCATGGCGGCGGGTGCCGGCGGCTTGGCAACGAGCGCGGATGGATCGGCCATCAGGAAGCGAAGATGGCCGCGGCCTTTGGTGTGCGCAGCCGACCAGAGATAGCCGGCGCCGCCGTCGAGGCGGTAGACCGGCAGCTTGAGTTCCACCGACCGCTTCAGGTCGCCAAGCGGATCGACCAGCATATCCTTCGCCGAATCGCTGCTCGCGTCGAGCGCCGCCAGCGCAGCGTCGTCGAGCGGCTGGAGTTGCAGTTTGCCCCAGACCGCGATGACACCCGACGGAACATCCTCGCGCGACGGCAGACGGGTCTCCCGCGCGCGCTCGCCGAACCGGGCCGACAGCCGCGCGATCTCCGATGAAATGTCGTTCGATCCGAAGAATGCCGGCGCGATCACGCGGTTGACATAGACCGCATCGCCGCCTTCGTTGGACAGGATCGACATGGTCGAGTCGAAAGTGCCGCGCCGGCTTCTTTCCTGCCGCGCCCGTTCGCACCAGGTGAAGTCGGGCGACAGCCGGGACGGCTCGCAGCGATAGTCCCGCCCGGGCTCGGCCTGCTCGCCGAGCACGATTCCATCGATCACGTAGAGCGAACTGGCCTGGGCCGCGGGCATCGCCAGCCCTGCGGACGCTCCGGCCAATAGACCTAACAACGCTGGCAATACGCTACGCGCCATCGCATCCCCTCACACATCCATGACTCGGCGGCGGCGCGGCTGTTGCCGGCGGACCGCACCGCAAGCCGAGATCAACGCGGACGCGGGAATCTTGGCGGCCTATGTTTAATAAGGTCCTAACGGAAAAGAATAAGCGCGCACGCGGGCATTGCGATGTCACGCCCGACGCGTGCATCGCGTCAGGCGCGCCACGCCGCCTCACTTCCGGGTCGCCGCCTTGACCACCTGGGTGACCACGCCCGGCACCGGCTGGCCGGTGACGGCGGCCTGCTTCTCTCGCGAGCGGCCACTGACATAGACGCCGAGCACGCCGAACCGGGCGGCAAAGTAGGCCATCAGCAGCCCCGAGAGCGTGGCGAAGCCGTTGATGCCCGGTGCGAAACCGGTCCACAGCACATGCAGAACCACAGCCGCGAAGGCCGGGCATTCGAGCATTGACAGTTCAAGCGCATAGAGCGGCCGCCACCAGCGCTGCAGCAGATCCTCGCTCGTGATCTCGGCGCGCTGAGTTTCGCCGACGGCGACGACCTGGGCCTTGCCGGCATTGGCCTCCGCGCCGAAGGCCATCGCCCATTTCTGCTCGGCCAGCAACGCGGCGGCTGCGGCCGCGTCCGGTGTTGCCGCCTTGATCGCTTCCTCCACGGCGGACGGCGTCGCCTCGCTGGCGCCGAGCGCCTTCGCGAGTAGATGACCGGCGGCGGCGCCGAGTGGACCGGCGAGCGCCTCCCCGATTACGGGCGCACCGAGCGCAATGACGGTTTTGGCGAGATCGCTCCAGTCCATGTCAGCCTCGCGATCCGAACACGTCGCGCGCCTTGTCTTCGAGCGCAGCGAGCCGCGATTTCAGCCAGGCAATCTCCGGCTCGACGGTCGCGAAGAAACCGCGCACTGCCGGCCAGGTGTAGATCGCCAGCACATAGCCCGCAGCGACGCCGCCGGCGAACGTCAGCACGTGATCCATTCTTGTCTCCCTCGGTTTTCGTTTGATGGAATTGCTTGCAGCCGTGCACGCCCGCCTCGTTCGTGAGCGAACGCGTCAGCAGGCGATGCGATGATCGTTCGGAAACGGCGGTGCGCCCCCTCCCCCGCTTGCGGGAGAGGGGACGAAAGAGACGCGTCCGCGCTCTTATCGAGTCAGAGCAATTGCCTACAGAACGACAGCGCCGCGCTAGATCTTTTCCAAATCGCGGCCGGCGGTGTGGCCGATGAAGCCAAGTTCCGCGATGTCGCTGCGCGCCTGCTCGCCCTGTTTCTTGTTCCTGGGATACTCGACCACGAACACCGGCTTGTTCTCGCCGGCAAACGTTCGAAGCTGCGCGATACTCTCCTTGATGCTGTCGGGCTTGTTCGGCTTGCCGTCATCGTCCTCGCCAAAGAACAGATCCTCGCGCGCGAACGCATCGATCGCGTCGCGGAACCGCTTCTTCGGCAACAGGCCGTCGCCGTTCTGCGAGATCACGATGAAATCGGGGTTCTTCGCCTTGACGCGCGCCGCGATGCGCACGACAAACTCGACCATCTCGTCGGGATGGCCGAGGTCCTCGAACTCGTCGACCTTGTCGAGGTAGACGCCGTCAAAGCCGGCGGCGACGATCCGGTCGGCGTAGTCGAAGACGATCGTCTGCCAGCCCGGCTCCCAGAACTTCACGCCGTAATTGCCGCGCCACTGCCGGTTCTCCTTGCCGAGCCAGTCGGGCGGCTCTTTCTTCCAGGTCTTGTTCCAGTACGGCCGGTAGGTCTCCGCCTCGCCGATGCTCATGTAGGCGATGACCAGCCGGCCCGAGCCGTCCGGCTTGCGCTTCATCTCCTCGACCTGCGCGGGCGTGAACGGGCCGTCGTCGCCGGCAAAATCGATGACGACGAGATCGTAGGGCGAAGCCGCGATCTTCTTGGGCCTGATGTTCTGCAGCTGATAGCCCCAGGTCTTCACGTCCTTGAGCATCATGACGGCAATCCCTTCAATCTGTGCCACGGTTGAAGCATCGGTCGGCCTACCAGCTCTCCACCGCGTGCTGTAGCGCTACAACGGGTCCTTGTTCAACTGCGCGCGCTGATTTTGAAGGCAGCGATTCCAACAAGCGAAGGCAGACTCGCGACGCCGAGCAGTTTGCGGATTTTCCCATCGGCCGCGACACACCGGCCCCAAAAATTGGGAAAAAGTGAACTAATGTTCGAGGAACGGGCGAAGGTCCTCAACGATCTGTCGCGTATAGGCTCTAGACGCTTCCGCGGTTAGATGATTGGCGGATTCGAAAAAATGGTCAATTGAATAGAGATAGCGAGCGTATTGACCTGCCACTGGTACTCCAATTTCGCGATAGAATCGTTCAATCTTCTCGGCAGTCGCCGCTAGCTCGCGCTTGTTTTCAAAATACAAGGTGGGCCAAGCTGCCACTATTTTAATGCCCTTCGACGAAGCAAGAGAAAGGAAATTCTTCAGAGTACGTACCGACTCGCCATGCTCGTTAAACCCTCGCACGGCGTTAATGGTGGTCTTTTGAATACGATCACGATAATCCGCCGGCCGCATCCGTTCAGCATTCATCGTCCAGTCGCCATTCTCATCGAATGCCGCGCCAGGTGCGCCAGCGTTGAACATCGGAAATGGCGGCAACATTTTCCGCCCGAGATCAATCGCAAACTGGTCTTGCAACTTCCGCAGGGTCCCTTCGAGCACCTGGCCAGGGCGCTGTGCCAACGCCAGTTTCAAAAAGTCTAGAAACGAAAGCCGCCGATAGGCAGTAGGCGAGCAATCGAAGATATAGTCCCTGACCACCGTGAACTGCTCCTCGATTCTGGTATCAGTGCCAAAATAGAAATACGGCATGATCACAACCAAGGTGTCGCCGGGCTTCAGCACCTGCTCCAGCAACTCGTAAACGACTCCGTTCGTGAGATTCGCATTCATGCCCAGATTTGTTGTGGGCCGTTGCAGCATGCGTCCGGCGGCGCCGGCGCGAATCCCCATCATGACGTTGCTGAAGCCGAAGAACTGGATACGGTTCGTTCTATCCTTGGCGGTTGCGACTTGTCGACGGAACTTGATAAAGTCGCACATGCCCCATGAGATGCCCATTTGAGTGGGCGTTCCGGCGCGGTAGATATTGAGAGCGATTAGCATCGCGGGAACGACGATCAACGCGGGCGCCGCGATTAGGACGGTCACGACCGATGCGACGAATAGAAAACCGCGTTCCTTCATTCCGTCGGTCTCGCAGCCGTGTTACGCACACGGATCGTTAGGTCTCCGCAAACGCAGCAGACGGGCTATGGCGACCTTCCTAGACGCATTATGCAGTTCACCGCAAGAAGGCGCTGCCGCGCTCAGTCGCAATGGCTGCTTCGTTCTGCGCAATGCCTTTGAGCCAGAAGCACTGGCGTCGCTTCACCGCCAGAGCCTCGAATACTTCAAGCTCGCGCAGGCCGAAGGCGCCGAGGGAATTGCGCTCGCCACTGGCCTGCCGGTCGAACATGTCGCCGGCCACGTTGAGGGCGCCTGCAAACGCGGGGTGACCCACCACAGTTTGCTGTCCTGGTTCTTGTATGGAAACCCGTCAACACTGGAGACCCAATTCGCCCGCATGCTGGCGGAAGATCGCATACGTCGTTTTGTCGAGCCGATCCTGGGCTCGTGCGTGCTGCACACCAACAATCTTGCGATCCGCTACCGCGACGTCGGCCGATCGGATTTCGCCCTGCCATTCCATCAGGATTCATTCTATTTCGAGCCCGAGTTGCTCGGTCCATCGACGGTCATGCTGGTGATTTGGACACCTTTCAACGATTGCGACGATGAGACTCCTGGACTTGAGATTGTACCACGACGAATTGCCGAAGCCTTCGCATTGCGGGACGAACCTCGAACGCAGTTTAAGCAACTTGAAGCGGACGTACCTGATCATCTCGCGGTCTGGTATCCGCATTTGCGGCGCGGCGATTGCCTCGTGTTCGAGGAGCGCACGCTGCATCGCTCGCGCGACGGAAACGTGAAGAATCCGCGAACCAGCGTCGACCTTCGCCTTTTCACCGAAGGACGATATCCAAAGTCGTTCAAAGGCCATTCCGGGATCAGGCTTAGCGACCTCGCCCCGGTCGCCGTCAATGGCACGTAATCAATCCCGTCGACCGTGGACCTCCTTCACAAATACTGCCCGCCGGTCGCGCTTGCGCCCGCCGCATTGCCGGGCAGATAGTTCGCGCCGCCGCCATTGGTGAAGATGACGCCGTTCGCCGAGACGTTGTAGCGCTGGCCGGTGACCGTTCCGCCGTTGGTGAAGGTCATGCTGTCAACGCGCGCCAGTCCCGCTCCAAGCGATATGTAGATGAACGCATTGGAGAAGGCCGGACTGTTGGAAAACGTGATGGTTCGTCCGATGCCCTTGAACACGCCGCGGGTCGAACTGCCAACATGGATCGTGCTGTCGCCCGATACCGCATAGTTCCCGATCGCCTCGACGACGCCGTCGTCCTGCGCGCTGATATGTTGCGCGGCGCACGCGCCGAAGTCGACGTTCGAGAACCGCAGATAGGAGCCGATGGCGCGCAGACCGTTGCCGGCCGAATTGACAAGCTTGAGGTCCTTGATGTCCCACACCGAATAGAGGCCGGTGGCGGAGAAGTTGTGCGTGCCGGTCGAGATCAGCACGTTGGCAGGCGTCGCCGCATTGCCCTGGATCACGAGATTGCCGGCGGCCGAAAAGCCCATGGCATTCTTGAGGACGACGTTGCCGGTATAGGTGCCGTCGCCGACCTGGACCGTGACGGTGAAGCCCGCGATGTCGAGGGTCGCGGCGATCACGTCGACGGCCTTCTGGATGGTCAGAAAAGCCCCGGCGGGTGAATCGGCGAGCCCGGAATTGGCATCCGAGCCGTCGGTGCGTACGTAATAGGTGCGGTCGGCGGCGAGCACCTCGCGCGGTCCGCCGGTGACCGGGAACAAGACCCTGCCGGTAAGGTGGTCGATCTTGATCCCTTCATGCCAGGTGGTGCCGTCGGGCGAGACCTTGAAGTGGAAATCGTCGTCGCCGGTGAGGCCCACCTCTGCGCGGCCGGAGAAATTGGTCTGCAGCAACAGCGATAGCGTCCTGGCGGCGCTCTCCTTGGAGAGCTTGGTGCGCAGGTCGCCGTCGCCGCCCTCGGCGACGGTCGTCGCCACCCACAGCGCATTGTTGAGCTTGGCACTGAACGGATTGGCGGCATCCGCGGTGGTGCCGATGCCGAGCAACGCAAGGTTCTGCAGCGCCGTCACGGTCGCGAGGAAATCGACCCACGCGGTGCCGTTCCAGATCACCAGCGCGGTTTCGTCGGCCGCATAGGCGACCCAGCCCAGTTGCGGTCCGCAAAACTGCCAGCCGCCGTCCTGCCAGGCGGCGACCTCATCGCCGTGGCCGGCCCAGGCGCCGGTCGGCGCCGGGCTCGCGCTGACGATCCAGCGATCGCCTTCGTTCGGCGCGCCGGGCGGCGCATTGAGGTCGCGGTCGAGCACCGCGAGTTGCACGAGGCTGTCGAGAATGCGCAGCGCCTCGTTGTGCGTGACGTGCTTCTGCGCCTGCGCCGCCGCGATGAACGGCAGGCCGAGATTGCTGGTGTCGGTCATGGGGCCTCAGGGCGTGAGAATGGCGTCGGCCGCAGTACCGCGGCCGACGGTGGCAGAGAGTTGCGCGACGCGAATGGAGAGACTGGCCTGCGGCGCGCCGAAGTCGGCGACCTCGTCGGCGGCGGCGTAGAGCACCGACGGCGTGTTCGCCGTCAGCGTGCGCCTGACGGTCGCGCCGTCGAGCACGTCGAGCTCGTAGGCCTCGCTCGCCTCGCCGAGCGGCACTTCGAGCGCGTCCCACGAGTCGCCATCATGCCGCGTGCGGCGGACCCAGGTGAAGGTGACGCCGTCGACCGAGCGTTGAGCCCGCAGATGCGCCGGCGACAACGGCCGCAGCGCAGTCGCCTGTGGCGTCGCCTCGAGCGCCACCGTCGCCGGATCGCCGTGGTCGCGGCCGGCGGCGATGACCCGAAGCTGCATGGTCTGGCCGAGCGCGTCGAGGCCGCGCGCAATCGCCACGACGTGCTCGTCGAGCAGCACGAACGGCGCACCGGCCGGCAGCGGATCGTCCATCGCCCATTCGCTGCCGGCCTGCCCCCGCAGCAGCCGCGACAACTCGTAGGTGCGCTCGCCAACCAGCGTGGCATTGGCGAACTGGAAAACTTCCCAGACGCCGTCGGGGCGCTGCAGCGCCGCCGCATTGGCGCCGGCGAGCAATGCCAGATCGCTCACGGATTCCAGTGAGCCGCCAAGCAACTGCACGCGCACGTACCCGGCATAGTCGAACCGGCTCGTCGGTCCGCGCGGCAGGTCGTCGAGCGTCTCGCCGACGATCGCAGGCGCGACCGCAAGCCCGGCGCGCTCGAAGCTCAAGCCATCGGGCGAGCGCCAGATCGCCATCGCGCCGGGCCACGGCTCGGCGAACACCGCGAGCCGTTGCAGGATCGGCGGCTCCTCCGCCGTCAGCATCGGCAGATCGAGCACCAGCACATGCGCCGGCCCAATGGGCGGCGGCGGATCGGGCGGACGCCGCCGCGGCAACGCGAGCGGCACGTCGAACACGCCCGGATCAATCGATTGGGCGCGCACGGCGCGACCTTCGGTATCGACGATGGCGCGCAGTTCGAGCACGTGCCGGCGGCCGCGAACCGTGAGGCCGACGACGTCGCCAACCGCCAGCGCCAAATTGCTCGGCGGCAGCGCGAACTCCGCGGCCTCCCGGCCGGCCCACAGGTCCTGCAGCCAGATATTGGCGCGGCGCTCGGCGCTGGCATCGTTGGTGACGACCGCAAGGTCGGCGTGGCTCACGCGCGCCGCACCGCCGGTCAGCCGCCGCGACGTGACTGCCGAACGGCGATAGTCGGCGCTGCCATCAGTAAACGACAGCGACACCTCACGCGAAAGTTCGGTCTCCTGCGCGCGCACCAGGCGCGCGGGCGCGCGATCGGCTGGCAGCAGCAGGTCGTCCTCGCTGATCTCGGCGCGCACCTCGCCACCGCGCTGGCGGAATAAGAGTTTGCCGTCGGCCTCGCCGGCATCGAACGCATAGGCCAGTGCCAGCGGCTCGATTGCGGCGCGCGGCGGCATTGGCCGGTCGACGACGTAGCCGTCGACGATTTCGGTGAGCGCGCTGCTGTCGAAATCACCGATCCCCGCATCGTCGAGAATCGCGGCAATGAGCGCGTCGAGCGGCGCACCGCCGAGCCGGCCGGTAAGCCAGTGGCCGGTCTCCCAGTTGGGCCCGTCGCTCCACACGTCGGTCGCCGCCGGGAAGATCGGATAAGGCCGAGCGTCCCAGGTCCACAGATGGATGGCGTCAGGCGCAATCATCCGGCCGCCGTAAACGGACGAGACGGGATTGTCTTCATCACTTGCGCCGTGCGCCGGATCGAACGTGCGCAGCGCCGCTTCGATGAAGCGCCGCTGGATGAGATCGTCGCGCCGGCCGTTGGAGAAATGCGGCAGGCCGCCGTCGGCGGACTTGAAGTCCGGAAATGTGCTCGGCTGGTTCGCGCCCTTTTCGACCGCCGGGCAGCCGATCTCGGTGAGCCAGATCGGCTTGCCCTGCGGCGTCCACGATGTCGGCGTGCCGAGCTCCGCGCCGCTCACGCGCTCGTAGTGTTCGCTCGCCCACCAGTTCCAAAGATCCTTCGCACGAAAGACCCACGGCTTGCCCAAGCCGTCGGTGATCGGGCTGCGCGACTGCGCGGCGCGCGCCGTTTCGTCGGCGTAGTACCAGTCGAAGGCTTCGCCGCCGCGCAGGTTGCCGGCGAGATAGGCCGGATCGTAGATCGATTCGGTGAGCGCGCGGTCGAGTTCACCCGCGATGCCGCGCCAGTCGGCGAGCGGCGCGTAGTAGTCGATGCCGACCGCATCGATTGCGGCCGACGACCACAGTGCATCGAGCGGGAACCGCACCTCCTGCGCCATGTCGTCCACGACATGCGCGCCGTACTCGGTCCAGTCGGCGCCATAGGTAATGATTGTATCGTCGCCGAGGATTGCCTTCACGTCGGCCGCAAGCTCGGCGAGACACGTCACCGCCGGATAGACTCCGGACGCCGAGCGCACGCGCGTGAGGCCGCGCAGCTCCGATCCGATCAGGAACGCATCGACACCGCCCGCATTCGCCGCCAGATTGGCGTAGTGCAGTACCAGCCGGCGGTAGTTCCAGCCGGTGGGATCGCCGATGCCGAAGAACGCATCGACTTGCGTCGCTGCAGTCGCGGTGCCGTCGGGCGAGCCGGGCTGGCCGGGCGCCGGATCGCAGGTGGTGTGGCCGCGCCACGGATAGGCCGGCTGCGGCGCGACGCCGGTCTGCGGATCGGGCAGTTCGTTGTCGGCCGGAATGTCCATCATCATGAACGGATAGAGCGTGACCTTGAGTCCCCTCGCCTTCAGCTCGGCGATGAGATGCGTGACGCTCGCGTCCGACGGCGTGCTGCCGAACGCCGGCCGCCCATCGACGGTGGAGACCAGATGCGCGGTCGCACGCGTCAGCCCTGCCGCCGACCAGGTGAACGGATACGTGCTCTTTCCCGACACCTCGACGCCGGGCCTGATCTCGCACGAGCCCGCGCGTAGGTCGGTACCGAACCAGGCGACAACGACCGCGACGCGCTCAAGGTCCGGGCATGCCGCCTGCAAATCGTCGAGCGACGCAACAACATCGGCCGGCGCGTGCGCGACATGGCGGTTCTCGGGCGTGAAGGTGCCAAAGCCGCGGACTTGCACCACCTCGGACGGCTCATAGCCGAATTCCGTCGTGCCGGGGATCAGCGTCACCGCGCGCGCCATGCGTTCCAGGGCGCCGACCGGCCGGACGAGCTCGAACGATAGTTGCGGAATGCGGTTGCCGAAATCGGCGAGCGGCAGCCGCTCGAACACCACATAGGCGAGCCCGCGATACGCCGGCGCCTCGCCCTCCTTGGCGATCATCAGGGCATCGGGGGTCTGCGTCTCGCTTCCGGTATAAACGCGATGGTTGATGCCGTTGAGATCGAGCAGTTTGCCGTCGGCCCAGATCCGCGCGACGCGTCCGATCTCGCCTTCGCACAGACCGACCGAAAAATTCGCGAAGTAGCTGTAGACCGTGGTGGTCGTGGTCGTCCCGCCGCTGCTTCCGCCCTTGCCGCCGCCGCCCTCGGTGCGCGTCGTCACCACCTCTTCGAGGCTCGTCGCCCAGATCACCTGGCCCGCAAGGCGCACCCGGCCATAGACCCGCGGGATCGGCGCGCCCTCGGTCGACGCCATGACGTCGAGATCGGACAGCCGCGGCCCGTCGACGTGCCGCGTCGTGCTCGAACCGAACAACGCATGGTCGATGACATTGCCGGCGACCGCGCCCACCATCCGTCCGGCGATCGCGCCGATCGGACCGAACACCGCGCCGCCGAGCGCCGAGCCCGCGGATGAAAGGAGAAGCGAGGCCATCAGTCGATCACTCCGGGGAAGCGGAATGCGAAGGCGAGGCGGCGGCGCCACCACGGCGCCAGCGCAACTTCGGCGACGGCCGCGCCGTCGTGCGCATGCACCATCTGCTCGGGCGCGGTGGCGACCGCGGCGTGCTTGGCGGCGAGCCCCGCGCGCCAGCGAAACAACAACACGTCGCCCGGCCGAAAGTCGTCACAGCCGATCCCGATCATGTGACGGCCGGCCGCGAGCGCCAGCGTCTCGCTGCGCGCGGCCTCCGCCCAATCGCGCGAATAAGCCGGCATCGCCTCGGGCTCATCGCCGTAGAGCGCCCGCCACACCCCGCGGACGAGGCCGAGGCAATCGCAGCCCACATCCTTCAGCGACGCCTGGTGCCGGTACGGCGTACCGACCCACGCCCGCGCTTCGGCGACGATAGCGGCGCGGCTGATCTGCATATCTTGTTTCACTTGAACCGATGCCTGTTCTGACATTCCGCGAGCTCTTTCCCCGGTCATTCCCGCGCAAGCGGGAATCCAGTCTTCCTTCTTCATGCGATGCGAAAGAACTGGGTCGCCGCTTGCGCGGGGACGAACGGAGACAGCACTTCAGTTGCTGCTCAGTCGTCGACGATGCTGCCGCCGTCGTGGCGGCCGCGGCCCGGCACCGGCACGCTGACGACGAAGTCGTTGCCCGGAATGTGCGGGAAGCCGCGGAAGTTCACGGCGTTGTCGAAGCGGTCGCGGCAGGTGGCAAAGCGTTTGTCGCAGCCGGCCGTCACGGTGAACGTATCGCCGACCTCGATCGGCTCCGGCATCGTCTGCCACAACTCGATCGACACGCCGCCAGCGTCATGGCGATGGGTCTTCAGCTCGATGGCAAGGCCGGCATTGGCGCCCGAGGTGAACGAGAGCTTGCCGGCGGTGAACCAGCCATCGTCGAAATCGCCGAGCCCGGACGCGCGAAAGCTCGACACCCCGGCGAGCGACGTTACGGCCCCGCTGACGCGGAACTCCGGATCGGTGAGATCGACGGTGCGGCGAACGTCGCCAAGATCGGCCGAGCAGGTCGCGGTATAGAGCCGGCCGGAATCCTCCGCGAGCCGGTGCGCCAGCGAACGCAGTTCGACGGTGAACGCCGCGCCCTCGCGCCGCACCTCGCCGAGGACGCCTTGGTTGAGCAGCACGTGAAGCGATGGCTCGCTCCAGTCGACCAGATGCACTTTGACCGCGGCGGCGTCGTAGCGGCCGGCGGAGACGTCGGCTTCGTTGAGCGCATCGTCCGACAGCGCACCCGCAAGCTCCATGCCCTGCACGGCGAGGCCGAGTTGAGCGCTCGCCTCGGAACCGGACAAGCCGGTGCCGGCACGGCAGGTCACATCGCCAAGCACGACATCCTCGTCGTGATCGGTGAAGCCCTGCACGACGCCGTCGCGCCGGGTCACGATCCAGCAGCGGCACAGCGTGGTGACGCCACTGTCGAGCTTCGTCTGCAGGTCGGATGGAATGTTGCGCATCGGTCACTTCTCTTCGTCGTGTCTCGCCTCTCTCGTCATTCCGGGCTCGCGGCTTCGCCGCGCCCCGGAATGACGGAGAAATGAGTGACGGCT
>JBFXEX010000113.1:0-18207 GCA_050179645.1 Xanthobacteraceae bacterium | reverse complement strand
CCCCAAGCGGATCACGGTAAGCATTTCGTCCAGCCCTTCGAGGATCGAAGCCGAGACGCCAGGGGCATCGTGATCGAGCCGGCGCGCCAGGTTCCTGAGAACCCGTTCCGCCTGCTCGGCGGTCGGACTGTCCCAAGCCTGGCGCAGCACCTTTTTGACGCCGGCGTGCAACGACGGGTCGAGCCGCTCCACGATATTGCGTCCCTTGTGCACTTGGCAGCGTTGGATCAGCGCAAAGCCACCGAAGGTGTCGCGCACCGCCCGGTTCAGCGCCTTGGCACCGTCAACGATGAACAGGCGGGCGATATCCGGTTGCAGCCCGCGCTCGACCAGATCGGCCAGCAGCGTCTTGACCACGGCGGCGTTCTCGGTCGCTCCCAAGGCCACTGCCAACACGTGTTTGTCGCCAGCCCCGTCGATGCCGATCGCCGCCACCAGTACATGGTCGCCGACACGCAGCCCGTCGATCTGGATCACCAGCAGGTCGAGACCCGACAGGTCAGTCGCCAGCCATTCCCTCAGCTTCGCCGTGCTCAGCGCCACAAACCGCCGCGAGACCGAGGATTTGGTCGTGGCGCGCCTGGCCTGGCCGGCCAGATCGCCATCCGGCAGTCGGACCGAGCGCGCATACTTGCGCGTCGCCACACCGATCAGCATTTGGTTGAACGCCCAGCGCGACAGAAGGTCCGCCTTCTGGATCGCCGTCCAGCTGGGAAGCTCCAGTTCAGTTCCGCCGCGCTGCCGCACCCGCGGCCGCCGAATGGCCGCCTTGCCGCCATGCCAGCCGACCTCGCTACCCACCATCCTCGCACCGGCCGAAGAAATCGCGGGGAATAAATCTTAGTTATTTGCTCCCTCCCTGCCGATACATCGTAGCCGCGTTAGACCACCGACCTGTGAGAGTTGCGCGGCCGGCGACAACACTACGGGGGCCTTTATCGCCCGCCGAGCCGCGCGCGCCTACGCTAACGGGCGTTGCAAACATGGCACACGTGCGACATTGCATCTGTTGCTAATTCACAACAGGATAGGGGGACGCTTGGCGGGGGCTTTGGAGCAGACAGACCGCCAGAGAGGGAGGCGCGGCGTGCCGGAGAAATTGGGCGCCGCGATTCAGAAACGCAAAAGCTGCTGCGGGACGCCGGAATAAATCTTGATTATTTGGAGCGGAAAATCAAAGAAAATCAAAGCCTCCCTCCCATAGGCCAGCCGGGAAGGCGCGCTTAAATGCTCAGCAAATCTCGGGTCCGCCAAGTTTTGTATTTTCTAGATAACCTATTGATGCAATTGCGGTCGGGAAGGGTAAGTTTTGCAATCAACCGGTTGTAAACACTACAAAAAGACTAGCTTCCCAAGCTGCATACGAGGGTTCGATTCCCTTCGCCCGCTCCAGATTTCACTCACCCTCATTGCTCAACCCTCAGTCGCAGGGCCGGCGCAATTGCTCCGACGGAAGCCCTGGACCGTCGAGTATGGATGACCGGCCGGGGACCAATTGGGCTCAAAAGGATGAACCCCGGCAGGGGGGTTCGCCCGTCCGGGGTTCACGGCCTCAGCAAATGGAGGTTGGAGCGGTGAAGGCCCCAACCTGCCGAGCATAGTGGCTCAGGATGCGTTAAAGGCCGGTTAAACCAGATTTCGTGCCTTTTCTGGCAGCTATTTGTTCGCCTTCCGAAAAATCCGATCGTTTCTGGCCAAAATCTGCCGGAAAAATCGTCCAAAAAAAATTTGCACGGTCTCGAACCTTCCCGCAGCCTCCGCGACTAATGGTTACTCAGGCGAGTTAGACGGCCGATCCCCGGTCCCCCCCGACCCCCCCCTCGGTCGTCTAGTTTCAGAGAACCCCGCTCTCCCCGGCGGGGTTCTCGCTTTTTGGGGTGTCGCAAATTTGAATGTCGCCACGCTGTGGCGCCCGCGCTCACACTTCTGCCCATTGCCGCAGCAGGTTGTAATAGACGCTGGTTAGCGACACCACGCGCTTATGCTCGGAATGGTCGGTCGCCAGTTGCCGGGTCGCCCATATCGAGATCGAAGGGTAGCGAGCGGCTGGCCCATCGCGGACCAGGCTCTGCGTCCAGAAAATCGATGCGATGCGAGAGCCGTGCGTGATTTGTGGCTTCTGACCGTTTTCGGCGGGTTTCTGGTGCCCTGGCGCAGTCTGCTGAGGTGCCCGACGGGCGGCCCCTCGGTGGCAGGTTGGGCAGAAAGTCTGACCGGAGCCCACAGGATTGCCTGCCATATTTACAAATCTGGCTGGCTTGGATCAGCCGTTTGGCGTCGTTCCAAGTATATCTCGACATTTAATACCAGGATTTGCTAATTATTACTTTGTAATAATTACATGATTGAAATTTATCATTAATCATTTATCGTGCCGAGGCCGAATATTTGATAATTGCAAGATGGAAACAAGAATAGCCCAATAAAATCTAAAGCGATATTACAATGATAACAATTCTAAACTAGATATACATTGATGGCGCACCGTAATGACTGTAATAGCGCGGCGAGCGGCGATTTACCCCGCAAAAGGCCAGTTCGCGGCGAAAGATTGGTTCGCAAGGTCTCCGATGGCATTTCCGCGTATCCGGGCAGCTTGCCGCCTGCACCGTTGGATCGGTACTGCCCTCGCGGTTCTGCTGATACCGGAATCCCTGACGGCGCGCGGGGTTGCGCTGGGCGAGCTTGGTCCACCGCGGATCGTCAAGGTCTATCTCGATCCACAGACGGGCCGGGTGTTGGATGTCGTCGATTTTCGCTCGTCGATGGCCGGCTGGCTGCATCGGAATCCGCCGCTGGCGCGGCCCGGCTTTGACCCCCTGGCGCGCAACGTACGGCTCACTCCTGATGGCGCGCTGGTCGCGGAGTTGACCGCACATCCCGGGGCGCGGCGGGGGGCCATCTTTCCGCCGACTGCCGGTGCGAACGCGACGCGCGGCCTCGCGCCGGGCGAAGCGGCGAAGGCGGCAAACAACACCGGCCCGCTCTGGCGCGTGCAGTTGCGCGAACCTGACGACGGCGACCTCGTCACACTCAGCATCAATGGTCGCACCGGCGATGTGGTGCGTATGCCTGTGCCGCTCGCCGGCGACCGCGCGGCGTTATGGATGGATCCGGCGCATTCACGACAGTGGGCGCGGTGGGCCAGTCTGGCGAGTGTTGGTGTTCGTGACAGGAATTCTGCCGGCGCTGTTTGCGGCCACCGGCATCATGATCCGGTTGCGAGGACGGCACTTGCGGCGAGTCAAAGTGGCCGCGACCGCAAACCTTCAGGCAGCCGAATGACGGCGGAAGGTCACATGGCGGAAGCGCCGGATCGGCACTTGCCAATGTTACATTGTAACGCCAAATTCCGGCCGCGAGCCAGCTTTGCGAAACTTGGGGTGCGACGTGGGTAGTGAGGCCAATTGAACATGACGTTTTGGAACCCCGATGCGCGCGCGCATGCTGGAGTCGGCTTGCGGCTCTGGGCCTGGCGCCTCGTGACGATCGTGATGCTGGGGACTCCGGTTGCGGCCTGGGCGCAGACCGCTCCTCCCGGCGCCACCGAGCGGCCGGCTGCACCGCCAGTCGAGCCAACCGTACCACCGGTCGAGCCGTCGGCCGCCGCGCCGCCGGTCGAATTGCCATCCGCATCACCAACTCCGCCGGTGGACGCCGTCAGCCCAAGCGTGGCGATGCAGAGCCCCCTGGGGGCGGTCGATCTGACGCCCTGGGGCATGTATCTCAACGCCGATCCGGTCGTGAAAGGGGTCCTGATAGGGCTGCTGTTCGCTTCGGTCGTCACCTGGACCATTTGGCTCGCCAAGACGATTGAAATTCTCAACGCGCGTCGCCGCGTACGCGCCGCGCTGACTGCGCTGTCCCGTGCGCGCACCATCTCCGAAGGCGCCGAGCGCCTGGCGGCCCGCAGGAACAGCGAGGTGCGCCGCTTCGTCGATGCCGCCACGACCGAGATGAGCCTCTCCGCCGACGTGGTCGAGACCGAAGGCATCAAGGAACGCGTCGCGTCCCGGCTCGATCGGCTCGAAGCAAGCTTTGCACGGCGGATCACGCGCGGGACCGGACTGCTGGCGACGATCGGTGCCACCGCTCCGTTCGTAGGACTTGCCGGCACGGTCTGGGGCATCATGAACAGCTTCATCGGCATCTCGAAATCGCAGACCACCAACCTCGCGGTGGTTGCGCCCGGCATCGCCGAGGCGCTGCTGGCGACCGCCTTCGGGCTTGCTGCCGCCATTCCGGCCGTCGTGATCTACAACGTCTTTGCGCGGCAGATCAGCGGTTATCGCGCGCTGCTGGGCGATGCTTCGGCCGAAGTGATGCGGCTGGTCAGCCGCGATCTCGACCGATCGCTCGGCGCATCGATATCGCCGGCGCGCCGACCCTCCAAGATGTCGGCCGCAGCAGAATAACTCGCGGGTGCAATCATGAGCGTTCGTCTCGATCACGGCGAAGATTCTCTCGCCGAAGTACACGAAATCAACGTCACGCCGTTCATCGACGTGATGCTGGTGCTGCTGATCATCTTCATGGTCGCGGCGCCGCTCGCGACCGTCGACATCCAGGTTAATCTTCCGGCTTCGACCGCCGAACAGCAGCAGCGGCCCGACAAGCCGCTGTTTCTGACGATCAAGTCCGACCTCACGGTCGCGCTGGGTAACGATCCGATCTCGCGCGAACGGTTGGGTGGAACCATCGACGCCGCGGCGAATGGCGACAAGGACACGCGCATCTTTCTGCGCGCCGACAAGAGCGTGCCGTACAACGAGTTGATGGAAGTGATGAACCTGTTGCGCACGGCGGGTTATCTCAAGATCGCGCTGGTCGGGCTCGAGAAGGTGACCGGTCCATGATTGGATTGGCGGCGGAAGATTGGAGCGACGTCCGCCGCTGGATCATCTGTGGCGCGGTGGTGGTGTGTGCCCACGCCGCGGTCGGCGCCGCGATGGTCAACTGGACCGACAGCGAGGATTACTCGATGCCGGCCTCCGCCGTCGTGGTCGATTTCGCGCCGATGATGGCTGCACCGCAGCAGGTGGAGAGCGAGATTCCACCCGGGCCCGAGCAGGTGATGTCCGACGCTTCGCCCAGCCGGCCGACCGACAGCGTCGAGGACAAACCAGAGGAAAAAATCGAGCAAAAGAAGGTCGAGGAGGAACTGCCCGAACTTCCACCCGCGCCAAATCCCGAGATGGCGGTCCTCCCGCAAGAGGTTCAGCAGGAGGCGCCGCAGCGGCTTGAGCCGCGCGCGCCCGCGCCCGCGACCACGGCGCCGCAAGCGATTCCCGATCAAGTCGCCGCCATTCCGGTTGCGCCGACCGCAGGCCCGATGACCCCCAGGCCGTCGAATGCGTTACCGACCTGGAAGATTCAGGTGGCCGCACTGCTCGAACGCAACAAGCGCTATCCGGCTGACGCGCAGTCCCGCCGCGAGCAGGGTGTCGTCCGGTTGTTCTTCAGCCTCGACCGCAAGGGTAACGTGATTGCCAGTCGCGTTGCGACGAGTTCCGGCTCACCATCCCTCGACCAAGAGGCGATGGCGCTGGTGCGCCGGGCCCAGCCGTTTCCCGCGCCGCCGCCCGAACTGGCCGGCGCGCATGTCGATTTGACCGTGCCGATTCGCTTCAATCTTCGTTGAACGAGGCCTGCAACTGGCTTTTTCGCAGCGGGCGCGCTGGCGCGGCGCTATTGTGAGCCCGCACGATCGGTCCTATGTGGTAATCGCAGTGCCAGCCACGCTGAGGCAGCAGAACGATGACACCGGGAGCACCCTTGGACGAAACGGCGCCCGCCGCGGCGCCGGGGATTTCCCGCCCATTGCTGGCGGTGGCGACGTTGGTCGGAATCATGCTTGCCGGTACGGTTGCGCTCTGGGCCCACTACGGCACGGCGGTGTTCTACGAGATGATCGTCGCCGGCCTTGTGGCCTGTTTCTAGCCTTTGGCGTCGAAAGAGCCGTCATGACCACTCGCAGCGTTCGCGTTCTTCTGGTGGCTGGGGCGTTTCTCACCGGCCTCATTCTATGTTTCGCCGTCATCCTCCTGGTGAGCGGACGTGTTTCGGCGCCGAGCGTGACGCAGATCGCGACGATCGGCGGCCCCTTCAGTCTTACCGATCAGAACGGACGCACGGTGACCGACCGCGACCTGAAGGGTCATCCCTTCCTGGTCTTCTTCGGCTTCACCCATTGCCCTGATGTCTGCCCCACCGCGCTGTTCGAAGTCTCGGAGATCATGCGCGCGCTCGGCCCCGATGCGGATCGGGTGCGGGTGCTGTTCGTCACCGTCGATCCCGAACGCGACACGCCGACGACGCTCAAGGACTATCTGTCGAGCTTCGACCCGCACCTGTCGGCGCTGACCGGTGATCCCGAGGCAGTCGCCGCGATGGCGAAGGCTTATCGGGTCTATTACAAGAAGGTGCCGCTGTCTGAGGGTGGCTACACCATGGACCACACCGCGATCGTCTATCTGATGAACAAGGACGGGAAGTTCGTCTCGCCCTTCAACATCAAACGACCACCGGAAGTCGCGGCCGCCGACCTGCGCAAGTATCTCTGACCCGAGCGGCTGGCCAGTATCTCCTGGGTACGAATGATGCTGGTCCGCCACAGTCGTTGGCGAAGATCATACCGAACGTGCCATTACGATAGTGTGGTCCCCGCGCGGCGGTATAGTGCATGTCACTTCGGGGGACGATCGTGTTCAATCTGGTGTCAGCCGCGCGTCGCGCCAAGCCATGGGTCGCCATGGCGGTTGCTTACGCGGTTGCGCTTCAGATCCTTCTCACCAGCGTTCTCGCCAGTCAGAACGTCGGCGCGCTGATCTCGGCCGATCCGGCACGTGTCGACATCATCTGCTTTGGCGCTGGTGGAGACGGCGGTGTCGGTCAAGGCAACGCCAACCACGCGGCGCGGCAGGACTGCTGCGTGCTCTGCAACGGCATTGTCGGCCCGATTCTGCCGGCTGCGAATGTTCCGCTGCCGCGGATTTTGTATGCAGGCGCGATCGTCTCGTACATTGCGCCGGACCGTGCCGCGCCCGTCGTCCCTCAGCCGACGCCGCGATTGTCGCAAGGTCCTCCACAGAACGCGTGATCCGTCATGGCCTTCGGGCCAACTGATCTCGTTTTCCGTGGAGAGAACCATGTCTCGCTTGCTGTTTGCATGCGCGGCGTCGCTGACGCTCGCGTTCACCCCGTCGGTCGTCCTTGCTCAACAGAGCGCGCCAGCGGAATCTCCCGTGCCCGCCGAGGTGCCAGCCTCAACCATCACGACGACGCCCGCACCGGTGCCGCCCGAAAAAGCGGCGCAGCCGTTGCCGCCGGTCGTGGTCAACCCAACCCAACCGCCGACCAGCCGGCCCGCGGTTACCGGGAGCCGTCAACCGGCGCAGCGACGCAGCCCCTCGGTGGTGCGGCGAGGGCCGGTCGTCGCGCCCTCAGCGGGACGCGGAGGACCGTTCTCCGGATTGCCCAACACCAGCCTGACGATTCCGAAAGTCGAACAGGCGCGGCGCGAAATTCAGCAGACGCCGGGCGCGGTTGCGATCGTCCCCGACACCCAGTTCAAGAACTCGCCCGCCGCCACCATCAAGGACATCGTCGACTACGTTCCCGGCGTATGGGCGCAACCGAAGTGGGGTGACGATTCGCGGCTCTCGATCCGCGGCTCAGGTCTGTCGCGGAACTTTCATCTGCGCGGCATCCAGCTCTATATGGACGGTATTCCGATCAACACTTCGGACGGCTACGGCGACTTCCAGGAGATCGACCCGACAGCCTATCGTTACGTTGAGATCTTCAAGGGCGCGAATGCATTGCGCTTCGGGGCGAACTCGCTCGGCGGCGCGATCAATTTCGTAGTGCCGAGTGGACGCGATGCCGGTCCGTTCGAGGGCCGTGTCGATGCCGGCAGCTTCGGCTTCCTGCGCGGACAGATGAGCTCCGGCGGCTACAACGACCGTGCGGATTACTTCGTCACCGGTTCCGCACAGCGGGCTGACGGCTACCGCGACCACAGCTGGGGCGACGCCGAGCGCGGCAACGCCAACTTCGGTTATCGCATCACGCCGGACGTCGAAACGCGCTTCTACCTCAATGCCAACCGCATCCGGCAACGCATTCCGGGCGAGGTGACGAAATACACCGCCCTGAACGATCCGCAGTCTGCCTGGCCGGTGAACGTACGCGACGACTGGCAGCGCAACATCGATACGGTGCGCATCGCCAATAAGACGACGATGCGGTTCGGCGAGACCACTATTGAGGTCGGTGCGTTCGCCAACGAGCGTCACCTGATGCATCCGATCTTCCAGTGGCTGGATTACACCTACCACGACTATGGGGCGATCGGCCGGCTGGTGGACGATCGGTTCATCTGGGGGCATCGCAACTACTTCGTCGCCGGTGTGAACGTGCTCAACGGCACGATCAATACGAAACAATATGTCAACTCCGGCGGCGCCAAGGGCGCGCCGATGTCCGCCCTGGTGCAGAAGCCGCAGAACTACTCCGCCTATCTGGAGAATTCGTTCTACGTGCTGCCAGGCTTCGCTTTAGTCGCGGGCACGCAGTATCTGTTCGCGGTGCGCGATCAGGCGGTCGACTTTACGCTCAACGGCGACCTGCCGGGCCGAAATGCCTGGAGCTTGTGGAGCCCGAAGACCGGCTTCCTGTGGGACCTCGACCCGAACTGGCAGGTGTTCGGCAATATCTCGCGCAGCGCCGAGGTGCCGAGCTTCGGCGAGAACGTCGCGCCGAACTTCCTGCAGCCCAATCTGCCACGGATTCCGTGGTACGGCATCAAGGCGCAGACCGCCACCACGTATGAGATCGGCACGCGCGGACGGCGGCCTGACTATTCGTGGGATGTCGCGTTCTATCACGCCGACATTCAGAACGAGCTGATGTGCTTCTATAGCTCGTTCGGCAACTGCAACGTCACCAATGCGGACCGGACGCTGCATCGTGGAATCGAACTCGGCGGCGGCGCCTCGCTGTGGAAGGCGATGTGGGTCCATGGCCCCGATCCCGACCGCATCTGGCTCAATCTCGCCTGGACGCTGAACGACTTCCGCTATCAGGACAATGCCACGTTCGGCAACAATCTTCTGCCGGGCGCGCCGCCGCAGTACATCCGGGCGGAGCTGCTCTACAAGCATCCGAGCGGGTTCTCGATCGGCCCGAACATCGAGTGGGTGCCGCAGGCTTATTATGTCGACAGCGCAAACACCCTGACCACCGAGCCCTACATGCTGTGGGGCTTCAAAGCGGCCTATGACGATCAGAAGAACTTCTCGGCGTACATCGAGGGGCGCAACCTTCTGGATACCACCTATATCTCGAGCGCGAGCATCATCGATCGGGCAAACCCGGAATCGCGCCTATTCAATCCGGGCACGGGTCGCGGTGTCTTCGCCGGCGTTCGCGCCAGAATGTGAAGTGAGTTGCCTGGGCGCCACGATTTCAAGCGGCGCTCAGGCATCGACGTGGAAAGTCATGGATATCGAACCGCGAGGAAATCGGAGGTCTCTGTTATGAAAATGCTCATGCGAATGTTGTTCGTCTTTGCACTGCTCTCAGTCAGCGCCTTCTTCATTGCGTCGCCTGGGTTCGCGGAGACGGCCAACGACAAGATGGAAATCCAAAAAGTCATGAAGGGAACGTGGGAGAAGCCGGATGCTCCCCTGCGGGTCGATCCGATTGTGATTGTGATCGATTATGCGATCGCAGATTGGGCACAAGGCGACATGGGCGGCCGCGCGCTGCTTAAGCGCAAAGCTGGAGCCTGGAGCATCATACTATGCAGCGGCGATGCCTTGAAATCTGAGGAAGCTCTGACAAAAGCCGCGGTGCCGGCCAACATCGCAGCTTTGCTCGCAAAATCTCTGGCGGTGGCGGAGCGTGGGCTTGATCCTCAGGTACTTGCACAATTCTCTCGCTTCGAGGGGCTCGTCATGATGGATCAGGCAGGAAATCATCCTCACGGTCACTGACCGGTGGCGTGGGCTCGGTCAGTTGGCTGCAACCTTTGCGTCCTCGGTGCGTCGGCGCAACGCTACTCCGCGGCCTCGCGGCGGAATTCGCCCTCGCCGCCGAGCGCGGCGCCGAGCGTCGTCCGGCTCGCCAGCTTGGCGCGGCGCGAGCTGCGGGCGAGCCCGTGCTCGGTCTTTTCCCAGCGCTGCGGATCGCGCAGCAATTGATAGAGTGCACGCCACGCCGCGAGCGACAGCAACAACCAGTGCAACGGCACCGCCGCGAGCCAGCCGGCAACCCTCAGTAGGCCGCGCCGCTTGAGCCCGCGCAGGCCGAGAAAGATCGACGTCAGATAGCCGGCGCCGAGCGCAGCCCCGTAGATCCAGGCGAGGGTCGTGATCAGCGGGCCGTTATCACCGAAGAAGGGCAGCCCGGCGAGGTAGCTGTAAAGAAAGCCGGCGAGCACGAGCGGATGAATGAGCGCGGCCAGCACGCTGCCACCGACCACCAGTTGGAACGACACGAACCCGGTGAAGCCGAGATCGGCGAAGAGCCGCCGCGGCGATCGCATGTGGACGAGCCAGGTTTGCAGCCAGCCCTTGAACCAGCGCGTGCGTTGACGCAGCCACGGGCCGCACTTGAAGGGTGCCTCCTCGTAGGTGCTCGATCGGACGATCGCAGAGCGGTAACCGAAGCGCGCAAGCCGCATCCCGAGATCGGCATCCTCAGTGACGTTGTAAGGATCCCAGGCGCCCGCCCGATCCAGAACGGCGGTGCGGAAGTGGTTCGACGAGCCGCCGAGCGGAAGCGGCAACTCAAGCGCCGCAAGTCCGGGCAGGAACAGATCGAACTGTGCGGCATACTCGGCGGTGAACAGACGGGCAAGCCAGCCGTCGTCGGTGTTGTCGATAGTCAGGCTCGCCTGCACGCAGGCGAGGTCGTCGCCATTGCTGAGAAAGACATCGAGCGCACGCCTGAGCTGATTGGGGTCCGGCCGGTCCTCGGCATCGTAGACCGCAGTGAATGTCCCACGCGCCAGTGCGAGCGCCGCGTTGAGCGCCTTGGGCTTGGTGCGCGGTCCTGCATTGGGGGCGGTAACGATCTCGAACGGCGGGCTGAGGTCGAGGCGCAGCAGCGCAAGACCGGTCTCAAGGTCGTCGGCTTCAGTGACGAGCTTGATATCGAGCTTCTCGGCCGGATAGTCGAGTGCGCGCAATGCGCCGACCAGATCCTCAACCGCCGCCGCTTCGCGGTAGAGCGCGACGATGATGGTGTAGACCGGCAGGCGCGCGTCGTCGATGCGCACCGGTCGAACGACCGGCGGCGTCAGGAACGAGCCGATCACGCGGAGCGCGAGCCAGGCCAGGAAACCGAAGGCGAGGGCGGCTTCGATGGCGATGCGGGAAGGGTCCGGGAACAGGGTGCACGCGGCGATTCCGATAAGCGCCGTCATGACGAACACGAACGACGGCCGCCGGCGGCGCCGCGCTGCTGAGAATTGCGGCCATCGTGTCAGCAGTGTCCGATCGGCGATCACGCCCAGGGCGGCTTCGCCATGCCGTGCGACAAAGCGGCTGAACTGTTCGTTCGAGGTGAGCCGAATGCGGCGGGCGAGGTGGGGGCTGCGCGAGACGAGCCGGGCGAGCGTGCGCGCGCCGAGATGGCGCGGCGCCAGCACCCAGACGAGACCATCCGCCAGGTTCAGGGGCAACACGCCACCCCGGGCGGCATCGATCAGTCGGAGGTCGGCGAGCGGGCAGGCGGCGCGCGGCACGTCTTCCAGCGGCAGGTAGCCGACGCCAAGCCAGCCCGCCAGCGCGGCAAGATATCGCTCCTCGGAAATGAGGCCCGCCGCGATCAGTACCCGGTCGGCGCCGACGCCGATCTCGTCGGCCCGCCGCTCTGCCCGTGCGATCGTCTGCCAGGGAAACAGCCTGCGGATGCAATCGATCTCCGGGAAGTCGCCCGGTTGCGGGACTTGGAAATTCACGACGCTGCCGGCAACGGATCGCCGGGGCGCGGGCCCAGGCCACGACGCCGCTTCACTACGACCGAGGGGAAAATCGTCCCGGTACGCCATAACGCCACCCCACCCGACGCCACTGATCCGCCCCAACCGCGTCGTCTAAGACTGGGGACATGACCAGTGATCCCGGGTAATATCTACCCGGTACAACCAGAGATTACCGTGCCCCGATACCGTTTGCGAAGCCCCTTTCTGTTGGCATCTTTTGCCGCAGCTGCCGGCCTCCTCATGCTGGCAGTTTCGGCCATGGAAGCAGGCCCCGCCCGTCAGCCTGGGGTCGCCGACCCGTTCGTGCATGTGCCCGGCTTTTGGGACCCGCGCCGGCGGCCGGAGCGGCCGGACCTGTCCCGAGTCAACGTCATCCGCTTCATCACCGAGATCGACTACCCGCCGTTCAACTTCGCCGGCCCGGACGGCAGTCCGCAGGGTTTCAACATCGATCTCGCCAGGTTGATCTGCGAGGAGTTGAAGCTCGTCTGCACCGTCCAGATGCGGCGCTTTGAAACGATGGTCAGCACACTGAACTCGAATCAAGCCGATGCGGCGATCGCCTCGATCGCGGTGACGCCGGACATGCGGCTGCGCGTCGATTTCACCGATCCGTATTACCGCACGCCGGCCCGTTTCGTGGCCAAGCGGGATTCCGCCATCGACGATCCGCTGCCCGAAAAGCTCGAAGCCAAGAAGGTGGCGGTGGTCGCCGGAACGGCTCATGAGGCCTATCTCAAGGCCCTGTTCACCGAAGCGGAGCTTCGTCCGTTTCCGAATGCCGCGGAGGCGCGGGCCGCGCTCAAGAGCGGCGCGGTCGATCTGCTGTTCGCCGACGCCATTTCACTGGCGTTTTGGGTCAACGGCACGGATTCGGAGAATTGCTGCAGTTTCCGTGGCGGCCCGTTCATGGACAGCCGCTATTTCGGCGAAGGCATCGCCATCGCGGTCCGTCGTGGCAACGATACGATCCGCCAGGCGATCAACTGGGCGATGTTCCGGGCCTGGGAGCAGGGCAAGTACACTGACCTGTGGCTGCGGTATTTTCCGGTCAGTCCATTTTGATCCTGGCCTGTTCCTGCGCCACCTATTGGTTTGACGCGGTGCGCGGCGATTTCTAGTGTCCGCGCGCCCGGAGAATGTCGATGTCCATTGTCGAAATGCCCACCGCCCAAAGTCTGCGCGAGGTCGCCGAACAGTCGAGCGCCTGGCCGTTCGAAGAGGCGAAGAAGCTCGTCGCGCGGTTGAAGCGGAGGCCGAAGGACGAGGTGATCTTCGAGACCGGCTACGGCCCGTCCGGGCTGCCGCATATCGGCACCTTCGGCGAGGTGGCGCGCACCACCATGGTGCGGCACGCCTTCCGCGTCCTCACCGACGACAAGATCAAGACTCGGCTGATCGCGTTCTCGGACGACATGGACGGCCTGCGCAAGGTGCCCGACAACGTGCCGAACAAGGAGATGCTGGCGACCCATCTCGGCAAGCCGCTGTCGCGCATCCCCGACCCGTTTTCCAACGAGTACCCGTCGTTCGGCGCCGCCAACAACGCACGGCTGCGCGCCTTCCTCGACCAGTTCGGCTTCGAGTACGAGTTCATGTCGTCGACTGACTGCTACATGTCCGGCCGGTTCGATCAGGCGCTGCTGCGGGTGCTTGAGCGCTTCGACGAAGTGATGAACATCATGCTGCCGTCGCTGCGGGAGGAGCGGGCACAAACTTATTCGCCGTTCCTGCCGATCTCGCCGTCGACCGGTATCGTCTTGCAAGTGCCGATTCTCGCGCACGACGCCAAGGCCGGCACGATCACGTACGAGGACCCGGACACCAAGGAGCAAGTCACCACGCTGGTTACCGGCGGGCGCTGCAAGCTGCAATGGAAGCCGGACTGGGCGATGCGCTGGTTCGCGCTCGGCGTCGACTACGAAATGGCCGGCAAGGACCTGATCGACTCGGTGAAACTATCCGGTGAAATCTGCCGCGCGCTCGGCGGCACGCCGCCGGACGGCTTCAACTACGAGCTCTTTCTCGACGACAAGGGCCAGAAGATTTCCAAGTCCAAGGGCAACGGCCTGACCATCGACGAATGGCTGCGTTACGCCTCGCCGGAATCGCTGTCGCTATTCATGTACCGCGAGCCGAAGGCGGCGAAGCGGCTCTACTTCGACGTGATCCCGCGCCACGTCGACGAATATCAGCAGTTCCTGGAGGGCTACGAGCGGCAGGATGCGAAGCAGCGGCTGAGCAATCCGGTCTGGCACATCCATTCCGGCAGGCCGCCGAAGCCCGACATGCCGATTTCGTTCTCGATGCTGCTGACTTTGGTGTCGTCGTCGAATGCCGAGAACGCCGAGACGCTGTGGGGGTTCATCGGCCGCTACCGGCCCGGCGTCACGCGCGAGACGCATCCGAAGCTCGATCGTCTTGTCACCTACGCGATTCACTACTTCCACGACTTCGTGCTGCCGACGAAGAAATACCGCGAGCCGCACGCATCTGAACGCGCCGCGCTCATGGACCTGCGCGATGCGCTGTCGCAGCTTCCGCACGACGCCACCGCCGAGCAGATCCAAGATGTTGTTTACGAGATCGGCCGCCGCGAGCCGTTCCTCGACCACAAGAAGAAGGCCAAGGACGGCAAGCCCGGCGTGTCGCTCGATTGGTTCAACCTGCTCTATCAGGTGCTGCTCGGCCAGGAGAAGGGGCCGCGCTTCGGCTCGTTCGTCGCGGTCTACGGCCTGCAGAACACCATCGACATGATCGACGGCGCGCTCGCCCGCTCGGCGTGAGCGTCTATTGCGGACTGTCGAACTTGAAGTGAAATTCCCGCCACTCCTGTGGCGCCGGCGTGCCCCACACGTTCATCTCTCGCACGTTGCCGGGCCGTGCGAGGTTGGTGATCACGTTGGGGACGAAACTGGCGTCGTCGGCGATCAGCGCCATCGCACCCGAGCATTCGATCATGGCGCCGCTGGCGTCCAGATAATAGGCGTAGGTATTGTCGCCGGGGCGATGCCGGCCCGGTCCCCACAGCAATTGCTTGCCGGCGCGATCCAAAAGGTCACCGAGCTTCAGGTAGCAGTTGAAGTCGGGGAGTTCGAACGACGTGTGATGGAGCCCGACCGGCCCTTTCACGACGCCGAGGATGTGGTGCTGGCGGTTGCCGCCATACATCCAGCTCAGGCTGTCGTTCACCAGCCGCTCGGATAGCTTCATGCCGCCGATATGCGCGAGCTGCTCCCGTGTCGCCGGCGGATCCGGCGTGATGAAATTGACGTGGTCGATGCGATTGGGACCGACGCCGACCGTCGGATGCCGACGGCCGTAGAGGACGTCGCGGATCGGCGTGTGAATCTCGAAGCGCAACCCCTCCGGTGTTGCGAATGTGACGCCGGCCTCCATGCAGTCGAGGCTCGGGCGGCGGGACAGGATTCGACAGCCGGCGGCTTCGACTCTTGACGCTGCGGCATCCACGGCTCCAGCGCTCAATGCCTCCAGGCCGATCACGTAAGCCGAGTTGTCGGACGCATGGCGCAGGACAAGCTCGGCGGCGCGGCCGTTCGAGCTGAGCCACGTCTGATCGGCGCCCTGATACGTGACATGCAGGCCCAGAATATCGGTTGCATCCTTGATGACCGCGGCCGGGTCGCGGACGTTGATCTGCACGTGACCCAATGCATGCACCAGAAACGCCATGCTCCACATCCTCTATGGTTAAAATCTCGAGCCACGAACTCGGTGGCCACCCTCCCCTGGAGGGGGAGGGTCGCCTGCGGAGCGTAGCGAACGCAGGCGGGGTGGGGTGATCTTTGTCGCAACAAGGATCACCCCACCCCGGCTCGCTTCGCTCGCCGATCCTCCCCCTCCAGGGGAGGGTGAGGAGAGACCGAGCGTGTGTTACCAGGATCCCATCCTTCAATCAGTCTCGCACGCATCTCAACCCTGGCGGCGGGCGCCGATCAGGACGAACGCGACCTTGGCGGGTTTGTCGCTCTTATTTCGCCAGGCGTGACGCGTGCCGTTCTGGATGACGACGTCGTGGGGCTTCAGGTGTACCTCCTTGCCGTCGTCGAGCTCCAGCCACAGCTCGCCATCGAGCACGATGCCGTAGTCGACCGTGTCGGTCGTGTGCATGCCCGGATGGTCCGGCTCGAATTTCGCGGCGAGGTCGGGAAGCTCCGCCATGAACTCCGCCCCGGCTGCGGCCGGGTTGAAGTCCTTGCTCATCATCACCGAGTCGGGCGCAAAGGTGACGACCATGAGCCGCGTTTCGGCTGTTGGCGGCACATAGGTGCTCGCCGCGGTGATCGGATCGACGCCGTTGTTTGGCACCGCGGGGGGATTGGGCGTCGACCAGACCAGGGTGGAGGATTGGCCCGGAATGCTGACGAAATCCCGGCTTCGCGGCGCCGGGCCATCCGATACGAACACCGATTTGCCACCGCTGTGGCCGGTCACGACGCGACGCACCTTCATGCTTGCCTCCTTGAAATCGCCGCCGTCCGCTTGAAATGCAGTCCAAGCACCGTTGCTAGATTTTCGCCATGACATTGGCCCAGCGCTGCAACATTTCGGTCTCCTGGCCGGGAATCATGTTGATCGCGACTTGGTGATACCCCAATGCCTTAATGCCCTGGAGGCGCTCGACCAGTTCCGCGTGCGTACCGGTCAGAGACAGCTTGGCAATAACATTCGCGGTGATGTGCTTCTCCTCGGGGCGAAGGAACATCAGGTGGCCGCGGTGGTTGCTCAGGTAACGGGCGTCGTCGGGCTGGTAGCTCATGTAGACCTTGCGATAGGCCTCGAGCTCCTCCTTGAACGGGAAGTACGGACCGATCGGAAAGATCGAGCCGAACTGGTCTTCCTCGACCAGGTTGTGGAAGGCGATCGCCGCATAGGGGGCGGCCTGGAGCATGGCGCGGGGGCTGTCAGCCGGCTCGCCCTCGTCCAGGACGGCGCCGCCGCAGCTCAGGGCAGCGTAGAACCGGTCGGGCGCGTGGCCGAAATCGGCCCAGTACTTGCGCATCTCGTTGATCTCTTCCTGCTCGCGCTGCGGCCAGGTCACGCTGCCGATCCAGCCTGCACCCAGCTTTGCGGTCAGCTTGCGTGCCTTGGGGCCGAATGCGGACAGGAACGTCCGGATCGAGTCCTTGATGTTGATGAGCCCCTTGTCCGGGTTGAGGAAGGCGACCTTGTGGGTCTCGCCTTCGCCGGTCCATTCGACGGTTTTGCCCTGAAGCAGTCCCTCCACGACCTTCACGTAAGCCTCGAGGTCGGCCAGCTTTACCGGGCCGAGGCCCATGGTGCGCCGCCCCGTGAAGCCGGTCGACGCACCGAAGATGATCCGCCCGGGCGCAAGCGCATTGAGTGTGGCAAGTCCGCTGGCGGCGACCGGAGCGATCCGGTTGGAGGGGATCAGCACACCGGCGCACAGCTTGATCTTCGAGGTCTTCACGGCCGTGGCGCCCATGGCGACGAGCACCTCGGCGTTCAGCAGGTGCGTGTCGTAGAACCATGCATGCGAGAACCCGAGCTCCTCGGCCCGCTTGACGACCTCCCAGGAATTCGCCTTTGTCGGCAGACAGATGCCGATTTCCATATTGTCGCTCCCTATTGCCGGTCAGGTCTTTTTCATGGCCTGTTGGCCCAAAGATCGCCTGTAACGCGAGCGTCGTCGAGCGTCTGTCCTGAGGCCTTAGGACACAGCCAACCAGGACGGCCGCTGTTGGCAGACGGCAGCGCCCCGACCGATCCCGGCGACTCCCCGGTCCTGCTGTCAGGCGGTGCCCCAAACGTCTCTTGCCGTTTCTACCACCAGCTGCAGCTTGGCGAACTGCTCGTCCTCCGACAGCAGATTGCCCTCCAGCGTCGAGGCAAACCCGCATTGCGGGGACAGGCAGAGCTGGTCGAGTTCGATGAACTTTGCGGCCTCGTCGATCCGGCGCTTCAACTCGTCCTTGGTTTCCAGCCGGCCTCGCTTGCTGGTGACGAGGCCGAGGACGACGATCTTGCCCTTGGGTACGTGGCGCAGCGGCTCGAACGAACCGGAGCGGTCATCGTCGTACTCGAGGAACAAGCCATCGACGTCGAGACCGGCGAACACTGCCTCGGCGACCGGATCGTAACCGCCGGACGCGGCCCAGGCGGAGCGATGATTGCCCCGGCACGTGTGCACACAGATCGTCATTTCCGGCGGCCGGTGCGCGATCGCCTCGTTG
>JBFXEX010000112.1:0-18233 GCA_050179645.1 Xanthobacteraceae bacterium | reverse complement strand
TTCTGGGTGGCTTGGTCCAGACGCAGCCTGCCATTGCCGGGATCGGAGTCCTCCTGCGAGGCGGCGTCGAAGGCGTAGCGGATCGAGATGCCGCCATGATTGCCGTCGGCGCCCTTGGCGGCCGCCACGTCCCAGTCGCTCGGATTCGATTCCGGAGGCTTGTTGATGTTGACGCTGCGCGACACATAGGTCGACCCGAGGCGTTCGACAGCCGAGTTGGCCGGGTAATTGGTGACTGGATTCCACGTCCCTCCCCATTGAACGCCAACCGGCGTGCTCTGCAGAACCCATGTCCCGCCGGTCTTGAACCACAGCTTCCAGACGCCGGAGTTCGACTTGAGCGCGTACTGGCCGTCGACCCCAAGCCCCGGATCGGGAGCAGCTCCCTCCACGAAGAAGATGACGGTCGGGGCCTCGAGCGCCGCCAGCAGCGCCCGCAGCTTGGCCTGCGTGATGGCGGGCTCGTAGCGCAGCCACGACATCTTGACGATGACGTAATCAAGGTCGGCCCCTGAGGGGCCGGCCCAAGGCGCCTGCAAGGTGATTTCGTCGAGATCGTCGTTCACCGAATCGATGATGCCGACGAACCCGCCGGCATAGAGCCAGTCACCTTCCTCGACGTCCGACCACAGCACGCCTGTTCCGAGCACGACCGCGTTATCGTTCGTCACAGCGACCGTGCCGGTGCTATAGGTGCCTCCGAGAGACGACATATAGCTACCCCTTAGCGGTTGACCTGGCGAAAGATCGCGGTGCGATGCTGCTCGAGAGGTACTCGCGCAGTTTTCCGGGATCTTCGTCGGCACCGTCGTCTGGGGCTCCGACATTGCCGCGACCATTGCGTACTACGACCGATTTTGTCGCGAGCTCCACGCGGATCGTGTTCGGATCAACTGGGCAATCGTGCTCGATCACGGCGTCCGCCGGGCGCATCGCCTGCTTTTGCAAATCAGCGTCCAGACACTGCCCGGCGCGGTGCACGTATCCGGTCTCGCGATCATAAACGACGTAGTATTTGGTCATCGTCGCGCCTCTTGAGCCGTGAGGAGAATATTTTTGTAGTTGATCGGACTCAGCCCAGTGAATCCCGTGCCGGTCTTGTACCTAAACGTGATCGTGTGAGAGCCGGCCGACAGCCCGGACAGCAACACGCTAAGTGCCGGGTTGTGATACCAAGCCCACGTCGCACTGAGCCCGCTGCCACCGAAATAGTGCGGAAACAATTCGAGTTCGCGTTGCTTCACGCCGTCCAGCCAAATGCTGAGGGCATGCCCGAGCATGTTGGTATAGACGGTATTGATAAAGGCCAAGACGGAGCCGTTCCACGAGTCCGCTTGGCACGACGCATTGACGAGCGTGCCCTGTGTGCCACTGGCGATCGTGATGGATAGCGAAGTCAAGTCGTGATAGCTGCCGTCGGCGTCAGACGTCACGATATCCGCGTGCGTCGATGTAACGACCGACGTCACCGAGTTGGCCGTAAGATGCCCCGTCACGATGATGTCGTTGACGATGATATCCCCGGCATTTATCGCCCCCGCGACCAGCTTTTGCACATAGAGATTGCCATTCAGCACGCCCACGACGGTGCCGCTGATGGTGGTCAGCGAAAACATCTGCACCGGCGCTCCACCATTGAGGGTGCTGTGGCCGATCAGCAGGCTGTCGGTGAGAAATGCCAGGCTGGAAGAGCTACCGTCGTTGTAGAACCGCCACCCCGAAATATACCCATCGACGTTCAGGACGGCCTGGTAGGTCGCGGCGAGCTTGCCGTCGACCGCAACGATCGCCGCCGCATTGGTGGTGACCGATGAGTCGAGCGTTCCGAGATGGGCGTTAACGGTTGTCTGGTAGGAAGATAATGCTGAGTCCCCGGCAGCGATCGCCGTTGCGTTGGTGGCGACCGAGGCGTCGAGGTCACCGAGATGCGTGTTCACGGTGATCTGGTAGGCGGCGAACGCCGCCTCGGTCGCAAGCACAACTGTCGAGACTTCCTCGATTGAGGCCGACAAGTTGTCGCGCGTAAGGGTCAGGAGTCGTCTGTTTTCCTGCTTGTCGAGCCAATTATCCGCATCTTGTTCCGCGGCGATCGAGGCAATCAGTTGCTGAAACGTCCGCAACTGGCGTTGCAACGCTGGAATTTGACGAATCAGATAATCCAGCACCGAACTGTTGAAACCAGCCAGGCCTACATCAAGAAAATCGTCCTTGATGACGATCGTCGGCGGCTCGACATCGATCGAAACCCATGGCCCCTGCCGGCTGCCGATCGCCGCAACGCGCAGCCTCGTCGGCGACAGATCGACCACGACGCTGAAGCGCGTCGCCGAGCCGCGATGAACCTGCGTCCAGGAGGCGCCCTGATCCTGCGATATCTGCGCCAGGTAGAGCGTCGCGCCCGGCACCGGCGACCACGACGCCGCCAGCACGGGCTCGGCCACGCCCTGCAGGAAATTGGCCTCAATGCCGGTGACCACCGGTGCGCGATCATCGCGCGGCGTCGGAACGAGCGGACGGCTCTCTGGCTCCCCTAGATCGCCATCATGATGCACCGCCGCGCTGTCGATCGCCATGACGAGCGACACCCGCTCGCCGTTCGGCCGGCCGGACAGCACGATGCCGCGTACCAGCGCAACCCCGAAGGCGAACGAGGGGTCCTGGGCGCCATCGAGGCGATCGAGCGCCTGCGCCAATGTCATGTTTTGCGCAGTCTCGACGTCCGCCAGATCGGTCGCATCCAGCACGGCGAGACTATCATCGTCGCCCTTGGCGACCCTGACGGGACCGAATTGGGCACCAGTTTTGGTGCGGATGGCGATGTAGTGCTGCGGCCCAACGGTCCATACGGGCGCAGGGTCAAGCGTCAGCGTATGATCGTCGACCGCGGCGACCCGACCGCCCTGTCCCCACGTCGTTGGCAGTTCGGTCTGAATGCCGACATGCGACAGCAGGCCCAGCAAACGGCCGTCGTGCTCGGTGTCGAGCGTGATGTTGGAACGACGCAACTGCGCCTGGCGCCAGAGGAAGGCGACTTCGCGCTGGGCGTGAGCGCGGTCGGTGACTCCATCGATGCGGCGGCGCGCCGGATTCACGGCGACGAATGTCGGCGGATCATCCGGCGGATACTGGATGGTTGCCGCACCCCAGGTCTCTTCGTCGAGATATTCCAGGACCACGGCATCGGCCTGGTCCTCGGTGTTGAAGTCGAGCGCGATCTTGACGCTGTCGCGAACGATCTCACGATCGGTCAGCAGCATTTGCGGCACCGCACGCCATTCGTCGCGCACCCCGGTCAGCACATCGCCCGACCATCGATGCTTGCAGCGCGCCGACGCCAGGATGGTGTCGAAGGCCTGCGGCGCCAGCACCTCGCCGGCAAATTCGTAATTGAAGGTATCGCCGCGGGCGTCGGCCGCCGCGGCCTGATCGATGATCCACGCCAGGTCGATCTTGCCGGCGCTGCGGCCGGCGCCATAATCGGCATTTACGGCGGCGTTGTAGAACGCCCAGAGCGGACTTTGCGTCGGCTGCTCGACGAAATCGCCCATGCCCTCATCCCAGACCGGCAGGATGCGGGTACGCTTCACCGCAAAGCGCAAGCCCCCCAGCGCCGAAAGCTGACTGTTCGCCCGCACCCTTATGGCGATCGTGGTGACGCCGTGGAACGTCGACGAGCCCTGCAGGAAGCCGCGCAGCCCCGCCCAGATCGCGGTATCGAAACCGTTGCCGTTGAAGGCCTCGAGATGCGGCGCGTTGAGGCGGCGCATCCTGACCTGGTAGCGGCCCGGCGTAACCGTGGTCTTGATCGTGACCCGCTGCGGCGTGCGCGTCGCGTAGGTGATGTCCTGCCGCCAGAGCGTGGCATAATCGGCGAGCGGCGCGCCGGCATCGTTGACCGGCCGATATTCGGCGATCAACGGCACCGACCAGGCATGCACGCCGTTGGTATCCTGCCAATAAACGCCCTCCGGAAAGGCGAGATCGCAGGCAATCGCGTCGGCCAGTGTACCGCTCGCATTGACAATGAAGCCGCCGATCCAGCCGTCATTGGGCGCGGTTGCCGGATCGCCGAACTCCTGGCCGGACGCCTCGACCGCCTGCACCACGTTGGTCGGGAACAGAGTGACGGCTTCACCCGGCCCGCAGAGCTGCACCTGCGCGTCGGAGAAATCCTCGCTCAGCCCGTTGGTATCGTTCCAGAACGGCGTGTCGTCGTCGTAGATGCTGATGTCGGTATATTTGCCCAGCCCCAGCAGCAGCAAGACATTGAGGTACTGATCGTTGCCGGTCTTGTCTTGGTTGGCATCGAGCGCCTTGGCGTTGCCGGCCGCAACCGGCGGCGCCCCGAATTCGCTCCACGGCTGTGCCGCCAGATCCGGGAAGGTCTTGATAGTCCCGTAGCTTAATTTGATCGGCTGCATCAGCCGCACCACGTTGCCGGACGCGCTGGCGGAATAGATTTGATCGACCGGCGCATCGGTCTGCGTCGCCGGCTTGCTGGCGATCAGCGTATTGACCAGGAGCGAGCCACCAAGGACGACGCCGGCGCCGATCAGGGAGGCGATCGTCGTGCCAGCACCGCCAAGCGCCACGCCGAACAGCGAGCCGCCGATCGCCGCACCGATGCCCGGCGCCAGCAGGCTCAACCCGATGACGGCCGCCAACCCCAGGATCGATCGCCCGGAGGCGCTGTTGAAGACATCGCCGGGCCGCGACAGGAACTCGACTTGATCGTTCGGCGCGATGCGGAGCCGCCGCCATTCCTTTCGCAGCACCGGGCGCCCATTGACGACCAGGATGGTCGGCAGACGAAATTGCCAGCCATGGCGCCGGTCGCGCCGCGCCCATTGGGTCCGGCGCAAAAAGGCCGCAACCGTTTCGCCCGACCTCGCATCCGCCCGCGCCATCTCGTGACCCGGCAGCAGACGGTGCACCACACAGACGTTCACGCCTTCGGTTCGTAGAACCGCAGCCGGGTGAACCCCCTGGCGTTGAGCGTGACGACGTCTTCGAGTTTGACCGCCTGATGATCGGCGTGGAGCACGGCGCGTTCGGCCTTTAGCCAGACGCCAACATGGTGCGGCCGGCCGGCGCCGGACATCAGCACCAGCGCGCCATCCATGGCGTCCACCAAGCCGTGTGGCGCCGTCGGCCGCAAGCGCCAGCGCTGATGTTCGGGATGACAGGCAAAGGCGTGCTTGACGCATTTAAGATCAAGCCCGGGCGTGGTAAGCGGCGCCTGCGCCGGCAAAACACGCTGAAATAACTCGCGCTCGGCTTCCACCACGAACGCCCAGCAGCGCTCTGCTGGCCAGCCGCGCGCCATCAGCACGGCAATGCGCTCGGCTCGCCCCATTGGTTGATCCTCGATCAAAGCTCATGACTGCAGACCCGGAAAATCCTCGACCGTGATCCGCCGGTTCGGAAAACGCCGGTTGGCAAGATTGTCGAGCCGCGCCAGGCCGGACACCGACTGCCCGACAATCTCGACGCTGCGCATCAGATACTCGACCGGCCCATAGCTCGGCTCGGACGTGTCGTCGGAGCGATAGCGGCGCAAAATCAGCCGCAGGTCGGCCTTGACGGCGAGCGCCGACATCAACGACGGAATGAGAAAGCGGGCGACGTTGTCGATCGTCACGCGGCTTTCCGGCACCTGGCCCTCGGCAAATTCCGGCCATTCCGAGACAAAATCGACTGCCTTGAAGGAGACGGTCTCGCCGGCGTTGTAGGGTGCGTCGTCCTCAAGCGTGAAGTCGGCATCTTCCGCCACGCCCGCGACGATGCGCAGAGGACCGACGAAGCTCGAATGCACGATTTCGAGGGTATCGTAGGACTTGACCGACGGCGGCACGCTCGCCTCCGCCTCCGCCCAGGCTTCGGACCAGGGATCCGGCATGTGCTGTTAGAGCCCATAAACCAGAAGCTTCATCGCGACCGCGACGCGCAGGCCGCCTTCACCGGGTACCGGATCCTCGGCAAACTGCATGGTCCTCTCCGCATAGGCGGAACCAAGAAAGACCTTCCAGGTGAACCGGCCGGTGCCATTCACGAGGTCGTGGCGCACGAACGCATCGAACGTGTCGTATTGCGCCGGCGACATGCGGATCGTCTGGTTGATGGTCGCGACATTGTCGCCGGCACGCGAACGCGCCCGGGTATTGCCGCCGTTCATCTGCGTGCGCAGCGGCGCCAGCCAAGGCTGCGAGATCTGCCATTCCCCCCGCCGCGGCCGGTACGGCACAGTATCGGGCATTGCCGGCAAGGACATTCAGGTCGATCCCTCGTCAACCGCGTCTGGTCGAATCGATGCCCATCGAACGCAGGATCCGGTTCAGCCCGCCATTGGCATCGCCCATGTCGCCCGACACCACGTCCAAAATCATGCGCTTGAACGTGACATCGAGGCGCACGCCGCCTTGCCGATCGCGGCTCTGTGAGACGTTGTCGACCTGCGTCCCGGCCGGCGCGTTGATCAGGTTCACGGTGACGTTCCCGGTCGACAGCGCATTTGCCCCGCCAAACGCGTTGATGCCCAGGACGCCGTTCGGCCCGCGGCTCAACGGCACGATGGCTTCAGGGCCGGCCTCGCCTGCCAATCCGACGCCGCGGGCAAAGGGAAACAACACGGGCCGATCGATCACGCCGCCGCGGGCAAAGCCCATCACGCCGCCCTGGTCGAAGACATTGCCGCGCGCGCTGGCGATTGGAGCGGCGAAGAGCGATCCAACGGCGGACTGAGCAACGCCGGTCAGCGGGCCGACCACATTCTTGAGCAGCAGCGCCTGCAACACGGCCTCGGCGATCTTGGTAGCAAGATTGGCGAAGCCTTGACTCAGGGTCTCGGTTCCCTTGGCCATGGCGATGAGGTCCGAGGTCGACGACTGCAGCGCCGATGCCAGACCCTGGTCGAGGTTCTGTTTCAGCTTATCGGCGTCGATCGCAAGCTTGGTTAGGGCGGGTGTCTCGGAGCCCCGGACCTTGATCGCGTCCGCGGTCTCCTGCGCCTCGCGGCGGACGATGCGCTCCGCGGTCGCGCGGGCTTCGGCGCTTTTGACCCCGGCCTTCGCCAAGTCATCATAAGTCTGCGCCAGGCGCACATTGGTGATCTCCTCAACCCTGGCGACGCCAAGACGCTCGCGGATCGCAAGCAGCGCCTGATTGTGCGCGAGCGCCGCGGCACTCGTGGCCCGCGCGACTTGCTCGGTGCTGATACCGCCGCGCTCCTGCGCGGCGGCGATCTCCAGTAGCCTCACCTTGTACTGCTCAGCCGGCGTGACGGCCGCGCCGAGCAGCGAAATCCACCTCTGCATCAATGCCAGGTCGACCGACGCCGGGACCGGCGCGGCGGTCTCGGGACGTGGCTGCGGCAGCGGCGTCGGTTCGCTTGGCGGTACGCGGCTAAGACCGGCTCGGCGCAACGCCTCTTCGGTCAGCCCGCTATCATAGTCGGTACCGGCAACGAATGGCCGATCCGCGCCACGAAAGCGGCGGCCGAACGCCGTCGCCTGCGGCGCGTTCGGCAGCGAATCCCTGAATGTCGCTGCCCTTTCGACCGCCCGCGCAATGCGCTCCCAGAACTCCGCCGAGCGCTTCTGCATCTCCAAGATATCGGCCGCAAAGGCGCGGCCCCAGATATTATCGGTGCGCTTCTTGATCTCGTCGATCTCAAGCTTCAATTGTGCCGCGCGACGAACCAGGTTCTCGTCGACCGCCTTGCCGGCGGAGATGGCATTCTGTTCAACGGCCTTCAGGCCTCCGGCGCCGCCCAACTGCTCGAGCAACTGACCTGCATCCAGATTACGCTTGCCGCTGATGGCGGCAACGAACTCGTTCCGCTTGAACTGATCGTCAAGGCTGCGGAACGCCCGCGACACGATGTCGATCGCCTCGGCCGTATCCTTGGCGGAGGCGACCTCGCGCACCAGTCCGGCATCGATCTTCAACAGCGCATCGAACAGCGGACCGGCGCCCTTGGAGCGCAGGTCCTGGATGCTGACGGTCAGCAGGTTGACGAACTGCGCGGCCTGGTCGGAATCAAGTCCGACCCTGGCGCCTTGCTGCGACAGCAGCTTGAACTGGGTGATCGTGAGGCCGGCGGTTTCGGCGGCCTCCTTCAGCGCATGTGACTTTTCGGCAAACTCGACCGCCTTTTCAGAGGCGGCGGAGAACGCCGCGATCACACCGCCAAGCGCCGTCGCCGCGACGAAGCCGGCCGGGCCGAGCTGTATAAAGCCCTGGCCGACGCCGCCAAGCGGCGCGATCAACCCCATAGCCTGGCCGCGCAGATCGCCCATGATCGAGTCGAGAAACTTCAGGCTCGCACTGGGGGCCTGACCCGCCGCATCGATCTTCTTGAGCGCCGCCTGGCCGTCGGCGCCGAGCTGCTCGAGCGCCTTGCGGACCACTTCCTGGTCCTGCACGGAAAAGCGAACCGTGACGTTGCCGGCATTGGTGCTGGGCATTACGCTTAGTCCGGCTTTTGTTCCATAGCCCTGGCGAGCCACGCCGCAACGAAATGGCGCTCGGCGATCACCAAGAGACGCTTAACGAAACCGACATCGAGTTCCGCCGGCACGCCAGCGAGCGCCTCACGCATGTCGAGGCCGGTCACATGCCCGACCATGCCGGCGCGACGCCAGATGCCGGGACGATCGAGACAATCAAGCACCGCTCGTCCCTCATCGGTCAGCGGCGCAAACTCAATCTCCGGGCAACGCTCGCCCGCAACGCTCAAACCTAACGCACACGGTTCGTTGCTGGCGCGGCACTCGGCGCAGTAGCGCGGGCTCCCGCCTCGCCATCCGGCGAGGCGGGCAACCCGTTTCCCTCGGCGGTCTCCTCATGAATGCGGGCGTTGACCACGCCCAGCACCCGGGCGCGGATCTCCGGCTCATTGAGCAACAGCGCGATCGACGCCTCATCGGGCGCCGCGATCGCGGAACCGTCCTCGGTCTGGATGCGGCCCCAGCCTTCCTGGGAGGCCATCACCAGATTGATCTCGCTCAAGCGTGCCGAGGCGGCCTGGAGCTTGGCCTGGTCCGCCAGTCCGTCGACGGCAAAATCATCGCCGAGAATGCCGGCCATTGCGCTGGCCGCCTCGCTGCCGGCAACAAGCCCGGCAAGCTGGATGCCGACCAAGGCGGCGACGCGGTCAACCTCGAACTGCGTCGCCGGCCGCACCATGATCCAGGGCGCCGTATCGGCAATTTCGTTGCCATCCGGATCGCGATCGTTGGCGCCGAGCACGACGCGCCGCGCCACCGGCTTGCTCTTCCGCAACCGCAAAAACATTTCGGGGACCTCTCAGATCGTGTAGCTCGCAACGCTCGACTTGAGTGTCGCGACCAGCATGGCGTCGCTGTCGGACTGCTCGGCGCGGAAATTGAAGGTCTGCTGGATCTTGCCCGGCCCCTGGATCGGCACGCCGACCGGCTCCAACCGCATGTTGGCCGCCAGCAACGACAGCGAGCGGTCGGACGACTTCGACCACAGCATCTCACCGGAGAATGCCGTCCCGGCGACGGCAAGATCGTAATAGGTCGAATCGGTAAAGCGCAGGTCGATCGAGCCGTCGAACGTCGCCTCACTGTCGAGATCGAAGCCCGAACGCAAAGAGCTTCCGACATAGTCCTGAGGTGTGATCTTGTTGTCGTACTTGGCCTTGACCGACATGATGTTGGCCGCAACCGTGCCGTTGACCTTGAACACGCCGAGCGCGGCCGCACAATCCTCACGCGCCCATGCAGCGGCCGGCGTGCCGCCGCCGGTCGACGTCACCTTAGCCTCGGTCTGCCCCATGAAGCCGAGCGTTGCCCGCTGGAAGCCGGCCGCGCGGCCCATCTCGATTTCGAGCGTGTTGGCGACCTGGCCGAGGTCCTGGTAAAACAGCGCGCTGGCGTATTTGCGCTCGTGCGAGCGCCACGGCAGCACTTCCAGCCCGGAACTGAAGGTGTGGGTGTAAGGGTCACTTACCCCAGTGACGCTCGCGGCGCCGAACAGCGCATAGAGCCACACGCCGATATGGTTGAAATCGACCGGCACGACCAGGCCTGGATCGTTGACGATGAGACCCGGCGCCGGCTGGGTGGTGTCCCGGTTGTTGTGGCGGGCGAGCCCAAGCAGGGCATCGTTTTCGTAGGGCTGCCTGAACCCCGGCGTGAACGAATATATGAAAGTCTTGGTCCAGTTTCCGCTCGGCGCCGTCCCGAAGGTCGTTTCGCTCTTGAGCAGGAAGTCCGTCACCTTGCCGCGCGGAAGGGCCGAGGTGGGCATCGCTCCGGTCTCCTTTGGTGGCGCGAAGCGGGCAAGCCCGCCGCGTGCTAATCTTTAGTGGCGCGAAGCGGGCAAGCCCGCCGCGCGCTAATCTTTAGTGGCGCGAAGCGGGCAAGCCCGCCGCGCGCTAATCGACAAAACCGCCGATGCGGCGTTCAGACGAGGTGGCCTCGCGGTATCGCGCTCCCTCGATGTCGAGTTTGCCGATCAGGTCGGGATCGCCACGGAACACGCGGCCGGCCGGATGACCGGCCCAATCGGCAAGCAGAATGATGTGCGACGGCAGCGGGCGTCGCGTGCCAGCGTCAGGCGGCGGCGCGTCATTGGTCCTGGCCATGCGGGAAACCTCAGAACGATCGCGAGGAGACGAATGAGAGCTTCACGGTGATTTCGGCGGCGAGCACGTTGGGCATGCCGTCGGTGACGAGGCCCGAGCCGGTGCGGCGCGGAGTGGACATCTGCGCATACGCAACCTTGCCGCCAAGCGTACGGTCGGCCGCGATCGTATCCCAGATTGCTTCGAGGCCGGCTTCGAAGGCGGCGCGGCGCTGCTCTCGGGTGCCACCCGCCACCACGTAATCGATCGGCACCGGCCACTCGAGCTCGTAGCCTTGGTCGAGACTGTCGGCGCCGACGAACTCGTCCGCCTGTTGCTCGCCCGAGTCCCAGATATTGAGATACTGCTCCAAGCCGGATGGCATCTCGACCAGCCGGGCCGGCAGCGCTTCGTTCGCAAGCGGCCGCGGGATGGACGCACCAGGAACTTGTGCCGCCGTGTCGATTACTCCGAACAGCGCTTCAAGCGCATCGCCAAGCACCGACATCTAATGCCTCACGCCGCCAGCGCCTTGGCGACCTCTGAACCGAACAAGTCGGCCCAGTCGGCGGCGAGTGCGTTCGTGATACCCTGCCAGTCGATGCGCTTCTCGAGGCGGACCTGGCGCACCATCACGAACATCAGCACGAGCTTGTCGAAACGCGCCTGGATGTCGACACTCCGTCCCTTGGCGCGCGCACGCTTGAGCTTGCCGCGCAAGGACTTGTCGATGAAAGCCAGCATCTGGCCGCCGCGGCCCTTAATGAAGATGAGGTCCTGGTCGAAAATGCCCTCGACCTCCTCGGGGCTCGCTAGCCGCCCGCCGCGTCGCGGGGTGTTTTCGGTCGGGATCGCGAGCCACAGGCCGTCATGGTGGCGAATGGTCACGCCTGTCGCGAAAGCGAACAGGATTTTGGGCGCCTTGCTCCAGACCACGACGGCGGGGCTGTGGGTGCGCACCGCAGCGGATTTTGGGTAGATGTCGACCCGCACCGTGTTGGCGAGGCGATCACCGAGGCTGGCGTTTCGCACGGCGCCCCGGTAGGCGAGTTTCGCCCGCGCCGCAAAGCGCTCGGCACCGAGGCGTGCGCCCCGGGCGAACCGCAAATGGGTGTCGCGTGCAAAGGACCCGAGATCGCCCGTGAGCGTGAGCTTGATCTGAAGGGTCATGGAGGAACAGGCGTCAGCGCACCGTCATGACCCAGAGGAGCCGCAACGCGTCCTCGCAGCGTGGATCGTCCTGGACCGTCAGGGTCTCCCCTGAAATCTCAAACATGCCGCCGCGCGTCGGCGCGGCGATCTCGTTCTTGCGGACCGTCAGGGTGCGGCCTTCGATCACCGGGCGCCCCGATATCCCGGCAAGCTCCCGGTCGCGCCGATCGAGCAAAACCCGGCAGGGAGTCGGCAACCCGCCGCCCGGCGCAATGTAGGTCGCCGTCAGCATGAGGTTCGGATCGTCGAAGATCGCGTTGAGCGCAGCCGTGAACACATCCACGACGCGGCCTCAGTTGCTGGTGAGGATCTTGACCGCCAGCCGCGGGCGCTTGTTAACCGGCAGCGGCGAGGCTTCGGTCTTGACGTCAATGGCGCTGCCGTCCGGCCGGGCGATCTGCCGCGCATAGATCGGCAGCCCCATGGTGTTGACGGTCTCGATCAGGTTCGCGGGCGCCCCATAGGTCACGAAGGTGTCCATGGTGCCGAGCGGGAACGCGATGCCCTCATTGGCGGGAACGAGCGTCTCGGTGGCGCCGGTCGAGAGCGTCACGGTGGCGTTGTATTCCTCGAACACGATGCCGGCGAACGGGAAGCGGCGGCGGGTGTCCTCGCGCAGCGGCTGGGCGCCGGTCGACGAGAAGTACTTGTAAGCCTCCTCCACCCTGGAGTGGCTGATCAGCTTGTCGAAGAAGCCGGGGCTGACCAGCGCAAGAACGCCGCTCATGGTCTCGCCCTTGAGCTCGGTTTCGATGTCGCGCAGCACCTCCCGGCACTTGGCCTGGATATTGGTGCCGGCGGTGCCGAGCACGAAATCGACCGTCTGCTGGGCGAGGCCGAACTCGTCGAAGTAGTCGTAGAGCTCAGTGCCGGCACCGTCCTTGACGACCCCGCGCAGCGCATTGATCTCCATGTATTCCCGGGTCTGGGCGTGCTTGGCCCGCATCCGGGTGATCTTGCGCTCCATGACGGTGGCGAGCGGATCGGCCGCATCCGCCACCCCGAAACCACGCACGCCCTGGATGTCCTGCGGGGTGATCACGTCGTCATGGGGAATCCACGGCACCGTGAACGACCGCATCGACCGGGTATCGCGATTAGCCACAGTCGCAGGTCCGCCGAGCGGTACGGTCGGCAGGAGGTTCAGCACCCCCTCGGCCTGCTCGATGATAACGCTGCGCTGGGTGATACCCTCGAACCGGAACAGGCCCATCGCGCCCAGCCGGGTGTAGATGTTGGGCAGGATGTTGATCGCAGTGGTCATCTCGGCCAGCGTGTAGCCGCCCGCGTCGAAGGGGTTGATCATGGGTGCCATGGAAAGGGTCCTTGAAAGCCGAAGGCCCCGGCGAAGATTCGCCGAGGCCCGAGAAAGACTTGGGTGAAGCCGGGAAGCGGGGCGGATCAGGCGGTGTCACGCGGGACGAGACCGGCGGCGGCAAGCTGGGCGTGCTTGGCGGTCTCCTCGGCGGGCTGGTCGACGGATGCGTCGAAGACGAGCGCTGCCTTGGAGACGATCGCGGGACCGCGGGCGACCACCAGGCCGGTCTTGTCGGCCGCGGTCGCATCAACCGCCTCGATCAGCACCGCAACTGCCGTCTCGGCCCCCTCGTCGCCTACGACTTCAGCAGCCGGCGAGAGGCGATATTTGCTGGAAGCCGTGATCCTGCCGAGCACCGAACCGAGCGAGTAGTCGGTGCCGGACTTCAGCGTCACGGTCTCGCGAGAGTAATTGCCGTTGAGCTCGAACTTGAGCAGGTCGCCTAGCGTCGGCGACATGGTGAGGGCTGGCATTGCTCTGGCTCCTTATTGTGATGATCACGCATGCGCCGCGACGGCGCGTTGCTTGGCACGCCGCACGATGGGACTGTCGCCCGCGACAGGCGTGGATGGCACCGCAGCGATGACGCTGGTGGCCTCGGCGCGAGCGGCAAGCGTGTCGAGGATGGAACGGCGCAGATCGGCCGCGGAAATACCCCGTCGCATCGCGTCCGCGGCATCGACATTGACGCCAAGCCTGATGGCCTGAGCCGCGAGGCTCGCGATCTCGGCATATTCCTCCCGTAGCCGCTCGGCCGGATCCGGCTCGGCTACCGGTTCGGGCGCGGGCGCTGCTGCATGAAGAGGTGGAGAATCCGGTTCGGACCGTGGCGCGGGTGGTGCCGCCTCCAATGCAAGCGCCCGTTCCGGATCGCCGGCATGCTCATTCCGTTCGATCTCGTTCGTCGTCATGGACGGGTTCCTCTTATGATTGGTGGGAGTGATAATGTTGTGGGCGGACATTGCCGCCTGCTCGAACTCGGCAGCCATGTCGGCAATCGCCGCATCGTGCGTGCCGACTCGATCTGCGAGGCCGGCGCGGACGGCGAGCTCACCGCGATAGACGGCGGCGTTGGTTCCACGCACCGCCTCGCTGGTCAGGCCGCGGTTGGCGGCGACCAAGCCGCAAAACTCGGCATAGAGCCGATCGACATCTGCTTGGATGGTGTCGCGGGCACGCTTGGACAGCGGCTCGTGGGCATTGCCGTCGACCTTGCTCTCACCCGCGAACACAAATGTCCAGGCGAGACCGGCTTTTGCGTCGGCGGCGCTTTCATCAACATGAACCGCCACCACGCCGACCGATCCAAGCTCCCCGGTACGAGTCACGTAGAGATGGTCGGCTGTACTCGCGATTGCGTAAGCCGCCGACAGCGCGCTTTCGTTGGCGACTGCCCAAAGCGGCTTACCGCTGCCGGCTCTGATAGCCCCGATGCGATCCACCAGGTCGAACAGTCCGCCGACCTCGCCGCCGGGGGAGTCGACATCGAGAATCACACCGCGCACCGACGGATCGTCCATGGCATTTGCAATGGCGTCGCCGATGTCGCCGTAGGACAGGAGACCGCTCGTTGTATCGAGATAGCCCGAGCGGCTCACCAGCGTGCCGATCACCGACACCACCGCGATCCGCTCCACGGTGATCGAGGTCATCGGCGCTGGCTCTGTCGTCGGATCGACGGGTTCGAGCGAACCGCCCGTCAATCGGGGCGCCAACACGCCGAGAATGACCTCGAGCTTGGCGCGCGCGATCATCAGTGGCGTGCCGAATACCCGGGACGCCAGGTGCGGTAGGTCGAACATTGCGGGATCTTCCGTTTTGAAACTTCCCCAGGCCCGCTGGGGCGGGGGCGTTGATACAGATCAACAGACGATCCATCGGTCGCAGCCAAAGTATTGTATGGCACCTGTCTTATTTCGCTGCACTGCGACGGGCACGCACACTCATGCGTGGATCCCCGACGACGTTCACGCTAGCGCGGGCGAGAGCGAGTTTATCTCCGTCGCCTGCCTCGCCTGTGGACAGGCCCATTTAATCCATCCAAGGACAGGTCAGGTTGCTGGATCGGCCAGAGAGACCAACCCGCGGTCTTAATTCGCAGCCTCAGCACTGTCTGGCGTCGCTCCCAGCGTGGGCGTCGACGCGAAACTCAAGCCCAGTGCCTTCTCCCGTCCCTTGTCGGCGGCAATCTCGGCATCGACCTGCTCGGCGTCGTAGCCTCGTTCGGCGAGCGCCTGCGTGCGGCTCTTCAGGCCAGCCTCGATCTGCTCGATTTCGGCGCGAGTATCTTTGCTAGGATCCACCCAGTCCCACTTCGGCGGCAGCCAGCCACAGGCCAGGTACTCGCGCCGGAGCTGGTCGTAGTGCGGTAGGTCAAGCGCCCTCGCCATTGCCGCGGTGTCCATCCAGCGCGCCCACACCTGGCGGCACAGCTGCCAGACCATCACAGCGTGCTGATAGGCCTCGATGCGGCGGCGGAATTCCAGCAGCGCCAGGCGCGAGTTCGAGTAGTTCGCCTTGAGCATGTCGTTCGACAGATACGCGTACGGCACCCCGAGCGCCGCCGACACCTGGAGCAGCGTGCGATACTGAAACGGCTCATAGGTCTGGCCAGAATCCGCCGGCGTCGAGGTCTGCACCTCTTCGCCGGGCTCCAGCATGGTGATCTGGCCAGGCTGCAGATCGATTGTCCGCTCGTCGTTCTCGGCGCGGCCTTCCGCGGCGTCGAGCGGCTCAGCCGGTGCCGGCGTCGTGATGAAGAGCGCGTGCATCGCCGCGACCTTCTTCCGGTCGAGCTCGGCGTCGTCGTACTGGTCGAGCAGGAAGAGCTTCACGATTCCAGCTGCGAAGCGGGAGATGCCGCGCAGTTGCCCGGCATCGACCGGATCGATGACGTGCACGACCTCCGAAGCCGGAACCCGGACGATATCACCCCCCAACCCCGGATCGGTCATGTCGCCGGGGTGCCGGCGCAGGAAATGGTAGGCGACGCGGCGCCCTATCGCGTCGAACTCGACCCCCTGCCGGATGACATTGCCGCCGGGCGCAACCTCGTTCCGGTTGAGAGGCAGCATCTCCGACGGCAGCATCTGCAACTGCAGCGGGACTGTGAGCCTGTCCTGCGGCCGGCGTGGCCTGAACCGAAAGAACACCTCGCCGGCGATGAATACCTCGCGTGCGGCGCGACGTTGCAGACCATAGAAGTCCGTAAACCCCTCGGCGTCGGCTTCGTCGGTCCAGTCGAGCCAGAGTTTCTGAACCCGGGCCTTGAGCTCGGAATCCGTGATCAGCGAAGACGGTTTGATACCGGCGCCGACCACGTTACCAGCCCAGCTCTCGATGGCGTTCGCCGCATACCCGTTGTTGCGGACGAGCCAGCGGGCCCGCGCCGTGATGTCGGGACCAGCTGCCGCGATCAGCGTGTTCAGATGCGCCCGGCTCGGCTGGAACCCCCGTAGCCTACGGTTGGCAAGGCCCGCCTCGAAGCCGCCGATGAACGCACCGACGCGGCGTCGGAAATGCGTCAGTGACGCCAGCATTCAGAGCCCTTTCGAGGCGGACGTCAGAATTCGGCGCTTGCGGCCACCATCTTGGGCCGCGGCGATCCGGCGTTCGATATCCGTGATGGCGGCCGCCATCTCGGTATCAGTGGCGTAGGTGACGCGCCGGCCGTCGATCTCGACGGTGCGCACGCCGCGGTAACGCGCGGAGAGCAGCGCGTCGCGTTGGGCGGTCATCTCTTCCAGCGTCATGTGGGTTGGGCTCGGTCAGTAGCCGGTGGCGTGCAGCGCGTACCAAGGCTTTGAAATCATGTCCGGTATTAGGGGTACAGCGTCCATCGCACTGCAACATGGCCTCGGCCGAGTCGGTAGTGATTGACCCACTACCGACATGCGAGGCGCGGAATTGCTGCAGCGCAAAGCAAGCCATTAGCCCTATTTCGCTGTGCGCAGACTCCTGCTTTGATGAGAACGATCTATAACGCTAACAACGCCCCAGAGTATTCCGATTGGCTGGCGCGAGATTGGATTGGATCGAGAGCCGGGAGGTCATCTATGACGATGAGCGGCAGTGGAATGGCTATGCGGACCGGGCTGGCGGTTCTCGTGCTGGGGGTGGGCCTGCTCGCGGTACCGGCCTCGCTCAAAGCGCAAAAGGCTGCCGGGATGTCGCGCGTGGGGTGGCTTGAGGTCTGCGGCCCCGGTCCGCGACGCCCTCATTTCGATACGTTTCGGGCTCGCTTGGCGGAATTGGGCTACTTCGAGAAGAAGAACCTTATCATCGAGCAGCGCTTTGCAGATTGCCAATACGACAGGATGCCAGCGCTGGCCGCTGACCTCGTGAAGTCTCCGGTAGATGTTCTGTTCACCATGGGCACCAGAGCGACGCGTATAGTCGCCGGAGCCGTCAAGACGACGCCGATCGTCACCTACTCGTGCGACCCGTTCGAGCATGTGACACGCATCGCCCGGCCTGGCGGAAACCTGACCGGCATTACCTGCATGACGACGGAGCTCATGCCGAAACGCCTCGAACTCCTCAAAGTGCTAATGCCCAATGCGTCGCGAGTAATGTTCCTGCAAGACCCTGAAGCCGCGACGGTCGCATACAAGTTATTGCAGGAGGCGGCGCCGCGTCTGGGTGTCCAAATGCAGGTAGCTGAGGTGACAGCCGCCGATGAGTTGCTCCCAGAGCTTGCGATGATCGCAAAGGAGCGCCCGGACGCGCTATTGGTCTATCCGGACGTGGTTCTCAGCTCCGCTCCCCGGCCTCAACAGCTCGCTGAATTCGCCCTGAAGGCCCGCTTGCCAACCATGCATGCGTTCCGCTTCTACATAGACGCAGGCGGTCTCATGTCATACGGCGCGACCACTTCCGAGGTGTATACCAGCGCGGCCGAACAGGTCGCAAAAATACTTGGCGGTACCCGGCCAGGTGAGTTGCCGCTGCGGCAGGCAACACGATTCGAATTGGTGATCAACAACAAGACTGCTCAGGCACTCGGACTCACGATCCCAACATCGCTGCTATTGCGAGCCGACGAAGTGATCGAATAGTCGTGCTCTTTGCTGCTGTGCACGGGTCTCTTCCTGGCCCGACCCGGACCTCACG
>JBFXEX010000111.1:0-18374 GCA_050179645.1 Xanthobacteraceae bacterium | reverse complement strand
CGAGGGGCGTGCCGAAGAACTCGAGCGCGGCGCCCTCGAAGTACATCATCTTCTCGCCCTCATCGTGAATGATGCGGGCGGCCTTCACCTGCCATTTTGGCGGCTTGCGCGGATCGTCCTTGCAGGGCTCGCAGGCGGTGTAGACGCCGCTCTGGAATACCGTGTAGTTGCCGCTCGACCGGTCGGCGCGGGCCGCGGCAAATCGCGTCTGCTCGGGGCCGTCGAGCCGCAGCGAATCGACGAAGCCGTCGCGGAAGTCGTCGCTGAGATCCATGATCTCGCCGTAGGTGACCGTGCCGTCGGCCTGCGTCAGGCGGACGTTGCCCTCGGCGCGCAGACGCTTGGCTTTCTGGTCGTAGACCACCTTGTCGGCCTCGAGCGTGGAGGCGCCATAGTAAATCTGCACGTTGCCGGTCGCCGCCACCTGTTCGTTGGTGTAGTCGTAATTGATCACCTCCGCACGCACGAGCATCTGCTCCTGCGCGCCCGGTTGTTCGACTGCGCGCGGAATGGGCTTTGGCCGTGCCGGGAACGCGATGTTCTGCGCGAACGAGGGGCGGGCGTCGGCAAGGCAGCCGAACACCAGTACCGTCGCAGTTACAATGGTGGCTACGCCGCCCCACAGGCGGCGGTGCAGCTGCTGCGCTCTGGAGGGATCGGGCGGCAACATTACCCGTCCTCCTGGTAAAGTAGTGTGATGAAGCCGCCGAGGCCTCCCACCAGCGCAGGCAGCGCCGCCGCCAGCATCGGCGGCATCAACTCGGCCTTGCTCATGTCGCCGCTGATCTTGGCGAGCACGTAGAGCAGGAAGCCCGCCGCGACGCCGCCCAGCACCACTTTCTGAACGCCGCCCATGCGGAAGAAGCGCAGGCTGACGGAGGCCGCGAGCAGCACCATGGCGGCGAGAAAGAACGGCTGCACCAGCAGCTGGAAATACTGCAGGCGATAGCCGGCGGCAGCCAGGCCGGCATTCTCGGCAAGCTCGATATACGAGGTGAGCTGCCAGAACGGCACGGTCTCTGGCGTGGCAAAACTCTCGCCGACCTGAGCGCGCGTCAGGCTGGTCTTGAGGCGGACGCTCTCGCGTTCTTGCGGCGGGACGCCGCTCGCATAGAAGCGGGCCTCGTCGAGCCGCCAGTAGCCCGGTTCGAGCGTTGCGCTTCTCGCCTCGATGCGGTCGCGGAACACGCCGGCCGAGTCGAACCGGAAGATCGTCACGCCGCCCAGCTCGACACCCTGCTGACGGCTGGTCTTGGCATTGATGATCGACTGACCGTCCTCACCGCGCTGGCGCATCCAGAACCCGGCGCCGGAAGCGCGGAAACTGGTATCGCGGCCGAACAGCTCCGCCTCGTGCCGTGTCGAAATTTCGCGCAGCGTCGCCGACATCGGATTGTAGAGGGTGGTCGTCACGACCCCGAGCACGAGGGCGATGAACACTGCCGGCGCGATGAACTGCCAGGCCGAGACACCGGCGGCGCGTGCCACCACGAGCTCGAGTCGGCGCGACAGGTTCAGGAAGCAGAACATGGATGCGACCAGGACCGCGAACGGCAGCACGCGCTCGGTGATGAACGGCACGCGATAGAGCGTGATCCGGGCGACGATGAATGCCGAAACGTCGTTGATGTCGCCGGTCCGCCGCAGCATCTCGACGAAATCGATCATCGTGATCATCGCGAACGTGCCGGCGAATACGGCGAGAACCGCCATCAGGAAGCGCAGGCCGAAGTAGCGCGAGAGCGTTCCGGCGATCATTGCGTCTGCCCCACGAGGCTGCCGGCACGCCGGGAAATTCGCTCCATCATCTTGCCGAACGCCTCGGTGATGAACACCGGCGGCTCGATGATGATCGCGCGGGAGATGCTGAGATAGCCGAGGATACAGGCCGCGATGAGGGCGATGTAGGGCAGCGCCAGGAGGATCGGTTGATGCACGCCGCCGATCATGCCGGCGAAACCGATGCCGCGCAGCGCCGAGATCGCGCCGATGGCTCCGAGCAATGAGGTGGTCCGGCCCTGACGGGTCGTACGGGGGGCACCGAGGTAGGCGTAGGTCACGAACACGAATGCGAGCGGGTAGAACGGCGCGGTGATGCGGTCATGAAACTCGGCGCGGACCTGGCCGGGCTGGTCGGCGAACAGCGGGTCGCCGGGAATCGGGCTGGCCAATTCCCAGAGGTAGCGCTCGCGCGTCGAGTATTTGATGTTCTTCGGGCCGGCGGCGAGCTTCGACAGGTCGAAGGCGTAGCTGTCGAACAGCACCAGGGTGGGGTCGCGTTGGCCGGTCTCGTGCCGCTGCACGCTGCCGCGTTCGAGCACAAGATAGACACTGCCGTCGTTCTTGATGATCTCGCCCTGCTCGGCGAGAATCGTCATGCGGTCCTTGGGATCGCGCTGGTCGTCGATGAAGATGCCGAGCAACTGGCTGTTCGGCCGCCGCTCGCGGATGTGCAGCATCAATCCGGTCTCGATGCGGGTGAAACGGCCCGGCTGGATGATGTTGCTCACCAGGTCGGCACGGACCTCGGTCGCCCAGTGGCGCAGTTCGCGCAGGCCCCAGGGGGACACGTAGACGCTGAGCGCCATGACGAACAACGAAACCACGATGCCGACGGCGAGGAACGGCGTGAACAGCACCTTCGGCGGCATGCCGGCCGCATTCATCACGATCAGTTCGGAATCGTTGCCGAGCTTGTTCAGCACATAGGCGACTGCAATCATCAACGCGACCGGGGCGATGATCATCAGCAGCAGCGGAATGATCAGGCTGGTGATGCCGACAAAGACGAAGATGCTCTGGCCCTGATCGGTCATCAGGTCGACGTCGCGCAGCGCCTGCGTGATCCACATGAGCGCGGTCACGCAAGCGCACACCAGAAGGAACGCACCAAATGTGATGCGAAAAATATAGCGCCCGATTGACCCCATAACGCCCTGCGACGTCCCCGCTCGCGACCGCCCGCGGCGCGCCGGGCCCCCCGACCCAGACTCCACACCACAAGCTAACCCGTCCTCGCTCCAGCCCCAACTTAATCAATCAACAAAATGGCTTAGCCAAGGCAAAACCCTTTGAGCATGCACAACAAAACGTTAACTTGACTGTGCCGCAGCAGGCTCGTTCGGGCGGCCAGAATCGGCCCCCGGCGCAGACGCGGCGAGTCTCGGAAGGGCAGGGCTTTGCAAGCGCCGCCGTGCCGGTTCATATCTGGAATTCTTGACCGGCAGGTGTCTCTTTTGCACCGGCCCATTGGCAAATCGAAAGAGGACCTGCCCGAATGCCCGAATTGAAGCTCGAATTCGCCCCGATCGCCGCGCCGGCGGAGGGCGTTCTTATCCTGTTCTGCGAGGAAGGGCTTAAATTTGGGGCCGCCACCCAGAAGATGCTGAAGCCGACGGGGGACCTGATCGCGCGGGCCGCAGAGGCGGACCGCTTCAAGGGCAAGAACGGCGCCACCCTCGATATCGTCGCGCCGCTGGGGCTTGAGGTGTCGCGGCTCGTTGTGGTTGGGGCGGGCAAAGCCGCTGACCTGAAGTCGCAGGGCTACGTGAAGCTCGGCGGCGCCGCCATGGGCAAGGCGCCCGGCCGCGAGGAGCACGTCACGATCGTTGCCGACCTGCCCGGCGGAATGAAACCGGACCGGGCTGCGGACATTGCGCTCGGGGTCCGGCTGCGCGGCTATTCGTTCGACCGCTACAAGACCAAGCGCAAGGAAGGCGAGGAGCCGGCGAAACAAGTGAACGTCACGATCGCGGTATCTTCGGTCGGCCCGGCGCAGAAGGCATTCGCGCCGCGGCAGGCGGTGGCGGACGGCGTGATTCTCGCCCGCGACCTGGTGAACGAACCCGCCAATGTGTTGTACCCGGATGAATTCGCCAGCCGGGCGAGCCACCTGGAGAAGCTCGGGGTCGATGTCGAGATTTTCGACGTTGCCGAGATGACCAAGCTCGAAATGAACGCGCTGCTCGGGGTCGGCCAGGGCTCGGTGCATGAGAGCCGCATGGTCGTCATGCGCTGGAACGGCGGCAAACGCGACGACAAGCCGATCGCCTTCATCGGCAAGGGCGTGTGCTTCGATACCGGCGGCGTCTCGATCAAGCCGGCCTCCGGCATGGAGGACATGAAGGGCGACATGGCGGGTGCGGCCTGCGTCGTCGGACTGATGCACGCGCTCGCGGCGCGCAAGGCCAAGGTCAACGTCGTCGGCGCCATCGGGCTCGTCGAGAACGCGGTCGACGGCAAGGCGCAGCGTCCGGGCGACATCGTCAAGACCATGTCGGGACAGACGATCGAGATCATCAACACCGATGCCGAGGGGCGGCTCGTCCTTGCCGACGTGCTGCACTACGTCAACACGCGCTTCAAGCCCAAGTTCATGCTCGATCTGGCGACCTTGACGGGCGCCATCATCGTCGCGCTCGGGCAGGAATATGCCGGGCTGTTCTCCAACGACGAGAAGCTGACGGAGCGGCTGGTGAAAGTCGGCAAGGAAACCGGCGAGCGGGTCTGGCCGATGCCGCTCGGGCCGGAATTCGACAAGATGATCGATTCGAAATTCGCCGACATGAAGAACACCGGCGGCCGCCACGGCGGTTCCATCACCGCGGCGCAGCTGCTGCAGCGATTCGTCGACAAGACGCCGTGGGTGCATCTCGACATCGCCGGTACCGCGATGGGATCGCCGCAGAGCGACACCAACCGCAGCTGGGGCTCGGGCTACGGCGTGCGGCTGCTCGACCGGCTGGTGTCGGAGTATTACGAGCGGTGAGTCGGTTGCGGCGGTCGCTTGTCGAGCGCGGATCGGGCGGGTCTCCATGACCGAGATGCTGTTTTACCACCTGCAGCAACAACCATTGGAAAAGGTGCTGCCTATGCTGCTCGAGAAATCGTTGGAGCGCGGCTGGCGGGTGGCGGTCCAGGCGGCGTCCGAGGAGCGCATCGAGGCGCTCGATGCGCATCTGTGGACCTATCGGGACGACAGCTTCCTGCCGCACGGCACCTGGCGCGATCCGGCAGTTTCCGAGCAACCGGTGGTGCTGACGATCGACGACGGCAATCCCAATCGCGCCAACGTCAGGTTTTTGCTCGACGGTGCGGCGGTGCCGGCCGATGCCGATCGCTACGAGCGAATCGTCCTGGTGTTCGATGGCGAGGACCCCGACGCGGTCGCCGCCGCGCGCGCTCACTGGGGTGACGCCAAGTCACGGGGTTTCGACGTGACCTATTGGCAGCCGGACGATGAGGGCCGCTGGCAGCGCAAGGGCTGATCGATCAAGGCGCTCGCGCTCTACACAAGTTCGCCGCTCAAACAAGAGAAGCTCCGGGCTTTCGCCCGGAGCTCTTTGTGTATTGCGTAGCTGGCTGACTGAGACGGATCTCAGTCCTTGTCTCAGTACTTGGCGACGACGGCAGGAGCCTTGCCCTTGCCGAACGTGGCCCAGTCGAAGCGGTAGTTCATGCCCACGCGCCAGATGAACTCGGACATCTTGACGTCGGCGTTGGCGCAACCGCCGCAGCCGTTGACGATGCCGGGCTCGTCGCCGTAGTGCAGGGTGCCGAAGTTGGCATAGAGCAGTTCGCTCTTCACCGACCAGCCGCCGAGCAATGCGTATTCGGTACCGACGCCGACGATCCAGCCGGTCTTGTTGACGCGGGTGGGCTGACGCTGCGCGCCGGCAACGCCAGTGCCGTTCCAGTTGTTGAGATCGAAGCCCGACCAGGCGGCGCCGCCGGTCACGTACCACATCCAGCGGTCGGCGGCCCAGCCGAGGCGGCCACGGGCGGTGGAGAGCCAGCGCTCGTTGGTGGAGAACAGGAAGTTCGGGTTGACGCCGAGCGCGATGGCGTTCGCGGCCGGAGCCGCCTGGCCGCTCGCCGACGACCACGCGCCGTCGACCTCTACGCCCCATACCCAGGCGCCGGTCTGATAGTTACAGCCGCCCTGGGCGCCGCCGACCGGACCGTCGACATCGTAGTTGTCGGTCAGGTCGGTGCCGGCCGGAATGAAGTTGTTCGGCAGGCCGTTGACCAGCCCGCCGTAAGTCTGCTTGCTCTGGCCCCACTTGTAGCCAATGTGCACACCGACGTAGCAGCCAGTTCAAGTGAACACCGGCGCCGGCGCGACATACTTCACCGGCATGTCGGCGGCTTTCGCCGGAACGCTCAGGCCCAGCGCAAGCAGCGCGGCGCCCGCAGTCAGAAGCTTATGCATTTTTGAACCCCCCGTGGATTGAAGTTAACCAAGCCTTAACAGGTCTCACTCGATTTGGCTGTGATACACGGGCAACAGTGGCGACGATTCAACAACTCGCGACGTCACGGTCAGGTTGCGTGCATTTGGCCGAACCTTCCGCGCTTCAGAGGAAGCGAGACCGCGCATTCTTCGGGCGCGCGCAGACCTGCATCACGATACTGATTGTCGCCGCGCAGTCGACTAGCTTCCAAAGAGCAGCGTTGCGTCAGCCGTCTCACAACAAAGAAGCTCCGGGCTTTCGCCCGGAGCTCTTTGCGTATTGCGTAGCTGGCTGAACTGAGACGGATCTCAGTCCTGTCTCAGTACTTGGCAACGACGGCGGGCGCTTTGCCCTTCCCGAACGTGGCCCAGTCGAAGCGATAGTTCATGCCGACGCGCCAGATGAATTCGGACATCTTGACGTCGGCGTTGAAGCAGCCGGCGATGCAGCCGTTGACGATGCCGGGCTCGTCGCCGTAGCGCAGGGTGCCGAAGTCGGCATAGAGCAGTTCGCTCTTCACCGACCAGCCGCCGAGCAGCGCGTATTCGGTGCCGACGCCGACGACCCAGCCGGTCTTGTTGACGCGGGAGGGCTGACGCTGCGCGGTGGCAGCGCCGAGGCCGTTCCAGTTGTTGACGTCGAAGCCCGACCAGGCGGCGCCGGCCGTCACGTACCACATCCAGCGGTCGGCGGCCCAGCCGAGTCGGCCGCGAGCGGTGGAGAGCCAGCGCTCGTTGGTGGAGAACAGGAAGACCGGGTTGGCGCCGAGCGCGATGGCGTTCGCGGCCGGAGCCGCCTGGCCGCTCGCCGACGACCACGCGCCGTCGACTTCCACGCCCCATACCCAGGCGCCGGTCTGATAGTTACAGCCGCCCTGCGCGCCGCCGACCGGGCCGTCGACATCGTAGTTGTCGGTCAGGTCGGTGCCAGCCGGCGCGAAGTTGTTCGGCAGGCCGTTGACCAGCCCGCCGTAAGTCTGCTTGCTCTGGCCCCACTTGTAGCCGATGTGCACACCGACGTAGCAGCCGATTCAGGTGAACACCGGCGCCGGCGCGACGTACTTCACCGGCATGTCTGCGGCTTTCGCCGGAACGCTCAGGCCCAGCGCAAGCAGCGCGGCGCCCGCAGTCAGAAGCTTATGCATTTGAACCCCCCGTCCAAGATGAAACAATCATCGTTGGTTAACCTAGAACGATCCTGATCAAATGGCTGTCACCTTTTGGCAACGATTGGACCCAATCAACGATTGGGGAGTGAAGAGCACAATGAAAAAGGGGGGCAACTGAGTGCCGGAATCTCGAATATGCAACTTACTCATATATATATGAAATAATTGGATTTTTTGTAAAGTTTCGGGGTCTAAATCGCAGTAGTCAGAGGCAGATTTCGGCGACTGGCAAATTGGCAACAGCAGGGGCTCGAGAGGCAGGTGTGACTATCCGGTTGTCCGGGTCCGGGCGCCCGCGACGGCCGTTGCGGAGCGAATCGAAGTTGTGGAATATCGGCGCCGGACACGATGCCGCCACCGGAGGAAATCCCGCTATGAAGTTGCTTGTTGTCTATCTCGCGTTTGTCGTCATCGGCGCGTTCATTTCCTACGGGATTGGCTATGTGGTTGAGAGCACGTCGTCGTCCGCAGCCAGTCTGCTGGCCTTTCTGTCGACGTATTTTCTGACGCTCGGCATTTCCTGGTTGATCGCGGTGCGGCTGACCGCCCCGCAACCGAAGCTGGCCTGAACGAGCGACGTTCCATTCGAGCCGGGATCGCGCGGCGTGGACCTCGGCGGCCCGCCAGGTTTTCCCCTTGCGGTTTGGACCGCCGCGGCCGAAATGAGATATTGATCCGCGCCACGGTGCTGGCGCAAAATGATGCTGTCCTGCGGCGTACCCGATGCATGAAAGGTCAGCGGGTTAAGGGATACAGGGCGATATGATGCAGGGCTCGGCAGAGCATCGATCCGGGCGAATCGTGTGGCGTGCGGCGGCGGTCGCGTTGCTGGCGTCGGTGATTGGCGCGTGCTCGGCCGATATCGGCCTGAACAATGTGACCTTCACGCCCAATCCGGAACCCGCCCGAACCGCCAAGCCGGACTGGACTTCGTTTTCGGGCAGCAAGAGCGAGTTCAGCCTGCGCCCGGTGAATAAGGCGGATCTCGTCGGTGCTGAGGGGCAATGTGCCGGCGGTCCGGGGCAAGTTGCTGCCGCGCCGGGCGAGCCGGTGCTGCCCGCGACGACGCCAACCGTGCAGGGCGGGATTGCGTTGCAGATGACCGAATGCGACGTGGTGAAGCGGACCGGCCTGCCGGACAGGACCGATATTGCAACCAATCCGCGTGGCGAACGCGCCGTGACGCTGACGGTGACACGCGGTCCGTGGCCGGGCATCTACCGGTTCGATTCCGGCCGTCTGGTTTCGATCGAACGCGCCGGCTCGCCGCCGGCTCCCGCCAAGGGAAAGAAGCCCGCCGGCACCTGATACGCTCGGGCAACATCCCTCGGCCGTCATTGCGAGGAGCCCCCGACCCGGGGCGACGAAGCAATCCAGAATTTCCTGACGCGTGCTGGATTGCTTCGCTGCGCTCGCAATGACGGGGCAGCCGGGCAAGAACTCACTCTGGCATCACGCCATCGCCGCCTCGACGGCAGCGCTCGCTTCCAGCCAATCCTCCTCGGCCCGCGCCAGAGCCGCCGCATGATCGGCGCGGGCCTTGGCGAACGCGGCGGCCTTGGCGGGGTCGCGGGCGAACAGCCCCGGCTCGGCTAACGCCGAATCAAGCCGCGCGATTTCCTTGCTCAGGCGGGCTACGGCGGCCTCGGCGCCGGCGATGCGCTCGCGCAGCGGCGCGAGTTTCAGTCGCTTCTCGGCGGCGGAACGGCGGAGTTCCGCCCGATCCCGCTTCGGCGATCCATTCATGCCGGCCGCCGCCTGCGCGGATGGATCGCGGCCGCTTGCCAGAATCAATTTGCGGTAGTCGTCGAGATCGCCGTCGAATGGTGCAACCTCGCCATCGGCAACGATGAGCAGCCGGTCGGCGCAGGCCTCGATCAGGTAGCGGTCGTGCGAGACGAGAATAACCGCACCGGGAAATTCGTTGATGCCGCTGATGAGCGCTGAGCGGCTGTCGATGTCGAGGTGGTTCGTCGGCTCGTCCAGCATGACGAGATGAGGGCCCGCCAGTGTCGCAAGCCCAAGCATCAGCCGCGCTTTCTCGCCGCCAGAGAGCTGACCGGCCGGCGTTTCGGCCATAGCGGCCGAAAAGCCGATGGCGCCGGCACGGCCGCGCACCTTGGCTTCCGGCGCATCGGGCATCAGGCGGCGCAGGTGCGCGTAGGCACTCTCGGCGCCGTCGAGCTCGTCGAGCTGATGCTGGGCGAAATAGCCGACCTCGAGCTTCTGTGCCCGCGTGACAGTGCCGGACATCGGCTCGAGCTTGCCGGCGAGAAGCTTCACCAGCGTGGACTTGCCGTTGCCATTTGCTCCAAGCAACGCAATGCGGTCGTCGTTGTCGATACGCAGCGACAGTTTGCGCAACACCGGCTGGCCGGGTTCATAGCCTACCGAGACGCCATCGACCGCGATGATCGGAGGCGACAACAGCTTCGCGGGCGGCGGAAATGCGATCGGCCGCACCTCGTCGTTGACGATCGCGGGCGGCAGTTCGAGCTTCGCCAGGAGCTTCAGGCGGGACTGCGCCTGCCGCGCCTTCGTGGCCTTGGCGCGAAAGCGGTCGACGAACGCCTGCAGGTGCTTGCGCTGCGCCTCCTGCTTCTTGGCGAATTTCGCATCGAGCAATTGGCGCTCGCGCCGGGTGCGGTCGAAGGCGCTGTAGCCGCCGCGATAGAGCGTAAGCTTGCCGCCCTCCAGATGCAGGATCCAGTCGACCGCAGTATCGAGCAGGTCGCGGTCGTGGCTGATGATGATGACGGTGCGCGGATAGCGCGCGATGTGCTCTTCGAGCCAGAGCGTCGCCTCGAGGTCGAGATAGTTGGTCGGCTCGTCGAGCAGCAGCAGATCGGGCTCGGAAAACAGCACCGCGGCGAGTGCCACGCGCATGCGCCAGCCGCCGGAGAATTCCGAGCAGGCGCGCTTCTGATCGGCGTGCGAGAAGCCGAGGCCGGCGAGGATACCGGCGGCGCGCGCCGGCGCCGCATGCGCGCCGATATCGGCGAGCCGCGTCTGAATCTCCGCGATGCGATGGTGGTCGCGTTCGGTTTCGGCCTCCTGGAGGAGGCGTGCACGCTCGGTGTCGGCCGCGAGCACGACCTCGAGCAGGCTTTCCGCGCCGCTCGGGGCTTCCTGCGCCAGCCGGCCGATCCGGGCGCGCGGCGGCAGTGTCATGGTGCCGCTGTCGGGCGCCATTTCGCCGGTGATGACGTGAAACAGCGTGGTCTTGCCGGTGCCGTTGCGTCCGACCAGCCCGACGCGTGCGCCGTCGGGGATCCGCGCCGAGGCGCCATCGATCAGAAGGCGTCCGGCGACGCGCACTGAGAGGTCGTCGATCGTCAGCATGGCGCGTTATGTGGCCGAGCCGGGCAGGGGAGGCAAGTGCCGGTCGGCCGGAAGCTGAGCAGCATCGACGAATGCCGTGCCAATTTCGCGCATGTCGGTCGCAAGCAATCCATGTCGAGAGGTGATTTAATGCGCTCCATCTAAGGGAGGAAAACAAAATGATCAGTCTGCGCACGCTGGCGGCGGTGGCCGCCCTTGCACTTGTTCCGGCCGCACCCGCAATGGCCCAGGATTGGCCGACCAAGCCGGTGCGTATTCTCATCGGCTTCGGCGCCGGCGGTGGCACCGATGTCGCCACCCGCATTATCGCCGAAGGGTTGTCGGAACTGCTCGGGCAGCAGTTCGTGGTCGAGAACCGCCCGGGCGCCGGCGGCACCATCGCCGGCGGCATCGTCGCGAAAGGGGCAAAGGACGGTTACACGGCGCTGGCTATCAGCATGGGTCATGCGGTGTCGGCCGTCATGGTGAAGCAGGTGCCGTACGATGCGGTGAACGACTTCGCGCCGGTCGGCATCTTCAGCAATTCTGCGTTCGTGGTGGCGGTGCCGAAGTCGTCGCCCGCGACCGACCTTAAGAGCCTGGTCGAACTGGTCAAGAAGAGCCCCGGCAAGCTGAACTACTCCACGGTCGGCCTCGGCTCGACCCAGCACCTCATTGCCGAGGACCTGCGCCAACGCACCGGCATGAATGCGCAGGCGGTCTCCTATCGCACCACCGGCGAGGTGGTGAGCGCGCTGTTGCGGGGCGACGCCGCGTTCGCCGTCGAGCTCTTTCACGCCATCCGCGGTCAGGTGGATTCCGGCGACCTGAGGCTGATCGCTGTTGGGACGCCCAAGCGCTGGCCGGGGATTCAAAACGTGCCGACAGTCGCGGAGAGTGGCATTCCGGGCTTCGGCGTGCTCGGATGGTACGGGCTGGCGTTTCCGGCCGGTACGCCGCAGCCGATCGTCGATAAGATGCACAAGTCGTTGCAGCAGGTGCTCGCCCGCGACAACGTCCGCAAGCGGCTGGAAGGGATCGGCGCCATCGCCAACCTGTCGACGCCGGACGAGTTCCGCAAGGTGATCGAGTCCGACATCAAGGGCTTCCAGGGCGTGGCCAAGACGGCGGGTCTCGAAGCAAAATAGCGGCGCGGCCGAGGGCCGGTTTCTGCTGCTATAGTCCGGGTCCCACGCGTATCGCCCCGCGCAGTAGCGCGGACAACGGACATTGGGGATTGAAAATGCCGATCGATCCCACTTGGCGGCGCGGCGCGCGGCTCACGCTCGCGGTTGTCGTCGTTATCGCGACGGTCGCAGCATGCGTTGGCCTGCACGCCGAGCCGGCGTCGCCGTCGGGCCGCAACATGTCGTACTACGAGGTGCGGCGCGGACTGTTCGCAATGTCCAAGATCGAGTCCGCGCCGATCGTCATGCTGGGCGATTCGCTGACCGAGGCCGGGCCCTGGACCGACCTCACCGGCTGCCTCCAGATCGCCAACCGCGGGATCGGCGGCGATACCACGACCAAGCTGCGCGACCGTCTCGACGAGGTGATCGCGCTGCGGCCGCGGGCTATCTTCTTGATGATTGGCGTCAACGACCTGACGCTCAAGATTGCGCGCGAGACCACGCTCGAAAATTTGCGCGCGATCCTCGCCCGGCTATCCGGTTCCGGCGCGCAGGTATTCTTCAGCTATGTCCTGCCGGTGACCGCGAGCTATCACAAGAAGCGGATCAACCGCGACATCACCGGGCTGAACGGCGAGATTGCCAAGCTGGCCTACGGTGTGCCGAACGTCATGCTGATCGACGCGCGGCCGCAACTGCGCGGCGACGACGGATTTCTGCGTCGGGAATTCTCGTACGACGGCCTGCACCTGACGCCCAAGGGCTACGCGGTGCTGCGCGATGCGGTCGCGCCCTACATCGCGCAGTATTGCGTGACTTAGTGGCTGACACTGGAGGGGGCCGCCGCCGGACCCCGCTGCTTGACCCCGCCGCGGACCGGGGTCAATTTGCTAGGTCTTCCCGCTCGGGCCGCCGTCGCTGTGCGGCACGCACCCGAAACTTTTTGCGTCAATGGCGAGGCCGCGATGGCGCTACTGGTATCTCCGATTTACGGCAAGCCCGACGATTGGCGCAGGCTTTTCGCCGCCGAGATGCCGGAGCTTGAATTGCGTTTCTGGCCGGAGGCCGGCAATGCGGCGGAGATCGAAGCCGCAGCTGTCGGCGCCGCGATGCCCCGCGGCACGCTCAAGACGTTTCCGAATTTGCGGCTGATCGTGTCGCTGGTTGCCGGCGCCGAAGCACTGCTCGCCGACCCCGAGTTGCCGGATGTTCCAATCGTGCGCGGAGGGTCTTCGCGCGACGGCGACCCGATGATGAACGAGGCGACGCTTCTGCATGTGCTGCGCCATCATCGCCATCTGCCGGCGTTCGCGCTGGCGCAGCAGCGCTGCGAGTGGATCTCGTTGCCGCGGCTCCGCGCGCAGGAGCGAAAGGTCGGTGTCCTGGGGTTGGGCAGCATTGGGCTTGGCGCCGCCAAGGAACTCGCCCGGCACGGCTTTCAGGTCGCCGGCTGGGTGAATTCGCCACGCGAGGTCGCCGGCATCGAGGTGTTTGCCGGACGCGAGAGACTCCCGGCCTTTCTGCAGCGCAGTGAGATCGTGGTGAACTTCCTGCCGCTGACGCGAGAAACCATCGGCATTCTCAATGCCGAAGCATTCGCGCGGATGCCGCAGGGGGCCAGCGTGATCAATCTCGGGCGCGGCGCGCACGTCAACGAAGCCGACCTGTTGGCGGCGCTCGACAGCGGGCACCTCGCCGCCGCGACGCTCGACGTGTTTCCGGTCGAGCCGCTGCCGAAGGACAGCCCGCTGTGGCGTCATCCCAAGATCACCGTGATCCCGCACGCTTCGCGCCGGATCGACCCGCGCGACCTGGTGCCGCGGATCGCCCAGGCGGTGCGGCGGCTGCGCGCGGGTGCGCCGCAGGAATCTCTCATCGATCGCAGGCGCGGATACTGATCATTCGAACGAGGGCAGCATGAAAGTCGACGGCGGCTGTTACTGCGGCTTTATCGCCTTCGAGGGTGAAGCCGACCCGGACAAGACCACGATCTGTCACTGTACCGATTGCCAGGCGCTGACCGGCACGGCGTTCCGCGTCAATGTCGCCATTCCGGACAGTTCGTTTCGCATGCTGTCAGGCGAGCCGACGACCTTCATTAAGATTGGCGGCAGCGGCGCCAAGCGTGAGCAGGGCTTCTGTCCGAAATGCGGGACGCCGATCTACTCGACCGCGCCGGGCGATGGCCCGAAGGCTTACGTCGTCCGGATCGGCACGCTGCGCCAACGCGACAAGTTCGTCCCGAAGGTGCAGAATTGGTCGCGGTCGCGTCAGCCGTGGGTGACCGGGCTGGCCGCAGTCCGCGCGGTTGAACAGCAGCAATAGAGGCCTGCGCTCAGCATCGGCCATGCCGATCGTGGCGCGGACGGCGAGGAGAAACGGCGATGTGTGTACCGGGATGCCAGGAAGCCGTCCGCTCCGCGCTGTCTCGGCGCGGTTTCTTCAAAGGCGCCGCGGCGGCGGGCTTTGCTGCGACCGCTGCCGTGCCTGCGCAGGCGCAGCGCGCGTCGCCGGCCCGAAGCTTCACCCGGACGGTCGATCTCACCCATGTCATGTCGCCGGAGTTCCCGACGTTCTTTGGCGTGCCCGGCATCGAAATGGAAAAGAAGTTCGACCTCAAGAAGGACGGCTTCAACCTTTACTGGTGGCACATCATCGAGCACGCCGGCACCCACCTCGATGCGCCGATCCATTTCTCCGAGGCCGGGAATACCGCCGACAAGATTCCCGCCGACACCCTGGTGGTGCCACTCGCGGTAATCGACGTGGCGCAGAAGGCCGCGCAGAACCCGGACTACATGCTCTCCGGCGACGATCTGGCGGCCTGGGAGAAGCAGCACGGGCGGCTGCCCGACAACTGCTGCGTCGCGATGCATTCCGGCTGGGCCCGGCATGTCGGTGACGCGGCGAAATTCACCGGAAAGGACGCAGCCGGGGTCTTTCACTTTCCGGGCGTCAACCCGGAGGCGGCGCAGTGGCTGATGAAGGAGCGCACGGTGCTGGGACTTGCGGTCGATACGCTGTCGCTCGACGTCGGCACCTCAAAGGACTTCAAGGTGCACTATTCCTGGCTACCCTCGGGCCGCTGGGGGCTCGAGAATGTCGCCCATCTTGACCAGGTGCCGGCATCCGGCGCGACGCTGGTCGTCGGGTTGCCGAAGGTGAAGGACGCCACCGGCGGTCCGGTGCGGCTCATTGCGCTGGTCTGAGCGGGCACCCACGCAGGTCTTTCGCGGGCGAAAGATTGGTCAGCCGCGGTCGCTTGCCGCGGCGGAGTTCCGGTAGCCGGCGGCCCGCCGCATCCTGGCCGCCGCCTTGCCGCCCTCCGGCGTGGCGGCTATAAGCCTGGGCGCAATTAGCACCAGCGCGTTTCACCCCCAGACAAGCGAAGATCAAGACGATGGCGATCGAGCGTACCTTTTCGATCCTGAAACCCGACGCGACTGCCCGGAACCTGACCGGCGCGATCAACGCCATGATCGAGCAGGCCGGCCTGCGCATCATCGCGCAAAAGCGTGTGCGGATTACCCGTGAGCAGGCGGAAACCTTCTACGGCGTGCACCGCGAACGGCCGTTTTTCGGCGAGCTTGTGGAGTTCATGACCTCCGGTCCGGTCGTGGTGCAGGTGCTGGAGGGCGAGAACGCCATCGCCAAATATCGCGACGTCATGGGGGCGACCGACCCGGCCAAGGCGGCGGCGGGAACGATCCGCAAAGTCCACGCCAAGTCGATCGGCGAGAATTCGGTGCATGGCTCCGACGCGCCGGACACCGCGCAGAAAGAGATCGCGCAGTTCTTCGCCGGCAACGAACTGGTCGGTTGAGGCAAGTGCATCGGCCGCATGCCGTTCCGCCGCCAGGATGTGCTTCCGGACATGGCCATTCACCGCTAGATTAGGGCGCCAGCGCGGGGCCGCCACCCAACGACGAAGGGAAATGCTGTGGGTTATCTCTGGGCAGACATGATGCAGTGGCCCTTCTGGGTCGCGGTGGGTCAGATCATCTGGATCAACATTCTGCTCTCGGGTGACAACGCGGTGGTAATCGCGCTCGCTTGCCGTTCGTTGCCGCCGCGGCAGCGTTTCTGGGGCATCCTGCTCGGCGCCGGAGCCGCCGTGCTCTTGCGCGTCATCTTCACGATTTTGATCGCGCAGGTGATGCTGATCCCGTTCCTCAAGCTGATCGGCGGCATCCTGCTCTTGTGGATCGCCATCAAGCTGATCGTCCCGAGCGAGGAGCATGGCGAGGGCAGCGTCAAGGCCGGTGACACGCTCTTGCGAGCCGTCTGGCTGGTGACGGTCGCCGACATCGTGATGAGCCTCGACAACGTCATCGCCATCGCGGCCGCGGCGGAAACCGCGGCGATGCGGGTCGACGTCGGACACGCGCTCGCCATCAAGACCACGCTGATCATTTTCGGCCTTGCGACCAGCGTACCGCTGATCATCGCCGGCAGCGCCATCCTGATGCGGGTGATGGAACGCTTCCCGATTCTGATCTGGGCCGGCGCCGCTCTCCTGGGATGGGTGGCGGGCGAGATCATCGTCAAGGACGCGGCGGTCGGCCAATGGCTGGGCGAGGAAACGGTGCATCGCTTGCACCTGTGGGGTGCGGCCGCCGGCGCAGTCCTGGTGATTGCGGCCGGATGGATCATCCGGCGCATGCGGCACCATCCCGAACAGCTCGAAGCCTCGCTCGCGGTCGATCGGCCCGGTTCCGAGGCCTTTCCGCACCACGAGAAGGCGCGGGACCGCATCTAGCGGCTATCGCGCCAAAGTCAGCGATCGGACGCAACGTGCACGAGCGTAAGGTTCGTGTCGTTGCCGAATGCGACGCCGCCGATGCCGGTCAGATGGCGGGTGCCAATCGCCGATGTGCGCGGTTCGCGCAGCCGCTGCCGCGATCCACAATTATGGTTCATATCCAGTTGTCGTGTTTCGGCCGTTTCACTTGAGATTCGGCAAATGCGGCTCGATTCTGGGCGTTTTCGGCAACTGGCGTAAAGGAGTCGCGCCGCCGCTGCGTGCGCTTATGGTCGCAGCCTTGCTACGGCCGTATTTGTTGATATTTTTCCAGCCATAATTCGGATTTTGGCCGCTCCGGCCGTTGCGCACCGATAGGGCGTCGTCGTTTCGGACCATCCCAAAACCCGGGTTGTGGCGCGGGTCGCAGCGAGGCGGACGCGTATTCGTGACTTGAGGCTTCATCAGACTGGGAGACAGACGATGCCGAAGGGTACCGTCAAATGGTTCAATCCGACTAAAGGCTACGGGTTCATTCAGCCTTCGACCGGCGAGAAGGATGTGTTCGTACATATCTCGGCGGTGGAGCGCGCCGGACTTTCCACGCTCAATGAAGGGCAGACTGTCGAGTACGAGCTCGTGAGCAATCGCGGCAAGGCATCGGCGGAAAATCTGAAGGTGTCCTGACGATCGGGAAGGCTGCTCAGGCCAACGAGTTAATTCCCGTAGCCCCCGGCCATGGCCGGGGGTTGTTATTTTTTCAGAACGAGCAATGTTGCGCGCGGCTGTTGCCGCGCTTGCCGTCTTACGCCGCGGGCAGGCCGAGCGCGGGCACGATCAGGCTGCCTTCAACGGCACGTCCGCCGTCGACGATGCAGCGGCCGTCGACGATGCGCACGCGGCCCTGCGCCACCAGTGCGAGCGCCAGCGGATAGATGTTGTGCTCGACAGCGAGCACGCGCGCCGCAAGCGTGTTTTCGTCGTCGTCGTCATTCACCGGCACCGCGCCCTGCACGATGATCGGCCCGCTGTCCATTTCCGGGACCACGAAATGTACGCTGGCGCCGTGAATCTTCACCCCGCCGGCCAGGGCGCGGGCGTGGGTGTCGAGGCCCTTGAAGGCCGGAAGCAGGGCCGGGTGGATGTTAAGCATGCGCCAGATCCAGCGCCCGACCAGCCAAGGCGTCAGCAGCCGCATGAAGCCGGCGAGACAAACGATTTCGATGTGGTGCGCGGCCAGTTCGGCGTCGATTACATGTTCGAAGCGCTCGCGGTCCTTGCCGAAGGCGGTGTGGTCGACCAGCGCGGTGGCGATGCTGGCCGCTTGCGCGGTCGCGAGCCCGGCGGCGTCCGGCCGGTTGGAAAGGACGAGCGCGATCTCGGCGGGAAAATCCTGAGCCTTCGCTGCCGCAATCAGCGCCTGCATGTTGGAACCGCGGCCGGAGATCAGAACGGCGACACGTTTCCTCGCGGGGGTCCCATCTGCCATCCGCCGATCCGCCGTGTTCACCGCGCGAGGTCGAGCCGTCCGGAAAAGTGCACGCGCTCGTCCGTAGTGTTCGGCACCAGCGTGCCCAGCCGCGCCACGGTTTCACCGGCGCTTGCGAACGCCGCCTCGACCGCGGCGGCCTCGCTCGCCGCCACCACCGCGATCATGCCGATGCCGCAGTTGAACGTGCGCAGCATCTCGGCTTGCGCCACGTTGCCGGCGCTGGCGAGCCACTGGAACACGGGCGGCACCGGCACTCGCGTGAGGTCGATCTCGGCGCCGAGCCCCTTGG
>JBFXEX010000110.1:0-18697 GCA_050179645.1 Xanthobacteraceae bacterium | reverse complement strand
GACGCCATCACCAAGCCGAAACGCAAAGCCTCAGCCGCCGCCGCAGCAGGCCGCACCTATCCGGACCTGCACGACCACGTGCGTGCGCTGGAAAAGGCCGGCCAGTTGATCCGGGTCGACCGTCCGATCAACAAGGACACCGAGATGCACCCGCTGGTGCGCTGGCAGTTCCGCGGCGGCATCGCCGAGAAGGACCGCAAGGCGTTCCTCTTCACGAACGTCATCGACAGCAAGGGCCGAAAATACGACATCCCGGTGCTGGTCGGGGGGCTCGCCGCCAACCGCGAAATCTATCGCATCGGCGTCGACTGTCCGTTCGAGGAGATCGACGCCCGCTGGGTGGCGGCCGCGCAGAAGCCGATCCCGCCGCGCATCGTCGACAAGGCGCCGTGCCACGAGATCGTCATCACCGGCAAGGACCTCGACAAGCCGGGGCAGGGGCTCGACGGCATTCCGCTGCCGATCTCGACGCCCGGCTGGGACGTGGCGCCCTACGCGACACTGTCGCAATACATCACCCGGGACCCGGATACCGGTATCCAGAACATGGGCAACTACCGCGGTCAGGTGAAGGCGCGGCGGCGGCTCGGCATGAATCCGTCGCTGGAGCTGCGGCCGGGCATCTACAATCACTGGGAGAAACTGCGCGAGCGCGGTTTCAAGAAACTGCCGTGCGCGGTGGTGCTCGGCGCGCCGCCCTGCATCACCTTCGCCTCCGTGCAGAAGCTGCCCGAGACGCTCGACGAACTTCACGTCGCCGGTGCGCTGGTCGGTTCGCCGATCAACGTGGTGAAGGCGAAGACCGTCGACCTGCTGGTGCCGGCCGAGGCCGAGATCGTCATCGAGGGCTTCATCGACACCGAATATCTCGAGCCGGAGGCGCCTTTTGGCGAGTCGCACGGCCACGTCAACCTGCAGGAATTCAACGCCTACATGGACGTGACTGCGATCACGCGCCGCAAGGACGCGATCCTCACTTCGATCATCTCGCAGGTGACGCCGTCGGAATCGAGCCTGATCAAGCGCATCGGCATGGAGCCGCTGTTCCTGAACTACCTGCGCAACACGCTCGGCATCAAGGGCGTCAAGCGCGTCTCGATGCACGAGCCCTTGACCAACATCCGCAAGGTGATCGCGCTGATCTGCGAGCGTGACATGCCGACGACCGAGGTCTGGCGCGCGCTCTATGGCGCCGCCGTGCTGCATCGCGCCGCCGGAAAGTACGTCATCGCCGTCAACGACGACATCGATCCGGAGAACGCCGATGCGCTCTTGTGGGCGATGTCGTACCGCGCCAACCCGACGCTCGACCTTCACATCCTGCCGCACCGCGACCAAGGCCACGGTCCGCGCAGTCAGCGCAACGGCGGCCAGGACGCCTCGGTGCTGATCGACGCTACGCTGAAGGAAGACTTCCCGCCGATCTCGCTGCCGAAGCGGCCCTACATGGAGCGCGCGAAGAAGATCTGGGAGGAACTTGGCCTGCCCGAACTGAAACCGGAGGCGCCGTGGTTCGGCTATTCGCTCGGCGAGTGGTCGAGCGATCTCGACGAGGCCGCCGAGCGGGCGACGCGCGGAGATTATCTGGAGAACGGCCCGGAGCTTGAGCGCCGCCGCCGCAAGGACGTGCGCATGAACACCGAAGTGCGCAACGTCAAGGAAGCCGCGCCGAAACCCAAGCGCAAACCGAAGCGCTGACGCAAACCGAAACGGTGATGTATCGCGGGTCGCATTGAAGCCTCGTACGGCGGCTTGTCGCCACGGGGCGCCCGGATTCGTCTCTTTGTCGTATCGAGCCGCGGGCTCGCGCATTTCGCGGGGCGCTCGGAATAGCGCGCCGTTGCGATACTTTGACCGTTGATGCCCCAGAGGAGTCTTTGCCCGCGACGGAGGGGCGGCTTTCGTCTGCCGTCATCGACATCGACCGTCAGCGGGAACTCACATGCAGGCGTGAGTTCAGATTCTCCGATTGCACTCACAAGATGGCGCATCCGGAAGATGGGAACATCCGACGCCAAAGTTTGTTGGCATCAAGAATTTTGTTGTGCCTCTGGAAAGCCGCTGGTCCTTCCCCTTGCCGGGCTTGCCCCGCGGTCCGCGTGAACGGACGGCCGGCCCTCCGGATCGCATGCGGTTCTCGATCGGTCGAGTCTAGAGACCTGATGGCGGCATTTATGGAGTGACGATGTTTTTCGATTCGTGGAGCGGGCTTGGGCGGGTCGGACTCATTGGGATCCTCGCCTATGTGGTGTTGGTGGCATTCATCCGTGTGTCCGGCAAGCGCACGCTGACCAAGCTGAACGCGTTTGATCTGGTCGTCACTGTCGCCCTCGGTTCGACCTTGGCCACCGTTCTGTTGAGTAAGGACGTTCCGCTGGCCGAGGGCGTTCTGGCTTTGGCGACGTTGATCCTTCTGCAATACGCAATTACGTGGGCATCGGTCCGAAGCTCCTGGTTCAAATCGCTCGTCAAGAGCAAGCCGACCATTCTGGTATGCCGAGGCGCGCTCATCGACGACGCCTTATTGGCGCAGCGGGTCACGCGTGACGAAGTCCATGCGGTTCTTCGCAGCCAAGGCGTTTCCGCGGTCGAAGATGTCGGCGCTCTGGTGCTAGAGACCGATGGCACCTTCAGTGTCATGCGATCCGTCGACTGGAACCGAGCCGAAGTCTTGTCGGACATTGGCGGTGCGGAGCGGAACAACTGCGTTGCCCACAGTGACCGCGGACATGAACGCGGCGAGAGATATTCTGCGGTCACGTCTCATGACGAGAGAGATTCTGTGATCCCGTCTCATCATGATGGGGCCCGCGAAAGCGCGCACTAAGTGGGGTCCAACTGGCGAACGGAGAATTTCAAAATGTTGAAATGGGCTCTGGTCTTCTTCCTCGTCTCGGTTGTTGCGGGCATATTCGGCTTCACCAATATCGCCGCAGGTGCTGCGACGATTGCAAAATGGCTTTTCTTTATCGCCATCGCGATCTTTGCAGTCTTCCTCGTTCTTGGACTGCTTGCCGGAGAGGGGTTGCTTTAGGTGAGCGCCAAGCGGCACCGGCCCTGAGGGCGGCGTGGCACGCTTTCAATGCAGCTGCGGCTTCGGCAGGCCGAGGTTCTCGCGCAGCGTCGTGCCCGCATAATCGCGCTGGAAGGCGCCGCGCCGCTGTAAGAGCGGTACGACCTGCTCGACGAAATCCCGCAGCCCGGACGGCAGTACGTCGATCATCAGGTTGAAGCCGTCGGCCGCGCCGTTGCGATGCCAGGTCTCGATCGTGTCGGCGACCTGCTCGGGCGTGCCGACCACCTGCATGTGGCCGCCGCCGTTGCGATAGAGCACCTCGCGCACGGTCAGTTTCTCCTCGGTCGCCAGGCGAACGGCGGCGTTGCGGAAGCCCCGCGAGCCGCGGAATCCGCTGTTGGCCTCGATCAATTCGACCGGCATCGGCTCGTCGAGCTTCAGGTCCTCGACCTTCACGCCGACGCGTAGCGCCAGCTTCTTCAGCTCGGCGTGACCGCCCAGCTCGTCCAGTTCGTCCTTGCGCGCGCGGGCTTCCGCTTCGGTGCCGCCGAGCACCGGCAGCAGTCCCGGCAAAACCCGGACGCTGTCCGGATCGCGGCCGTGGGCTTTGACCCGCCGCCGCACATCGGCGCGGAATTCCCGCGCACCCTCGATGGTGTTCTGCGCGGTGAACACGACGTCGGCAAAGCGGGCGGCGAGTTCGCGTCCCGGCTCCGACGAGCCGGCCTGGAACAGCACGGGCCAGCCCTGTGGCGACCGCGGCAGCGTCAGCGGTCCGCGGACCGAATAGTGCGCGCCGGTGTGATTGATCGGATGGACCCGCGAGCCGTCCGCGAACACGCCGCCGGCCTTGTCGCCGACCAGCGCTTCCTGCTCCCAGCTCGCCCAAAGCCGCCGGACGATATCGACCGATTCGTTGGCCCGCTCATAGCGGCCGTCGTGGTTCGGCAGCGCTGCATCGCTGAAATTCGCCGCGACGTCGGGAACGAACGTGGTGACGACGTTCCAGGCAGCGCGGCCGCCGCTGAGGTGATCGAGCGAGGCGAAGCGCCGGGCAATGTTGTAGGGCTCGTTGTAGGTGGTCGAGGTGGTGGCGACGAGGCCGACATGCCTGGTCTGGCCGGCGAGCGCGGCGAGCACGATGGTCGGGTCCATCGCGCCGAGGTTCGGCCGTTCGAAATTCTCCTCGCTGACCGCAAGCGTGTCGGCAAGGAAGATGGCGTGCAGCCGCCCGGCCTCCGACAGCCGGGCGATCTCCTGGTAGTACGAGATGCCGGTGTAGGCGAACGGATCGCCGTCGCGATAGCGCCAAGCGCCGGGATGCATTCCCAGGCCCATGACGACGGAGTTCAGGATCAGGTCATGGGGCATCGTTCGCTCCGGTCAATTTTCTTGTTGGCACGAGGACCGCTGAACCGCTCTCATGTGCGGACCTCGATCGCGGCAGCGCCTGCCATCGCGGTTTGCGCGTCCTGGTGCGAAGCGACGCCTGAGACGCCGATGCCGCCGACGATCTTCCCGCCGGCGACGATCGGAACGCCGCCTTCGGCGACCGACGCGCCAAACGTGAGCACCCGCAGCCCTGCTCCGCCGCCCGCAACCGCGTCCTCGAGCGCCTTGGTCGGACGCCGGAATTCCACCGCGGTGCGCGCCTTGGCGTGGGCAATGCGCGGCGACGAGAGCTGTGCATTGTCGAGCCGATGAAGCATGACGAGATTGCCGCCGGAGTCGACGATCGCGATCGAGACGCCCCATTGGTTGCGCGATGCTTCGGCCTCGGCGGCGGCCATGACCTTGCGGGCGGCGGCGATCGAAATCGGCTCGCCGTAGGGCGTGGCGGGCGGCGGTGCCTGCTGTTCACTCATGGTTTCTTCGCTCCTGTCTCAAGCGGCCGCCGTCACGGCAAAGCGCTTCTCGAGCGCGGTCGTCCGCAGCACCGCGGCCAGCGCCTGCATCTCGTCCCGGGTCAGCGGCGCGTAGGGCGGGTAGGGCTCGCCGGCCGGCACGCCGATCAGGTTCATCGCCGCCTTCATGGTCGGTGCCAGGCCGCGATGCATCCATTTCGAGGGGAACAGCGCGAACTGCAGTTGCAGCTCGGCGGCGCGTTCGTAGTCCTTGGCGACGAACGCATCGATCACATGGCGGGCAATCTCCGAGCCCGGCGGCGGCATGGTGGCGCCGGAACCGCCGAGCTGCAGCGTCGCCAGCAGCATCTGCATGGTGGTGTAGTAGCGGGCATGGCCGGCGCGGTCGATCTCGACGATCAGCCGCGAAACGCGCGCGAGGTCGCGCGAGCTTTCCTTGATGAGCTGCACGCCGGGCAGCTTGGCGAGTGCGACGGTGTCGGGGATCGACACGTCGGCGCCCGGCCCGGGATTGAGATAGAGCGTGATCGGGAGCTTAGTCTCGCGCCCGATCGCCTCGAAATAGGCGATCAGGTCGGCCTGCGTCGGCGGGCCGGCGAACGGGCGCAATGGCGCCAGCACCTGCACGGCGGCGGCACCGAGGCCTTCGGCGAAGTGCGCAAGCTCGACCGCGGTCCGAAACGAGGGATGCGAGATGCCGACCATGACCGGCACGCGGCCCGCAACACACTCGACGGTGTGCCTGATCAGCGCCTTGCGCTGCTCGTAGCCGAGATAGGTGTATTCCTGGGTCTCGACGCCCGCCGCCACCACCATGGTGGCGCCGCAGTCGCCCACCACGTAGTCGATCTGCCGCCGCAACGAGGGCACGTCGACATCGAGGTCGGCGGTAAAGGGGGTCAGAGGCGCAACGATCAGTCCGGGTCGTTCCATGTGCAAATTTTCCTCCGCTACGCCGTGGATTTTTGAGGTCTTGCCGCACGGGACTTGATAGACCTCCAGGGTGCCGTTTGCCATGGGTAACGCGCGGGCGGCGCCGTCGGCCGTCGCCGTGCAGCTCTGCGTTTATTTGGGCATTGGACACGTGAGATTCTGCGGCATTCTCGTTCTGCTGGTGGCGGCCTCGGAGATCGCCGCCGCGCAGACCGTGCCGTTACCACCGCAGCGTCCGGCATTGCCGGCGACGCCGCCCGCCGAGGCGGCCGAACCCGTCGCCCCTCCGCCGCCATCGGCCTGCTTCCAGCGGCTTACGCCGAAGCTGGCGATCGCGTCCGCGCTGTCCGAAGTTGACGGCCCGGGCGGTTGCGGCGCCGAGGAGGTGGTCCGGCTTGAAGCCATCGTGCTCGCCGACAAGAGCCGCGTCGCCGTCACGCCTCCTGCGGTTGTGCGCTGCGATCTGGCGGTGGCGCTGGCGCACTGGGTACGCGACGACGTGGCCCCGGCGGTGCGCCGGCTCGGACCGTTGCGCGGCATCGACAATTACGCCTCCTACGAGTGCCGCGGCCGCAACCGCGTGGTCGGGGCGAAGCTTTCCGAGCACGGCAAGGCCAATGCGCTCGACATGCGCTCGTTCAGGCTCGCTAGCGGCAAGCTCATCGAACTGACCAGCGTGCAGGTCGCCAAGGATCTGCGCGAGAGCCTGAAGCGCAGCACCTGCGCGCGCTTCACCACCGTGCTCGGGCCGGGCTCCGACGGCTATCACGAGGATCATGTCCACGTGGACCTGGCGGAGCGCCGCAGCGGCTATCGCATCTGCCAGTGGGACGTACGCGACAAGGACGAGAAGCCGGCTCCGGGTCCCGATGCGGTGCAGATTCCCCTGCCGCGGCCACGGCCGTTCGCCCGCAGCTAGTTTACGGGTAAAGACCCGATCAGTGCACGGACGGCGCCGAAAAAGAAACGGCGCCGGGCAGGCCCGGCGCCGCTTGGCCCCCCATGTCGTCAGATGATCCTCAGTCGTGCCGCGGATCGTTCGAGTATGCGTCGTTCGAGTATGCGGCGCTTGCCTGCGCGGCCGCGACCCGTGGATTGACCGGAGAGTCGCCCTGCTTGGGCGCGAGCACCACCACGATCGACCCGATCTTCACCCGGTTGTAGAGATCGATCACGTCCTCGTTGGTCAGCCGGATGCAGCCCGACGAAATCGCCTGTCCGATATATTCGGGCTGGTTGGTGCCGTGGATGCGGAACAGCGTGTCCTTGTTGCCCTGATAGAGGTAGATGCCGCGCGCACCCATCGGATTGTGCGGCCCGCCCTCGACGAAGTTCGGCACGTTGCCGAGCCGCTTCTTGATGTCGGCGGTCGGCGTCCAGGTCGGCCACTCGGTCTTGCGGCCGACGCGCGCGATGCCGTACCAGGACAGCGCCTCTTCGCCGACGGTCACGCCGTAGCGGATCGCCTTGTTGTCGGCGAGCACATAGTAGAGATAGCGCGCATCGGAATCGATGACGATGGAGCCGGGCGCTTCCTTGCGATGATACTGCACGATGGTGCGCTGATAGGCCATCGGGATGTTCGCCTTCGCGTAAGGCGCGTTGGCGAGGAGCTTGCGATCCCGCGGGGTGAGGTTGGCGTCGGACGCAGCCTCGATGGTTCCCTGCATGCAACCGCCCAGCAGGACCCCGATCAGAAGAAATGCAAATGCCCGCAGAGCCATGATCGCCCCTCTTTATTTTACTGCTGGCGCAACCCCTACGCCGGTTTCCCCGAGTCGAATGACCATCCCAATTAGCTAAATCGGTATGGCGCATCCAGGGCTTTGCGGCCCTCGGCGCAATTGTCCTGCAAGCCTGTGGCAGGAATGTCGCAAAAGCTGTTGAACCTGTGAGAAAATGAGACAGAGCGGGCCAAATCGCATGCACTTTGGCGATTTGTTAGGCTTCCGTTTACCAATCCGGTTGTCTCTGCGTACCGCCGTACCGGGAGCGTCGATGTCACGATAGGACACACTTTCCTGCGCATTTCCGCCGTACTCCGGCGTCATTACGCCGCACCTCAAGTCGTTGCCATGCAATGACTCAGCAATCGGTACGAACAGCATGACCGGCAAGATCAAAAAGACTGCAATGGAGTGGGTAAAGACAATGACGAATACCAGAAACGTCCAAGGTTCTTCGCGCAACGTCCAAAGTCTCGACAGCCGCTATGGCGAGATTGGAATCCCGGCGGTCGCCGCCGCCCTGCAATATGGCGGTGACGCCAGGACCGCTGGTGCCGCGCCGGCCGCGCAGCCGCAGAACGACCGCTGGCACGCCGACCTGGCGGCCTGACCCGCGTCGCGGACGCGCCTGCCGGCGCTCTTCGCCGGCATATCCTCCCGACAGTTGGTATCCTGATTCCGAAGTTCGCATCATTGTGCGGCACTCTCGTTTGCGAACTTCGGATCGAAGGACACTAGCAACGTATTGATCTCGTGGGGCTTTGGTTCAGAAATCCGCATGTCGGATTCGCCGCGAGAATGACGCGGACTTCTGAACCGCCACACTTGGGCCCCGTGTCGCCCGGTCCGCCGCCGGCACGGCCCATGCAGCAAACTTGTTGCATGACCTGACGCGATTGGGCCATCACTGGTCCGGTCACATCGGTTTCGTAGCTCTGCGCTTTGATCGCGATCAGGCGAAGGGGCGGAAGCCGGAGGGGTCATGCTGTCAGCCTATGTTCCAAATGGTCCGGCGCTCGAGCGCGTCCCGGTCGCGTCGGATGGCGACATCCCGGAAGCCGCGGTCTGGTTCGACCTCGTCCTGCCGACCCTGCCGGAAGACAAGCTGCTGGAGCGCCATCTCGGCATCGCCGTCCCGACGCGCGAGGAGATGCAGGAGATCGAGGTCACCAGCCGGCTCTACGTCGAAAACAACGCCCGGTACATGACGGCCACGTTGATGTGCCAGTCCGATACCGACACCCCCAAGACCACGCCGGTGACGTTCATCCTCTCGGGCCACCGCCTGGTCACGGTGCGCTACGACGAGCCTCGTCCGTTCATGATCGTCGGCAACAAGCTGGTGCGCACCTGCCCGCAGGGCGCCACCGGCGAATCGGTGCTGATGGACCTGCTCGACGCCGTGATCGACCGCGCCGCCGACATTCTCGAGCGCATCGGCTCCGAGGTCGACCATCTGTCCCACACCATCTTCGAGGCGGAGGGTCAGATGACCCGCAGCCAGCAGGAGATTCTCCGCACCATCGGCCGCAAGGGCGATCTCACCTCGAAAGTGCGCGAGAGCCTGGTTTCGATCGGTCGCGTGCTGCTCTACCTCGCCAACGAGGCCGAAGGCATGAAATGGGCGAAGGACGCCCGCGCGCAACTGCGCGGCATGCAGCGCGACGTGCAGTCGCTGTCCGACCACGCCACCTATCTGTCCAACAAGATCACCTTCCTGCTCGACGGCATGCTCGGCGTCGTCTTCATCGAGCAGAACAACATCATCAAGATCTTCTCGATCGCCGCCGTGGTGCTGATGCCGCCGACGCTGGTGGCCTCGGTCTACGGCATGAACTTCAAGTTCATGCCGGAGCTCGATTGGAAATACGGCTACCCGTTGGCGATTGGCCTGATGGTTTTTGCGGCCGTGCTGCCCTACTTGATCTTCAAATGGAAGAAATTGCTGTAGTGGGCGGGCCGCGCCGTCATTGCCGGGCTTGACCCGGCAATCCATCACCGTCGCGAAGCCATCTCTTAATGGGTGCGCGGGACAAGCCCGCGCATAACGCGGCGATAGCCTTGCGCGAGAATGGCGCGGAACAGGTCGTCGTTGATCCTCACGGCCACTTATATTATTCCCCCCTACGTTTGAAGGTTTGAAGAGGCCCTGCACCGGAGCCGTACTTGCCCTCGCGAACGATGCGCCAAGCGACGTTCGCGGACTCGAACTTGCCAATCCAGGGAAGCTTCGCTTCGAGACCCTTGGTTACCGGATCCCGCGTCAGATCGATCCATGCGCGCACCAACCGCACATCCGGTCCCAGCACGCTTTGAGGATTGTCGAAAGGGACTTCACGCACGCTCGCGGGGTCGTTGGGATTTGCGAATGTGACGAGAGTCGGCGGTTTGTCGCCGGCGTAGGGCCGCCGCCCTGTCATGGTCGAGAGCTCTTTGCTCCATCCGACATCATTGGGATTCCCTTCCTGGACCGTGAAGAATGAACGAGGCGCGAAGAGCACTGCCCGGCCATCCTCGGCGTGCGGTCCGAGAGCCAATAGCGCGACGAGGTTGCGCCCGTTTCCGAGGTCGACGAAGACGGCCTCGCCGCGAACGCTCGTGTTGGATGAGTTCGCGCCCAGCGTAAGCCAGGCCGGGTACTGAATCGTGGTCGTCTCGAGCACGCTTGACCCGGTCCTCGTACCGCTCGCCGTATCCACCTCGATCGTGATCCGCCAGCGGTAGGAATAGGTCGGATATGCGATCGCATAGGCCGCGTAGGACGCTGCCAGCACTGCGATCGCAATGAGAAGCCATTTCATGGAATGTGCCGTCGGCCGCACTGTTCGAAGCAAGCGTAGCCCGGATGGAGCGCATGCGAAATCCGGGTCAGAATCCGCCGCGGGTGCTGCATATCGCTGCTTTGATGCGTATCCGGGATACGAACCGGTCTCACCGTCTTTCGTTATGCGAAGAAATTCACACCAGTCCTTGACATCCGCCGACAATGAATATAATCCTATCGCATCCCTGCTCGACGAGGGGCGTCTTCCGGAGACGTCTTGAAGGCGGAGCGGGGAGCGGTGCCCGCGGGCAGGTCTCGTAAGCCTGCACCCGGGCGGCTCCGGGACCCCGGCCGGGCGGCACTACGACCGCTCTGCAGGGAGCCTGCTGGACTGGGACCGGGCGCAAGTCCGCGTCCCAGGAAGCCCGGCCCGGAGCTGAGCCACCTCGGTGGCGAGTGCCGCAAGTGGAGCGCCGAGAGGCGAGCGTCCCGATCGCAAGGGACGCGGGAACGCCTCGCAAGCGGTCCCGGCACTTCGCAAGATGTGCCAAGGGGGCCTCGCAAGGCCCCGCGCCTCCCGGCGCTCCGCTCCCCTCGGTTGGGGAGAAGGAAAAAGGGGACGACGGCGTACCCGGCGCCGCCAACAACACGGGTGATGGCGCTCGGCTGTTTGACAAATCGAAGACCGCGCGACCCGTCATTGCGAGTGGAGCGAAGCAATCCAGTATAGCATTCTGGGATTCTGGATTGCTTCGTCGCCCCGGTCGGGCAGGCGGTTCGATCTCACCGGCTCGGTTCGGCAACTTCCGGACGTGCCAGTTTAAACGTGCTGGCCGCCGTTGATGTGAATCTCGGCGCCGTTCACGTAGGACGAAGTTTCGGTGCACAGCACGTAGATGATCTTGGCGACCTCGTCGGGGGTGCCGAGGCGGTGCAGCGGAATCTGGTGCGCCACGATCTCCTCCGTGCCGGGAGACAGGATCGCGGTGTCGATCTCGCCCGGCGCGATGGCGTTGACGCGGATGCCGAGCGACCCGAAGTCGTTTGCCATTTCGCGGGTGAGCGAGGCGAGCGCGGCCTTGGAGGTCGCGTAGGCGGCGCCAGCGAACGGATGCACGCGCGAGCCCGCGATCGAGGTGACGTTCACCACCGCGCCCTGCGCGGCTTTGAGTTCGTCGACCAGCCCGCGCGCCAGCATGATCGGCGCGAAGAAATTCACCCGGAAAACCTGGCGCCAGACGTCGAGCGTGGTGTCGATGGAAGAAAGCCGCTTGCCGCCCTCGGCCTTGGGCGAGATCGCGGCGTTGTTGACCAGCGCGTGCAGTTCGCCGTTCTCCAGCCGCTGCTTGATCTCGGCGATCGCCGCGACGGTGTTGTCGGGTTCGGCGAGGTCGACCTGGATGTGGTCCTCCGGCCCCATTTCCCAGGGGCAGTTTTCCGGGAACGGATGGCGCGAACAGGTGATGACCCGCCAGCCCGCCGCGGAAAACCGTTTCACGGTGGCGTGCCCAATGCCGCGGCTTGCCCCGGTCAGGAGCAGCGCGCGGCGCGGCTGGTTCGAGTGCGGCGTCGGCATGCAGAAAATCCCCGAAATTCCAGTCGATACACTAGCTCACGGGTAGAGCCGCGTCTTGCTCCAAGGTGCGCCAGTGTGCTCGCGCCGGAATTCGATGCGGTCGTGCAGCCGGAAGGGCCGATCCTGCCAGAATTCCATGGTGGTCGGCTGAAGCCGGTAGCCGGTCCAGTAGGGCGGCCTTGGAACCGTTCCAACCGCGTACTTTGCGGTCGCCAGCGCGATCGCCTTCTCGAAAGCGAGGCGGCTTTCGAGCGGCGCGGACTGCTTGCTGGCCCAGGCGCCGATCTGGGCGAGGCGGGCTCGGGTGGCGAAATAGGCGTCGGCCTCGCTGTCGCTCACCCGCTCGACCGCGCCTCGCAGCCGGACCTCCCGGTTGAGCGATTTCCAGTGAAACAGCAGCGCGGCCTTGTGGCTGGCGTCGAGTTCGCGGCCCTTGGCGCTCTCGACATTGGTGTAGAACACGAAGCCCTGCGGGTCGAAGCCCTTCAGCAGCACCATGCGGACGTTCGGCATCCCGTCGGCATCGACGGTGGCGAGCGCCATGGCGTTGGGGACGTCCGGCTCGCGGGCGACCGCCTCCTCGTACCAGGCCGCGAACAGCCGCAATGGCTCGTCGGCGAGCGTAAAATCACCGCCTGTTAACCAGGGCGGGTGTTTGATCGAGTCCGATTCGGGCATTCGGCGGGGTTTCCAAGTGGTCGCATGGGCGCCGGGGTTTCGGCAGCGCCGTTATAGTGCAAGGTCGTGCCGTCGGCATCCGGCGCGAACGGCATTGGCGATCGGCTTTGTGCTGATGCTCGCGGGCTCGGCCGGCGGCTGCGCCTTCTCCTACCAACTCGATTCGCTGTTCGGAAAGACCGAGGACAAGATCGAGGCGACCGGCGTGGTGCGGTCGGCCGCCGCCCGGCAGGGTTCCGGCCCCGACATGGCGGAAGGCGACCTCGCTGTTGCGCGCGCTGCCGCCAGCGAGGTGCTGTCGCGTGGCGGCAAGGACGCCAGCCTGCCGTGGGAGAATCCCCAGACCGGCGCGCGCGGGACGGTGACGCCGATCGCCTCCGCCTACAACCAGGACGGCTTCGTCTGCCGGGATTTCCTGGCGAGCTACGTCAAAGACGGCAGCGAAGCCTGGATCCGGGGCGAGGCCTGCCGGATGCACAAGGGCCGCTGGGAGGTGCGCGCGCTCAGGCCCTGGCAGCGCACCTGATCGCCGGCGGCGTTGCGTTCGGCGACGGGCCTCCCCACATTTTCTCCTGTTGGCGTGGTTGGGACGGCGGCCTATCAGACATGGCGCGCTAGGCGGCACCCGCACCGGTCTCGACGGGTGAGAGAAGGCTTGTGACGAATGGCATGTGACGAGCGGCATGTGACGAACGGGATGGGAGTTATCGACAATGCGCGACCCCTATGAGGTTCTGGGGGTGTCCAAGAGTGCCAGCGCTCAGGACATCAAGAGCGCCTTTCGCAAGCTCGCCAAGAAGCTCCATCCCGACGCCAACAAGCACGACAAAGATGCAGCTTCGAAATTCGCTGAGCTCAACGCCGCCTACGAGATCGCCGGCGATGCCGACAAGCGCAAGGCGTTCGACAACGGCGAGATCGACGCCGAGGGCAAGCCGCGATTCCAGGGTTTCGAAGGCTTCGGTGCTGGCGCCGGACGCGGTCCTCATGCCGGCTTCGGCCAAGACGGGGCCTACGAGACCTTCACGTGGGGGCCCGAGGGCGTTCATCGCAGCAGCGGCGGCCGTGGGGGCGGCGGCTTCGAGGACATCCTGCGCGAAGCGTTTGCCGGGCGTGCCGGTGGTGGACGAGGTTTCCGGCCGGGCGGTGGCGGACATTTCGAGACCGACGAGTTCGGCGGTGGGCAGGGCGCCGATATTGCGGCCTCGCTGACCATCACGCTGCCGGAAGCCGCGCACGGCGTGAAGAAGCGGGTCGAACTGCCGAACGGCAAGGAGGTCGAGGTCAAGATTCCGTCCGGCCTCGCCGAGGGCCAGCAGATCCGGCTGAAAGGGCAGGGCCAGCCGGGGCTGGGCGGCGGCAAAGCCGGCGACCTCCTGATCAGCGTTTCGGTCGCTCCCGATCCGGTGTTCGAGCGCGACGGAAACGACTTGCGGCTCGACCTGCCGATCACGCTCTATGAAGCGGTGCTGGGTGGCAAAGTGCGGGTGCCGACGCTCGGCGGCGCCGTCGAGTTGAACCTGCCTGCCGGCACCAATTCTGGCCGCACCTTCCGTCTCAAGGGCAAGGGGTTCCCGGCCAAGAGCGGCGCTGGCGACCTGATGGCGACGGTGCGCATCATGCTGCCGGAGGGCAGCGACCCGGACCTCGAGGCGCTGATGAAGACCTGGCGCGAGACCAAGCCTTACGATCCCCGCAAGAACCTGGGATGATTTTCGCGATGTGATCGAAGCGGTGCCAGCGTCACGTCTTGCTGGGCGGGGCGCGGTCGATTTGGTCGTACACCGCCTGCGCCACGCCGGACAGTTGCTCGCGGTCGGACTGACCCGAGACCACGTAGGCGATGCCGTGATCCACCCAGTAAAAGCCGGCGAAGGGGTCAGACGCCTTGAAGCGCATGGCGGTCGGCGCCGCGTTGGTGCGTGCGCAGTAGAGCGTATAGCGATCGCCCGACGGCCCCTCGTACATGAACAACGCCGCCGGACCGAACGGTCCCGGGAGCAGCCGTCCGCCCACGAGCTTGAGCCCGCGCGATTCCAGGTCGGGCAGCAGGAGACGGTAGTCGAGGCGCTTCGACAGCCACTGCACCAGGTGCGGCCGCTCGGCGCCGGTCACTTCGACCGGGTGGCGGACCTCGACCACGTAGACCTTGTGCGCGTCGAGCGCCTGGGCGGTGAATGTATCGAACGCGCTTGGCGCTTCCGCCGACGCGCCGTGTGCCATCCAGCCGACCACGCCGCCGGCCAAGAACGAGACGATTGCGGCGGCGGCGGCGATCGCCCGCCAGGAGCGGCTTCCGGCCCGCGCCAGCCGGTCCAGACTGAACCGTGCCGGCACCGGCTCGTCCGCGACCGCGCCATAGCGCGTGCGGATGGCGTCCGCCTGCGCCCGCCACTCGGCGACGCGGGCGGCATCCTCGGGGTGACTGGCGAGCCAAGCTTCGACGGCGGCGTGGCGGTCGGCCGGCAACTCGCCGTCGACATGAGCGTGCAGCTCGTCCTCGGTCACCGGTGCATGACGGTCGATCATCGGTCTTGTCCTTGACTTACTTGATCCGGCGAAGCGCAGGCCGCGCGCCGTCGAGATAGACCTTGATCTGCATGCGGGCGCGCGCGAGGCGAGACATCACGGTGCCGATCGGGATGCCCTGCACGTCCGCGACCTCGCGGTAGCTCAGGCCTTCGAGCACGACGAGCAGCAGCACCTCGCGCTGATCCTCGCCGAGCGCCGCCAAAGCCCGTTCGATGTCGCGCGCGCCGGATTCGGGGCCGGCCATGTCGGGTGCGTCGTTGTCGTCGATGGCCATCAGCGTCGGCCGCCGCGCCAGCGAACGCAGCCGGTTGCGGTTGAGGTTGGTCAGGATGGTGTACAGCCAGCTACGGATGTCGCCGCCGTGGAACAGGTGCTCCGAACGCAGCGCGCGCACCAGCGTGTCCTGCACCAGATCGTCCGCCAGTTCGGCATCGCGCGTCAGCGCGCGCGCATAGCGGCGCAACGCCGGGATCGAAGCTTCGATCCCCCTGTGGAAAGCGCCGAACAATCCGCTCACGTTGTGCTCCGTGCCGGCTTTCTGAGGCGGCGCGTAAGGCTCACGAAAGACGCAAGGTATGCGCGTCCGGTCGCGGGCCGCCGCCGTGTTCATACAAACCCTGCGGCTGTCACGATTATTCCGCAACGGCTTGCCGCCGATCCGCTCCGCGGCTTGCTGGCACTACCCCCCTATGCCATACGAGACCGCCGGTTCGCCGCCGGCCGAAACGAGGACACGCATGGCGGACAATACCGGCCTTCTGCGGGGCAAGCGCGGCCTGATCATGGGGGTCGCCAACAACCGGTCGATCGCCTGGGGGATCGCCAAGGCCTGCCATGCGCAAGGTGCGGAGCTCGCACTCACGTACCAGGGCGATGCGTTGAAGAAGCGGGTCGAGCCATTGGCCCAGGAGGTCGGCGGGCTGGTCGCCGGCCATTGCGACGTGACCGAGCCCGCGACCATGGACGCGGTGTTTGCACTCATTGCTGAGAAGTGGGGCCGGCTCGATTTCCTGGTGCACGCCATCGCGTTCTCCGACAAGGACGAACTCACCGGCCGCTACATCGACACCTCGGCGGACAACTTCGCCAGGACGATGCACATCAGCTGCTACTCCTTCACCGCGGTGGCGCAGCGCGCCGAGAAAATGATGCCGCAGGGCGGCTCGATGCTGACGCTCACGTATTACGGCGCGGAGAAATGGATGCCGCACTACAACGTCATGGGGGTCGCCAAAGCGGCGCTCGAAGCGTCGGTGCGCTATCTGGCGGCCGATCTCGGCGCCGGCAATATCCGCGTCAACGCGATCTCTGCAGGGCCGATCAAGACGCTGGCGGCCTCCGGGATCGGCGACTTCCGCTATATCCTGAAATGGAACGAACTCAATGCGCCGATGCGGCGGACCGTGTCGATCGAAGAGGTCGGCGATACTGCGGTCTATTTCCTCTCCGATCTGTCGCGCGGCGTGACCGGCGAGATCCAGCACGTCGATGCCGGTTACCATATCGTCGGCATGAAGCATCCGGGCGCGCCCGACATCGCGGTCGCCAAGGAATGATCTGCGACTGATGCGAGCATCATGCCGAAGCCCGTTCTCTACTACGTCCGCCACGGCCTGACCGAGTGGAACAGGCAGCAGCGGCTGCAGGGCCGCCACGATGTCCCGCTGATCGCGGAAGGCCGCATCCAGGCAACGCGCTGCGGTGAGATTCTGCGGGCCCTGCTCGCCCACGACGGCCGTGTTCCCGGCGACCTCGTCTATGTGTCAAGCCCGCTCGTGCGTGCGCGAGAGACCATGGAACTGGTGCGTGCGGCGCTCGGCCTGCCCGCGGCGGAATACGACGTCGACGCGCGGCTTGCCGAAATCGCGTTTGGCGACTGGGAGGGCCTCACCTACGAGGACGTGATCGCGCGGGACGGCGACGTCGTCGCCAAACGCGAACGCGACAAATGGGGTTTCCTGCCGCCGGGCGGGGAGAGCTACGCGCAGGTCACCGCTCGTGTCGGCGCCTGGTACGATGCGCTCGAGCACGACGCCGTCGTCACCGCCCATGGCGGCACCGCGCGCGCGCTGCTGGCGCATCTCAGCATCGAGGAGCGGGACGCCGCCACCCACCAGCCGATCGACCATGGCGTTGTCTATGTCTACGCCGGCAACCGCCTGGTGCGTCATGCGTGAGGAGCGTACCGCGATTTGACCCGCGCCGACCTGCGGGCTACCACACCGCGGGCAGAAGACGATGTCATTCAACACTTTCGGCCATATGTTCCGGGTCACGACCTTCGGCGAAAGCCACGGGCCGGCGATCGGTTGCGTGGTCGACGGCTGTCCGCCCGGCATCGCGCTGAGCGAGGCTGATATCCAGCCCTATCTCGACAAGCGCCGTCCCGGTCAATCGCGCTTCACCACCCAGCGCCGCGAGCCGGACGAGGTGAAAATTTTGTCCGGCGTATTCGACGACGAGAACGGCGTTCAGGTCACCACCGGCACGCCAATCGGATTGCTGATCCAGAACACCGACCAGCGCTCCAAGGACTACTCCGACATCAAGGACAGCTACCGGCCCGGCCACGCCGACTTCAGCTACGACATCAAGTACGGCATCCGCGACTATCGCGGCGGCGGCCGGCAGTCGGCGCGCGAAACCGCGATGCGGGTCGCGGCCGGCGCGATCGCGCGCAAGATCGTGCCCGGCATGACGGTGCGCGGCGCGCTGATCCAGATCGGGGAGCGCAAGATCGAGCGCGCGCACTGGAATTGGGATGAGGTCGAACGCAACCCGTTCTTTTGTCCGGACGCGCAGACGGTGAAACTCTGGGAGAGCTACCTCGACGACATCCGCAAGAGCGGCTCGTCGGCCGGCGCGGTCATCGAGGTGGTGGCGGACGGCGTGCCGCCGGGCCTGGGCGCGCCGGTCTACGGCAAGCTCGACAGCGACCTCGCGGCCGCGCTGATGGGCATCAACGCCGTCAAGGGCGTGGAGATCGGCGCCGGTTTCGCGGCGGCCGCGTTATCAGGCGAAGATAATGCCGACGAGATGCGCATGGGCAATGACGGCAGGCCGATCTTTCTGTCGAATCACGCCGGCGGCGTTCTGGGCGGGATCTCAACCGGCCAACCGGTGGTCTGCCGGTTTGCCGTGAAGCCGACCTCGTCGATCCTCACGCCGCGGCGCACCGTCGATCGCTATGGCGGCGAGACCGAGATCATGACCAAAGGCCGCCACGATCCCTGCGTCGGCATCCGCGCGGTGCCGATCGGCGAGGCGATGGTGGCTTGCGTGCTGGCCGATCATTATCTGCGTCATCGCGGGCAGGTCGGCCAGACGCCGGCATGGCCGTTGAAGCCGGTGACGTGAGGCACGGACGGAGCCGCGGCCGACACCCTCCCCTGGAGGGGGAGGGTCGATCGCCGCAGCGAAGCGAAGGCGATCGGGGTGGGGTGACCTTCAGCCTTCGAGATTCACCCCACCCCGCTCACCCGGCCCAGCCGGGGTCGCGACCCTCCCCCTCCAGGGAAGGGTGTACAGAGTGCGGGGAGAGAAAGAGTACAAGAAAGTGACCGATATTCATCAGCGCGTAGAAGAGGTGCTGGCGGCGTTCGCCAA
>JBFXEX010000109.1:0-18794 GCA_050179645.1 Xanthobacteraceae bacterium | reverse complement strand
GCTGCCGTCCGCGCGGGCGAGTGCCTCGCGGCCAGAGCCGAAGCGTATGTCATCGAACCGGATCTCGCCGCGTGCGACCACGAGGTCGGGCGCGTTCTCCCGGTCGGTCAGCGTGATCGGCCGCGCGATCGTCATCATGCCTTCCTGAATCACGCCGATGTTTTCGAAGATCGAGGTGATCTGCCAGGCGACCCAGCCGGCGATGTTGACGATCTGCCAGGCAAGCGGCAGCGCCATCGCCACCGTGCCGACCTCGACCTTGCCCTGGCTCCACAGCACCAGCGCCAGCGCGCCGGTGCCGGTGACCATCATGGCGTTCAGCGTCGACAGGCACAGTCCGAATACGGTGTTGAGCCGCAGCGAGCGGTAGAACAGCCCGGTATGCTGGTCGATGGCGTCGCGCACATAGGCATCCTCCTCGCGCGCGCGGGCGAACAGCTTCACCGTCAGGATGTTGGTATAGCTGTCGACGATGCGCCCGGTCAGCATCGAGCGGCCTTCCGACACCTCCTTCGAGCGGTCGCGCATGCGCGGCACGATGATGCGCAGGAAGATGAGGTAGCCGACGAACCACAGCGCGATCGGCAGCGCGAGGATGGGATCGGCCGAGGCCAGCAGAATGAGCGCGGCGGTGCCGTAGACCAGGATGTACCAGACGCTGGTGAGCAGCGCGACCAGCGTCTCGCGGATCGCCGGCCCGGTCTGCATCACCCGGTTGGCGATCCGGCCGGCGAAATCGTTCTGGAAGAACGTCCACGACTGCCGCACCACATACCAGTGGTTCTGCCAGCGGATGCGGTTCGACACGTTGGCGGCGACCGCCTGGTTGGCGATCAGGTTCTGCGTCGTCATGGCGAGCGGCCGCGCAACCAGCAGCACGAGCGCCATGCCGAGCAGGTGGGGCCAGAATTGCGCGAACAACTCGTCAGGCGGGTTCGACGTGATCAGCGTGACGATGCGCCCCATGAAAATGGGGATCGTCGAATCGAGCAGCGCAACGACGAAGCCGGCAACGAACAGACCCGCGAACAGTCCCTTGGACTGGCGGGCAAAGTGCCAGAAAAACGCGACGAACCCCGGCGGCGGCGTTACCTGCTCGGGGGCGTCGGTGGGATTCAATAATCGTTCGAACAGCCTGAACATGACACACGTCCGGGGGCCGACCGGCGCGACGTCGCTCGTGGCGCCGTCAAGCGGTGCGACCCCCAGGTCCCATTGATTGGATCGGGGGCGGCAGGTATCGGCCCTTCATGTCGGCAGTATGGCGCACCGCAGCAAACGGTGCATCCGAAGGGCGGGCCATCCGAAGCTTTATTTCGCCGGCGCCAGACGCAGGATGCGGCCGTTCGCGGCGTCGGTCAGCAGATAGACGGCGCCGTCCGGGCCCTGCCGGACGTCGCGGACGCGTTCGTTCAGGCCCTGCAACAGCCGTTCCTCCTTCACGACCTTGTCGCCGTCGAGTTCGAGCCGGGACAGGGTCTGGCTCACGAGCCCGCCGACCAAGACGTTGCCCCGCCAGGCCGGAAGCAGGTCGCCGGTGTAGAACGCCATGCCGGAGGTCGCAATCGACGGCACCCAGTGCCAGACCGGCTGCTCCATGCCGTCCTTGTGCGTGCGCTGGTGGATTTTCGCGCCGCTATAGTCGATGCCGTAGCCGATCACCGGCCAGCCGTAGTTCTTGCCGGCTTGTGGGATGTTGACCTCGTCGCCGCCGCGCGGTCCGTGCTCGGTCTCCCACAGCGCCCCGGTCTGCGGATTGAGTGCCGCGCCCTGGGAGTTGCGGTGGCCGTAGCTCCAGATTTCCGGCTTGGCGCCCGCCGTGTTGACGAACGGATTGTCGGCCGGCACCGAGCCGTCCGGCCGGACGCGGACGATCTTGCCGATGTGATTGCCGAGGTTCTGCGCCTCGTCGGGGTACGAGCCGTGATCGCCCTGGGTGAGAAACAGGTTGCCGTCGCGCGCCTGCACGATGCGGCAGCCGAAATGCCGCCCGCGCGATGCCGGTCCTTCCTGTCGGAAGATCACCTTCAGATCGGTGAGGCGCGGCGTCGCTGCCTCGTCGTTCAACTTCGCACTGGCGAGCGCGGTGCGCGCGCCGCCGCTCACCGGATCGGCGTAGCAGAAATAGATCGTCCGGTTCTGTGCGAAATCGCGGTCGAGGATGACATCGAGCAGCCCGCCCTGACCTGACGCGGAAATCTTCGGCAGCCCGGCGACCGGCGCCGACAGCTTGCCGCCCTGGTTGACGATGCGCAGGCGTCCGGAACGCTCCGTCACCAGCATGCGGCCGTCCGGCAGAAAGGCCAGGGCCCAGGGATGGTCGAGCCCGCTCGCGACCGTCCGCAGCACCAGATTGCCGGCGGACGACGGAAAGGTCTGCGCCGCGGCAGGTACCGGCAGGGCAGCGAGCGCAAGCGCCGCGATGAGCAACGATCCCGCGGTCGACGGCGCAGGCGTTCGGGCCGGAAACGGCGGTTGGATCGGGCGCATGGGAATCTCCGTTGCGACCTCAACGATGGGCGTCGGAACGTGTTCCGGCAATGGCCGACCGTTCACATGGGAGTGACAACAATCCTGACCTTTCGGCAATGGACGCCGTGTCATCGTACCGGCTCATCAGAACGCCGAACCCGCCATCCGGAACACGGCGCGATCACACAAGGGAGGAAGACCACGTGAGACTGATGTTTGCCGTTTTGTTCGCTGCGCTGACGTGCATCTCGCACGCGCAGGCGCAAACATTTCCGTCGCGACCCGTGACCATGATCGTTCCGTTCCCGGCGGGCGGTGTCACCGACATCGTCGCGCGCCTGGTGAGCGAAAAGATGAAGGACACACTCGGCCAGCCGGTGATCGTCGAGAACGTTGGCGGCGCCGGCGGCACCATCGGTGTCACGCGCCTGTTCCGCTCCGCGCCCGACGGCTACACGGTTTCGATTGGACAGTGGACCTCGCATGTCGGCGCCGGCGCGATGTATTCGTTGCCCTTCGACTATCTGAAGGACTTCGAGCCGATCTCGATGCTGTCGATCGGGCCGCTCTGGATCATCGGGCGCAAGGATTTTCCCGCCAAGGACATGAAAGAGCTGATTGCCTGGCTCAAGGCCAATCCCGGCAAGGCGACCGCGGGTACGATCGGCGCCGGTAGCGGCATTCACATGTGCCTGGTCTATTTCGCCAACAAGACCGGCACCCAGATGCAGTTCGTGCCGTATCGCGGCGCCGCTCCGGTGATGCAGGATCTGCTCGCCGGCCAGATCGATCTGTCCTGTCCCGAGGCCGGACAGACGCTGCCGCAGTTCCGCGCCGGCGGCATCAAGGCGTTTGCGGTGCTGACCGGGAAGCGCTGGTTCGCGGCGCCCGATGTGCCGACGATCGACGAGGCCGGTGTGCCCGGCGTGCATTTCCCGTTCTGGCACGGCCTGTGGGCGCCCAAGGGCACGCCGAAGGACGTCGTCGACAAGCTCAGGGCCGCGGTGGTCGACAGCCTCGCCGATGCGAGCGTGCGCAAGCGCCTGACCGAACTCGGTCACGAGATTGCGCCGGCCGAGTTGCAGGCCCCGGACGCGCTCGCCGCCTATCACAAGGCAGAGCTGGAGAAATGGTGGCCGATCATCAAGGCGGCGAATATCAAGCAGCCGTAGCGCGGGCGAGCGTGAGGCGCTGACCGCGCCCGGATTATCGAAGTTGCTCTATCGGGCTGCTGAATTGCTGCGCGGTCATTCCAGGACACCGCGAAGCGGTGTGCCCAGAATCCATCGGCCAAGAAGTCCGGTCTGTGGATTCCCGGCTCGCGTTATCGCGCACCCTGACTCCTCGGTGTCCTCCGGCGCCAGTCAGGTTCCGGGCGATTTGATGCCGGCGGCCTTCATCATCGGCCACCACTTGTCGGCTTCGGCCTTGTGATGGGCGTAGAGCGCCTGCGGCGTCAGCTTGTCCTTCGGCGGCAAGGTGTGGCCGAATTCGGCCAGCCGCTTCTGCACCGTCGGATCGGCAAACGCCTTGACGACTGCGTCATTGAGCTTGGCGACGATCGGGGCCGGCGTGTTCTTTGGCGCCCATAGTCCGTGCCAGAACTCGATATCGACTCCGGGCAGCCCACCTTCCGCAAGCGTCGGCACTTCGGGCGCGCCAAACCAACGGCTGTTGGATGCCACGCCGATGATCTTAACCTTGCCGCCACGGTAGAGCGCGAGCGTCTGTCCGGCCTCGAGGCAACCGAAGTCGGCTTGACCGCCGGCGAGGTTCTGCACGGCCGGCGCGCCGCCGCGATACGATATGAGCTGGAAGTTCGTTCCGCTCCGCTTCATCAGGTCGACAATGCACACATGGGCAGCACTGCCGACACCAACGGACGCCGCATTGGCCTTGCCCGGGTTGGCCTTCAGCCACTCCACCAGTTCCTTGGCGTTGTTGGCGGGCAGGTCCTTTCGGGCGACGATCCAAAGCTTGGACGAACTCAGGAGTGCGATCGGCGTGAAGTCGTTCACCGGATCGTACGAGATCGGGAACGTCCTGACCGCGCCGACATTGACGGTCCAATTGCCAAGGTAGAGCGTATAGCCATCGGGTGCGGCACGCTCGACCAGGCTGAGGCCGATCGTGCCAGCCGCCCCGGGTTTGTTCTCAATGACGATACTCTCGCCGAGCGTTCCCTTCATATGCTCGCCGACAATGCGTGCGACGGTGTCGGTAGGGCCGCCTGGGGCAAAACCCACGACGATGGTGATCGGCTTGGATGGGTAGGTTTCGGCCCTCGCGGCGACCGTACCTGCGAGGGCGGCCAACGCCAGCGATGCAGCAAATAGGCAGGCTCTCATGGTGTTTCCCCACGGTTATTGTTCGGTTGGTGACGTCAACCACAATGACCGGGGGGCCGGCTGGGAAAAAGTCAGCAATGTTGTCCCGTCCGGCAATCCGTTGCGGGCAAACTGCCGCAGCTTGTGCAATGTCGGCGATGCTGGGAGCACCAAAACGCATCACCGCCGCACGTCCGTTTGACGTGCGGCGGTGACGCCCCCGACCGACCCCTGCGGTTTAGCTGCGAAAAAATCGATGCGCGCGACGTTGGTCCCCCGATCAACGCCCGCGCGCCATGAGAGCCGTGAGCCCGCCAATTGCGGAGAACAAGACTGCCATGAAGATTGCGATCGCCAGCGGCGCACCGTCGCCGTGCGCGACCGAGCCGATGACGGCGGCGCGCGCCATGCCGATCGACACAGCGGTGACGGCCACCGCAGTCGACAACGCCAGCGCTGCGGTCGTGATCAATTCGACAAACAGGATCGAGCGGCGTTTGCCGCCGGCGGGCCGCGGCGGCGCGCAGCCGGTGGTGCAAATGAAGATCATCGACATGGGTGTCTCCGCGAATCAGTTTCGTTTGTTGATTCGAAATTCGCGGCGGACGGCGGCGCGTGTTCGGCCAGACTTGGGCGAAGGCATTGACTAATAAGGGCATTTTTATGTTTTTGGTTAATGAAGGGTTAACGGACCTGCTGCGCCGTTAACGATCCTTAATGAACGGTTAAGGGCGCTGCCTTTACGGAGACGCTTGGGAGACGTTTGGGAGACGTTTGGAATGCATTTTGCGCCAATTGGCGGCGAAAAACGACGCTCCGGCCTACGACGAGAGCGTCCTTACCAGCATGTAGATCGCCACCACCGAAATAATGACGGCGAGCAGAATGTTGAGCGCACCGCGCTTTTCCCCGACTTTTCGGGCGACGCGGCCACCCAGGAGGCCACCGGCGATGCCGCCGCCGATGAAGACAAGCGCAAGCCGCCAGTCGACAAATCCGGAAACTGCGTAGTTGAGTGCGGCGGTCCCACCGAATGCGGCGACCCCGACCAGCGACGAGCCGATGGCGTTGATGATCGGCATCCCGGTCGCGAACATCAGCCCGGGCACGATGAGAAAGCCACCGCCGATTCCGAAGAAGCCCGATAAAGCCCCGGCCCCGAACCCGACCGCAAGGAGCCAGGGGACGTTCTCGCGGCTCAGACGAACCTCGGAGTCGCTCGTGCCCCCGCGCCGTGCGAACATGAAGACGGCGACGACCAGCATCAGGATGGCGAACAGCACCAAGAGTTTCTGGCCGTCGATGATTTTGCTCAGGCTCGAGCCGCCGTATGCGCCCAGCACGCCGGCTGCCGCGAACACGGCGGCGCAGTGCCATTTCACCGTGCCCATCCGCGAGTGCGAGACCAGATTGGCCGCGGCGTTGGCCGCCACCGCGAGCGCGCTGGTGCCGATGGCGACGTGCGCGCTCGGCACGCCGACCAGATAGATCATCAGCGGTACGGCCAGGATCGAACCGCCGCCGCCGACCAGGCCGAGCGAGAAGCCGACCAGCGAGCCCGACAACACGCCGAGCGCATCCTGTACCAATTGCGCGGGCATGTTCCCCCAATGGACGATGATACTGCGGAACGACGATTACTGCGCGCCCTGCGCCACCTGATTCCAGGGTGCGCGTTGCAGCAGCAGCGCCATGCCGCAATAGCCTGTCATGCCCGCGAACAACAGGCCCGCTCCGACGAACAGAGGTATGCCGAAAAACCACGGCGACACCGCGAGGCCGAGCACGGTGCCGATCAATCCGAGCCCGCCAGCACCGATCTGCACCTGGCGCTGCAGTTCGATCGGCTGGCGCCGGTCGATCTCGGTCGGCAGGCCGACCCTGCGCCACGCCTCGAGACCGCCTTCGAGCAGATAGGCGTCGCACACGCCGCCGGTCTTGGCGGCGAGCCGCGCGCTCTGGCTCTGCGTGCGCGCGCCGCTGCGGCAATGAAAGATGACGGTGCCGCCCTGACGCTCGGCGAAGTCCGCCTCGTCGAGTTTCGACAACGGCAAGTGGCGGGTGCCGGGGATGTGTTCGCGCCGCCGCTCGTCGGATTCGCGCACGTCGACGAGCACTGCGCCGTCGGCGATCAGGCGGCGGGCCTCCTGCGGGGTGATGGTTTTCAACGTCATGTTCGCGATCCTCGTTTTTTGCTCTTGGAGTCGGGCTGGCAGAACAGCCGGTGCAGGGTGAAGAACAGCTCTTCGACGCGCGGATCGGCGATCCGGTACCACAGGGTCTGGGATTCGCGGCGGAACGCGACCAGGTTCTCGTCGCGCATTTTGGCGAGGTGCTGCGACAGGGCGGACTGCGACAGCCCGACCGCCCCGGCGAGCGCGCCGACGCTGGCTTCGCCCCATTCGACCAGCTTGCACAGGATCATCAGCCGCCGCTCGTTGGCGAGCGCGCGCAGGATGTCGGCGACCTCGGCGGCCTTGCGCTCAAGCGCAGCCGAATCCAGTTCTCCGGCGTTGGGCAAAGCATCGTTCCGCAACGGTCGATCCTCGTTCTGTAAGTTTAGCTATTGCTAATTTAGCAGCACCTAATATATTTGCAAGAGCAGAAGAGAGGAGAATTGCCATGCCGGCCAATCCCGATATCCGCGGCTTCTTCGACGAGCACACCAATACGATCAGCTATCTGGTCGGCGATCCGCAGACCCGCGAAGCGGCGATCATCGATCCGGTGCTGGATTACAGTCCGAATTCCGGCTCCGTCGACGTGCGGTCGGTCGACGCGGTGCTGGCGGCGGCCAAGGACGCCGGCTACACGGTCGTGTGGTCGCTGGAGACCCACGCGCATGCCGACCATCTCTCGGCGTCGCCCTACGTCAAGGCCAAGACCGGCGCCAGGATCGGCATCGGCGAAAAGATCACCGAGGTGCAGCGCATTTTCCGTCCGGTGTTCAACGCCACCGATCTCAAGGCCGACGGCAGCGACTTCGACCACCTGTTCGAGGACGGCGAACGCTTCAAGATCGGGCGGCTCGAGGTCGAGGTGATTCACACCCCCGGGCACACGCCGGCCTGCGTCAGCTACCGCATCGGCGACGCGGTGTTCGTTGGCGATACGCTGTTCATGCCGGACTACGGCACGGCGCGCGCCGACTTCCCGGGCGGCAACGCCCGCGACCTGTATCGTTCGATCGCCCGTATCCTCAGCCTGCCGCCGCAGACCCGGCTGTTCATGTGCCACGACTACAAGGCGCCGGGCCGCGATCACTACGCCTGGGAAACCACGGTCGCCGAAGAGCGCGAGCACAACGTCCAGGTCGGGCGCGGCGTCAAGGAGGACGAATTCGTCGCCAAGCGCAATGCGCGCGACGCCACACTGTCGGCACCGACGCTGCTGTTGCCGTCGATCCAGGTGAACATCCGCGCCGGCCGCTTCCCGGCAGCGGAAGCGAACGGCGTGCGCTACTTGAAGATTCCGGTGAAGTTCAAGCCGGGCGCCGACGTTGGCATCGACGCAAAAGCCAGGGCCAAGGTTCAGGCCTCGGTCTGAGTCTAAGACGGGCAAGGTCGGGCGCGCAAAATGCGCCTGACCTTGACCCTACTCGGCGGCCGCCTCGGTCGGCACCGGCGTCAGCATGGCGACGTATCCGGGTTCGCTCTCGACGCGATCGAGCCAATCGCGGATCGCGGGAAACGGCATCAGGTTGTAGTCGCACAGATGCGCCAAGTGTGTGTAGGCGTAGAGCGCGATGTCGGCGACGGTATAGCGCCCGGCCGCGAAGAAGTCGTGCTTCCGGAGATGGTCCTCCATGATGCCGAGCGAGCGGTAGCCGTGCTCCATCCAATCTTCGAGCGCGTGCTGCTGCAGTTCGCGGCCGCCCTTGACCAGCGCCAGCCAGAAATAGGCGGCGCCGATATTGGGCTCCAGGCTGTGCTGTTCGAAGAACATCCACTGCAGCGTTTCGGCACGATCAATGCGATCGTCGGGCGCAAGCGCCGTTCCGCCGGCCACATACCAGAGAATGGCGTTGGATTCTGCGATGAACCGGTCGGGCGCGACTTCGAGCAGCGGCACCTGGCCGCTTGGATTCTTAGCAAGAAATTCAGGCGTGCGGCTCTCGCCCCTGAGAATGTCGACCTCGATCAGACGATAGTCGAGCGCAAGCTGCGCGAGCGCCAGCCGCGCCTTGTAGCTGTTGCCGGATCGCTGCATCGAATAGAGCGTAAACATCTTCCCCGCGTAGCCTCCCGGTCCGCTCGCGCCGTTCGCGGCGCATTGACTATGCCATGAACACGGCAATGTGGTGATGACAATTGCTGCCCCGCACCGCAGCAAAACATAGGTGCTGCGATTGCGCGATGCGAATGCTGCGGCGCGAAAAAGAGAAATCTTCCCTTCACAAACAATTCATCGAGACAATTCTTACCCGCATTCGTCGAATCGAAATGATTCGAACTCCATCGCGGTGGTTTGCATCGCATTCATCACGCCGCAGTTTGCCTTTTCGGCTTTTGCGACGGACGATGATGCCCGGCTGAGAAGCGTTCCAGAGAGACGTCTCGCGGAGGAAATCGCATGGGCCGAAATTTGCGCTTTGTTTATGTCGCCATCACGCTGGGCTTGGTTCGTGCGCCGTAACGTCTGTCGACGCACAGCCCACAGCGTTCGACCGCGCCGACGAGACAGCGGCGCGCCAGGAAGGCGTGGTGAGCTGGTATACCTCCACGCCGATCGCACTCGCCCAACAACTCGCCGACAAGTTTCAACGCGACACCGGTATCAAGGTGCAGCTCTTGCGCACCGGAGGTCAGGCGGTGCTGCGCCGTTTGCAGCAGGAGGTCGCAGCCGGCCGGCCCGGTGCCGATGTCATGACGATGTCGGATGCGGGCGCCGCCAACGGACTGGCCAAGCAGGGCCTGTTCGTCGCTTTCCGGCCGGAGGGATTCGACAAGGTGGTCGATGAAGCCAAGGACAAAGACGGCCGCTGGATCGCGCAGCGGCTGGCGATCATCGGCATGCCGGTGCGCCACGACAAGGTCGACGCGAAGGACATGCCGCGCACCTGGTCCGATCTCAAGCATCCGAAGTACAAAGGTCTGATGGTGATGCCCGATCCGTCCTTCACCGCCATTCAGCTCGTGGTGGTCGGCATGCTGTCGCGCATGCTCGGCTGGGACTTCTACAAGGCGCTGCGTGCCAACGACACCATGATCGTGCAGGGCCACCAGCAGGTGTTCTCGACCATGCAGCAGGGCGAGCGCGTGATCGGCGCAGAGGGCGCTGACCCGCGCACCTACGCGGACGGCCGTGAAGTGCCAAATCAGCGGATGATCTATCCGACCGAAGGCGTGTTCATCGTGTCGTCGCCGACCGCGGTCATCAAGGGCGCCGCGCATCCCAACACCGCCAGGCTGTTTGCGCAGTTCATGATCACGCCCGAGGCGCAGAGGATGATCGCCGAGGGCGGCATCCATGCGTCGCGTGTCGACATCGCGCCGCCGCCCGGGCAGCCGGCGCTGAGCGCGGTCAAGTTCTTGCCGGTCGATCTCGACTACATCGAAACGCGCGGCCGCGCGCTCAAGGCACAGTTCAGCGAGATTTTCCAGTAAGACCGGGCTCTCGCGGATTATTCCAAAATGCCGGTGGCGCACGGTCAATGCGGCGCCGATTGAGGCTTGCCGTTCAGAGCTAGGGCCTATAGGAAACTCGCGTCCGATTGATGGAGATTCCCATGGCCGTCGCCGCCGAACAGATCAAGCCCGCAGCGCCGGTGGAGCTTCTGGCGAAATCGCTGAAGCGCATCAAGCCGTCGGCGACGATCGCGGTGACCGACAAGGCCCGCGCGCTCAAAGCGTCGGGTCGCGACGTGATCGGGCTCGGTGCCGGCGAACCGGACTTCGATACCCCCGACAACATCAAGCTGGCGGCGATTCGCGCCATCACCGAGGGCAAGACCTCGAAGTACACCGCGGTCGACGGCATGGCCGAGCTCAAGGCTGCGGTCGCGCGCAAGTTCAAGCGCGAGAACGCGCTGGAGTATAAGCCCTCGCAGATCATCATCGGCACCGGCGGCAAGCAGGTGCTCTACAATGCGTTCATGGTGACGCTCAATCCGGGCGAGGAAGTCATCATCCCGGCGCCGTACTGGGTAAGCTATCCGGACATGGTGATGCTGGCGGGCGGCGAGCCGGTGTCGGTGCCGACGACGATCGAGTCGGGCTTCAAGATGACGCCGGAGGCGCTCGAGCGCGCGATCACGCCGAAGACCAAATGGGTGCTGCTCAACTCGCCGTCGAACCCGACCGGCGCCGCCTATACGCGCGACGAGCTCAAGAAGCTCACCGACGTGCTGCTGCGGCATCCGCATGTGTTCGTCATGACCGACGACATGTACGAACACCTGGTCTACGACGGCTTCGAGTTCTTCAGCCCGGCGCAGGTCGAGCCGCGACTCTACGACCGCACGCTCACCATCAACGGCGTTTCCAAGGCCTACTGCATGACCGGCTGGCGGATCGGCTATGCCGGCGGTCCCGAGCAGTTGATCAAAGCGATGGCGATGATCCAGTCGCAGTCGACCTCCAATCCGACCGCGGTGGCGCAATGGGCCGCGGTCGAGGCGCTCGACGGTCCGCAGGATTTCATCGCCAAGCATAACGCCATCTTCAAGGAGCGGCGCGATCTCTGCGTCGCGATGCTCAATCAGGCGAGCGGCATCAAGTGCCCCAAGCCCGAGGGCGCGTTCTACGTCTATCCCTCCTGCGCCGGTACCATGGGCAAGACCGCGCCGAGCGGCAAGAAGCTTGCGACGGATGAGGATTTTGTTACCGAGCTGCTGGAAGCCGAAGGTGTCGCGGTGGTGCAGGGGACGCCGTTCGGTTTTGGGCCGGCATTCCGGATTTCTTATGCCACCAAGACCAGCGACGTCGAAGAGGCCTGCCGGCGCATCCAGCGCTTCTGCGGAAATCTGCGGTAACCTGACAGTTCAGCCCTGACTAATTCGGGCGTTCGTTCTGAGGACGGGCAACACTCTACCCTCCCCCTTGTGGGGAGGGTCGCCTGCCGCGCGAAGCGTAACAGGCGGGGTGGGGTCTTGTTGCTCCGCGCATTGAAGATAGAAAGGCCCCATCCCCAACCCCTCCTCACAAGAGCCAGCGCCCGGGCGTGCGCAAGCGCGGCCCGGTGGGGAGGGAAGCGCACCGCGCTCGACGCACGATTGAATCGCTACAGGGCGGCGGTCTCTTCGCTCAGGCATGCGAATTTCGCATCGCTCGGCCTGCGCCTTAGGTACGATACTCCGGGTCTTGCCAATCCCCCCTCCGGTTTGAAACGATAGTTATCCGGCCCGCAAGAAGGCCGCATCTCGGTCGCTGGGAGGCGGAAATGGCACAGAACGGCACACGAGCTTCGGGTCCACGGTGCATCGCGCTGGTGGGCCCTTTCCAGAGCGGCAAGACCACGCTGCTCGAAGCGATACTGGCGCGCTCGGGCGCGATCCCCCGGCAGGGCACCGTGGAGGCGGGGACCACGGTGGGCGACGCCAGCAAGGAGGCGCGCCATCACCAAATGACCGTCGAACTCTCGGTCGCCACCACGACTTACATGGGCGACAGCTACACGTTCATCGACTGTCCCGGCTCGGTCGAATTCCTGCACGACATGCGTGCCGCGCTGCCGATGGTCGATGCCGCCGTCGTGGTGTGCGAGGCCGACGAAAAGAAGATTCCGCAATTGCAGTTGATCTTGCGCGAACTGGAAGCGCTCAAGATTCCCCACTTCCTGTTTCTCAACAAGATCGACAAGGTCGACAAGCGCGTGCGGGAGACGCTTGCGCTCTTGCAGCCGGCGTCACGGGTGCCGTTGCTGCTGCGGCAGATTCCGATCTGGTCCGGCGAGACCATCACCGGGTTCACCGATCTCGCGCTGGAGCGGGCCTACGTCTACAAAGAGCATGCGCCGTCCGAAATCATCGATCTCACGGGTCCCGACCTCGACCGTGAGAAGGAAGCGCGCTTCAAGATGCTGGAGACGCTCGCCGATCACGACAACGAACTGATGGAGCAGTTGCTGGAGGACATCACGCCGCCGCGCGACAAGATCTTCGACGATCTGACCAAGGAGTTGCGCGATGGGCTGGTGGTTCCGGTCCTGATCGGCACGGCCACCCGTACCAACGGCGTCAGGCGGCTGTTGAAGGCGCTCCGCCATGAGGCGCCGGGGATTGCCGAGACGACGAAGCGGATCGGGCTCAAGGCCGGCAACGATCCGGTCGCCTACGTGCTCAAGACGTTCCATACGGCGCACGGCGGCAAGATGTCGATTGCGCGCGTCCTCAACGGGCAGGTGGGCGACGGCACGGTCTTCCTGACGCCCGAGCGCGAGGCCGGCCGCGTCGCCGGCGTGTTCAAGATGCTCGGCCAGACCACCGAGAAACGCGGGCCCGCGCAGGTCGGCGAGACCGTCGCGCTGGGCAAGCTCGATCACGCCAATACCGGCGACACGCTGACCGCCGCCAAGCAGGCGATCCCGCCGCTGACCAACGTCGCGCCGCTGCCGCCCGTGCTGGCGATCGCGATCTCCGCCAAGGAGCGCAAGGACGACGTCAAGCTGGGTCAGGCCCTGCACAAGCTGATCGAGGAGGACCCCTCGGTGTCGGTGGTGCATAACGCCGAGGCGCACGAGGTGGTGGCCTGGGGGCAGGGCGAGATGCACCTGCGGGTCGCCACCGAGCGGCTGGCTGATCGCTTCGGCGTCGCCATCACGACGCAGAAACCGACCGTCGGCTATCGCGAGACCATCAAAAAGCCGATCGTGCAGCGCGGCCGCCATAAGAAGCAGTCCGGCGGGCATGGGCAGTTCGGCGACGTCGTGCTCGACATCAAGCCGCTGCCGCGCGGCTCGGGCTTCGCCTTCTCGGAAGAGATCAAGGGCGGCGTGGTGCCGCGCAACTACATTCCGTCGGTCGAGGAGGGCGTGATCGACGCCCTCAGGCACGGCCCGCTCGGCTTTCCGGTGGTCGACGTGGCGGTCAAGCTGATCGACGGCTCCTACCACACGGTCGATTCGTCCGACATGGCGTTCCGCACCGCCGGCCGCATCGGCATCAGCGAAGGGCTGCCGCAATGCCAGCCGGTGCTGCTCGAACCGATCTACCAGGTCGAGATCGTCTGCCCGTCCGAGGCGACCGCGAAGATGAACGCGCTGATGTCGGGGCGGCGCGGCCAGATCCTCGGCTTCGACACCCGCGAGGGCTGGGACGGCTGGGACGTGGTGCGCGTGCAGATGCCGGAAGCCGAGATCGGCGACTTCATCGTCGAGGTGCGCTCGGCCACGGCGGGCGTCGGCACCTTCACGTTCAAGTTCGACCACATGGCGGAATTGACCGGCCGCACCGCGGATCAGATCGTCGCGGCCCGCAAGGCGCCGTCGGCGGCATAACGGGCAGCGCATCGAATGCCCCGCCGGAGCGCCGGCGGGGCTTGGTCTTTCGAGAAGTTTTCATTCGCCACATCCGAAGAGCGTGGCGGGCCGACCCCCGATATAAGCAGGCATGTTCGAACAGATTGGGCTCGCTGCCTTCGGCGTCGCGACCTTCACGCTGGCCGGCGCCGTCAAAGGCCTGGTCGGCATGGGGCTGCCGACCATCGTCATGGGGCTGCTGGCCGCCGTGATGCCGCTGCCGCAGGCGGCGGCCCTGATGGTGCTGCCGTCCTTCGTCACGAACATCTGGCAGGTTTGGCGCGGGCCCAGTCTGTTGCCGCTGCTGCTGCGGCTGTGGCCGCTGCTGCTCGGCATCTGTGTCGGTGCGTGGCTCGGCGCCGGCTGGCTGACCTCCGGCGGCAAGCTGGCGACCGTCGCGCTGGGTGGCGCGCTGGCGCTGTACGCCGGCCTCGGGCTGGCGACTTGGCACTTCGAATTGCGGTCGCGGCATGAGCCGTGGCTGTCGGCGATCGCCGGCGTTGCCACCGGTGTCGTGACCGCGGCAACCGGAATTTACGTGATTCCGGCGGGCCCCTACCTGCAGGCGATCGGCCTGAAGCGGGACGAACTGGTGCAGGCTCTCGGACTGTCCTTCACGGTCTCAACCGTCGCGCTCGCCGCGGTCCTGGCCTTCGACGGCGCCCTTCAGATCGCGATCGCGGGTGTGTCGGCGCTGGCTGTCGTGCCGGCGCTCGCCGGGATGTGGCTCGGGCAATGGTTGCGTGCGCGCGTCGATCCCGAGCGGTTCCGCATCTACTTTCTGGTCGCGCTGCTCGCGATCGGCATCCACCTCATCGTGCGTGGAATGCTTTGAGCACTTTTGGCATCGCCGGTCTGGATGGAGCGACCACCTTGACGCCGGCAATCCCGCGTCTGTGACTTGCGGGTGATCCAGCCGGCACGTAATCCTGGACTCTGACGTTCCAGACCCATTGCTCAGAGCAGGAGGACGCCCATGCATGTCATTCGCCGCCGCGGCTGGGAACTGCCGGAACGGTTTGCGACGCCCGAGCACCTGTTCTTCGACCGCCGCGCCTTTCTGGCCGCGGGCGGAGCGGCTGCGCTGGCGCTTTCACCGCAGGCGGCCGCCGCGCAGCGCATCGCCGACGTGCCGGACCCCACGGCCAACCTCTACCCGGTCAAGCGCAACGAGAAATACACCCTCGACCGGCCGGTGACCGACGAGAAGATCAACTTCAACTACAACAATTTCTACGAGTTCGGCGGCAGCAAGCAGATCACCAAGGCGGCGCAGGCGCTCAAGCTGCGGCCGTGGACGATCAAGCTCGACGGCATGGTCGAGAAGCCGCAGGAGATCGGCATCGACGATCTCTTGAAGAAGGTGTCGTTGGAGGAGCGGCTTTATCGCCATCGTTGCGTCGAGGCCTGGTCGATGGCGATCCCTTGGTCCGGCTTCCCGATGGCCAAGCTGGTGGAACTGGCGAGGCCGCTTTCGTCCGCGAAATTCGTCCGCATGGAGACGTTCCACGACCCGAAGATCGCGCCCGGCCAGCGCCAGACCTGGTATCCGTGGCCTTATGTCGAAGGTCTCACCATCGCTGAGGCGACCAACGAACTCACGTTTATGGTGACAGGCGCCTACGGCAAACCGGTGCCCAAGCAGATGGGAGCGCCGATTCGGCTGGCGGTGCCGTGGAAGTACGGCTTCAAGTCGATCAAGTCGATCGTGCGCTTCAACTTCACCGACCAGCGGCCAAAGGGCTACTGGGAATCGCTGCAGGCCGGCGAGTACGGCTTCTGGGCCAACGTCAACCCGGAGGTTTCGCACCCGCGCTGGAGTCAGGCGACCGAGGAGGTGCTTGGCACCAGCGAGCGCCGCCCGACCCTTCTGTTTAACGGCTATGGCGAGTACGTCGCCGGCCTCTACAAGGGGCTCGAGAAGGAGCGGCTCTGGGCTTGATCGCCCGATCCGGTTCTCGCATTCGAATTCCGGGTCCCTGCTTTCGCCGGGCCGAACGGAAGCGGGCTACCGTGGTGCGCCGCGCAGGATCAGCGGATTGGTCCAGTAGCAGGAGCCCTTGGCGATGGCGATCGTCGGGCCCCATTCAATCTGGCCGCTGTTGTCGAGTTCGACGCCGAGCGTAAGCGACGCGGCCTTCAGTTCGCGGGACTTGAGTTCGCTGACCCCATTGGCAGGCTTCCACTTGTAGGTCGTGTTGGTGTCAGGATCTCGGACCGCGAAGGTCAGCGGATCGCGGTAAAGCTCCAGCGAGCCATTGCGCAGGCCGACCAGCGCATCCGCCGAAGCGAGCAGCGTGGCCGCCTGCCCGAGGTTCCCGATCGTCACTGGGCGCCAGCCGGGCGCCGGAGTGGCGCTCTGCTTCGTCGGAACAATGAGGAAATACAGCGTATTCGCGTTTTGCTTGGCGAGGACTTCGCAGTCGGCCATCGCTTGTGCGATCCAGCCGTAAGCCTCCGGTACCTCGGCGGCCGGCGCCGCCGGATCGGGTTCGGCCGGGGCGCCCGGCGCAGTCGGGGAGCGCGACCAGAGGAGCATCGAGCCGAAAACGGCCGCGAGCGGCAGCAGAAACAGCAGCAGCAGCAGCGCGACCGTGGTCACCGGGTTGGGCTGGTTGGCGGCGCCGCATGCCGGGCAGAATCGCGCGAAATACGACACCGCCTCGCCACAACTCCTGCATGTCCCAGCCGGCATCGCAAGTCTTTCGGACGATCAAGTTCCAGGATGAAGGGAGCGAACTTAGCCGATCGCGGCTTGAGGTTCGAGCATTCTTGCCGGGCCATACCGGCCTGGATCAATTGACTTCGCCGGTCTCGGCGGCGGCCAGCTTGGCGCGCCAGTCCTTGTGGCGACGTATCGCCGACCAAGCCGCCATCAGCAGCAGAGCGAGGCACATCAGCAGCAGGGTGAGCGCGATCGGACGCTGGCCGAAGATCAGCCAGTCGCCGTTCGACATGATCAGCGACTGCCGCAGCGACATTTCGAACAGCGGCGCGATCACCAGTCCAAGCACCAGCGGCGCGGGATCGAGGCCGAATTTCTTCAGTCCGTAACCCACCACGCCCATGATCAGCATGATCCAGACGTCGACGATCGAGTGGTTCACCTCGTAGACGCCGATGACGCAGAACATGATGATGAGAGGATAAAGATACGCATAGGGGATGCGCAGCAGGTTCACGAACAGGCCGACCAGCGGCAGGTTCAGCGCCAGCAGCATCAGATTGCCGACATACATCGAGGCGACGAAGCCCCAGAACACGTCGGGATGATCGTTCACCAGTGTCGGGCCGGGCGGCACGCCGTGAATGAGCAGCGCCGCCATCAGCACCGCGGTGACCGGCCCGGTCGGGATGCCGAGCGCCAGCATCGGCACGAAGGCGCCGGTCGAGGCGGCGTTGTTGGCCGATTCCGGCCCGGCGACGCCTTCGACCGCGCCCTGGCCGAATTTCTCCGGATGCTTGGAAAGCCGCTTTTCCAGCGCATAGGACATGAAGCTGGAAATGATGTGCGCGGACCCCGGAATGATGCCGATGATGAAGCCGAGCAGCGAGCCGCGCGCGATCGGCATCGCCGAATCGTGCCACTCTTCGCGGCTCGGCAACAGTTCGCGCAGCCGCGGATGTACGATGTCCTGGTTCACCTGCCGGCTCGGTGTCGAGAGAATCTCGCCCAGCCCGAACAGCCCGACCGCCACCGGGACGATGCCGATGCCGTCACCAAGCTCGGCGATGTTGAAGCTGTAGCGAAAATGACCGGTCATCACGTCGATGCCGATGGTGCCGATCAACAGTCCGAAGCTTGCCATCAGCAGCGTGCGCGGCAGCGAACTGGTCGACATGTAGGACAGGAAGATCAGGCCGAGGACCAGCAGGGCGGTGTATTCGGGCGGCCCGAACCGGAGCGCGAACTTGGCGAGCGGCGGCGCCACCATGGTCAGCATGATGACGCCGAAGGTGCCGGCGATGAAAGAGCCGACCGCCGCGATGCACAGCGCGGCACCGGCGCGGCCGCGCTTGGCCATGGCGTTGCCGTCGATGCACGTCATCACCGATGCGGCTTCTCCCGGGATCCGCAGCAGGATCGAGGTGGTCGAGCCGCCGTACTGCGAGCCGTAGTAGATGCCCGCCAGCATCACGATCGCCTTGGTGGCGTCGAGACCGAAGGTCAGCGGCAGCAGGATGCTGATGCCGGCGAGCGGCCCGATGCCCGGCAGCATCCCGACCAGCGTGCCGACCAGGCAGCCGATGAAGGCATACCAGAGCACGCCGGGCTGCAACGCGACCGAGAAACCGAGCGCAAGACTGTCGAGGGTTTCCACGGCCCCTAGAACCAGAGGACGCCGCGCTCAAGCGGCGATTTGAGTGCGATGCCGAACAGCCAGTAGGCGAACAGGGTGAGCGCCACGCTGTAGGCGGCGGCGCGCAGCAGATTGCGCCGTTCCACGATCACCAGCAGGGCGAAGACCAGGAGCGACATGGTGACAATGAAGCCCAGCGGCTGATAGGCGGGAATAGCGCACGCGGTAATCGCCACCA
>JBFXEX010000108.1:0-18846 GCA_050179645.1 Xanthobacteraceae bacterium | reverse complement strand
CGCAACCCAGTTCCCCTAAAATTCTACAATCGTCATTCTGCGGTGTATGGCGTGGCCTCTCGGTCTTTCCTCCTCGACAGCCTCCCGTCATATCCGTCTGCGCGCCCATAGATTCCTCAACCCTTACCGAGGAGCCGGATCCATATCCTATTTTCCCTCATGCATTTGGTTGCTGTTCAGATGCCGCCGTAGCGCCAAGCAGGTGCGGCCGAAGTTGTGCGAGGCGCGTCGGGCGACGCATGTGTTCGGATCGAGCGAGATCTTCGCGGACGATACGCCGATCCCAGTGCTCGACCCCGGCCGCGGGCGCATAAGAGATGGGCCGATCTACACGCGCGATGACCGACCCTGGGGCGTCCTTGGATTTAGGATCCAGGGCGTGCGGAGCGGGCTAATGACTCTCGCAGGCCCATCCGCTTGTCGGTTTCGGGACAGCACGAATAGAGGTTCTCAATCTCAAGGCACGATCACTACTTTGCCGAAGACCTTCCTTTCCTCCAGCCGCGTGAAGCCTTCCGCCGCCTGCGAGAGCGGCAGAACGGCGTCGATGTGCGGCTTGAGTCGGCCGCTTGCGACCAGTTCCAGCCCCTTCGAGATATCCTCGCGCCGGTAACTATTCGAGCCGCGAACCTGCAACTCGAAGCTCCATATATAGCGGAGGTCTTCCACCGGATTGAAGCCCGCAGTGGCGCCGCAAATCAGTAGACGGCCACCCACCCGCAAACAGCGCAGCGACTTCACCCAGGTGTCGCCGCCCGTGTAGTTTACGACCACGTCAACGCCATTGGTAGCGCCCGGGCCGCGGCGCGTCGGTTTTCCGTAGTGCGTGAATATCTCCTTGACGAAATCGTCCTTCACATAGTCGATCGTCCGATCCGCACCAAGCGCCGCGAGCTTATCTGCCTTCTCGGCGCTGCTCACGCAGCCGATCGCGACCGCCCCGGCGAGCTTCACGAGTTGCACGCAGGAAACCCCGACGCCACCGCTCGCTCCGATGACCAGCACCTTTTCGTCCTTTTCGATGCACCCGATGGTGTGCAACATCCGGATGGCGGTGCCGTAAACGACCGGGATCGCAGCCGCGTCGGTGAAGCCAACATGGTCCGGTAAGCGAATGAGCTGATGGGCGCGGACGCGACAGAGTTCGGCCAAGCCGCCATGGGCGGTTTCGCCCATCAGACCGCCTTCGACCCGATTGGCCGGATCGACCAGCACACGGTCACCGACGCGCCAATCAGTCACGCCGGGGCCTACCTCTACAATCTCGCCGGCGATGTCGAGCCCCATGATCATCGGCATCGCAATCTTGATAGCCGGCATGCCGCGGCGCGTGAAAATGTCATGGTAGTTCAGCGACGAGGCGCGCACTCGCAGCACCACATCGCCCTCGGCGGCGTGGGGATCCGGGAAGTCGGTCTCGTATACCGCCTTCTCAGGGCCGCCATGCTCGCGTAGCACCAAGGCCTTCATCGCGTTCTCCCCAATCAAGAGCCTCGGAAACCAATCGGGCCAGCCACGCACCGACATCCGACTATATCTCGGGCGCGCCGCAGGTCGCAAACGTCGATGACGACGACACAGTGATTTTGGCCTAAGGATAAAATACGCATCCAAAGCCGCGGAGGAACAATGGAGAGAGGATTTCTTCGATGAGAATCCGATTCGAGACAATCGACGAGGCAATGACCCGGTTCTACGACGCGGGCGAAGGTCTGCCCGTACTGCTCCTCCACGGGGTGGGGATGCCGGCAGATGTGTGGATCCGCAACATTCCCTCGCTCGCTGAACGCTATCGAGTCATCGCGCCCGATCTACTCGGTTGTGGCTTTACGGAGCCAGGACGATATCGCGAGGGCGCGGCACATCCCTACATGATCGATCACCTTATAACGCTCATGGATCGGCTGGATCTGTCGCGCACCGCGGTGATCGGGAGTTCGCTTGGCGCACTGCTCGCCCTTCTGCTGCATCTGCGGCAGCCGGAGCGCATCCCGGTGCTGACGTTGGTCAGTTCGGGGTCGGCCTTCAATAGCGACGCCGACCTCAAGACCATGTACGAGGCGACGTGGAAGAACGGGCGCAGCGCCTTTGTCGACCCGTCGCGGCAGAACTGCATGAGGCGGATGGCATCGATCGTCGCGCCGGGCACCGAAATCCCCGAGGCGCTGCTGTTCGCGCAGATGACCAGCTACGCGATGCCAGGCGCCATCGAGGTTTTCGACCGGCGGATGGCGTCGCTGGCCGACTTGGACAGTTGGCGACAGTGGCGTGTACAGCCCCGTCTGCCCGAGGTGACCGCAAAGGTACTGGCGATTTTCGGCGGCAAGGACCCGCGGGCCAATGTCGAGACCGCGCGCGAGAACCTGAAAGCGGTCAAGGGCAGTCGGCTCGTCGTATTTGCGGACTCCCGGCACTATCCGCAGCTCGACGAGGCGGAACGTTTCGATGGCGAGGTCCTGAACTTTCTCGCCGAATCCTATCCGAGCGGCCACCCGGCAACGCTTCCGCACGGTTCCGGCGCATGATCGCCGGCGGTGTCGGAGGCCAACCAGGCCTCCGCCGCGGTCGAGTACGAACGGTCACTCGCGGCCGTACAGGCCGAGTTGCTTCATCTGCGCCAACACTTGCGCGTCCCAGCCCTTCAGCCATTTGGTGAACGTCGGGCCGTCCTGATAAGCGAGCGTGAGGCCGATATCGGCAAACTTCTTCTTGAGTTCCGCATTTGTCAGGGCGTTTTTGGCGGCTGCCGAGAGCTTCGCAAGAACCGGCTCCGGCACGCCATTCGGCACATGCAATCCTTCGAACGCTTGATAAGTGAAATCTAGACCCTGCTCTTTCAAAGTGGGGATGTTCTTAATGTTGTCGTCACGCTCATCGGCAGCGACTCCGAGGATGCGCAGCTTGCTGTCCTCGACGAACGGTCGGAACGCCACCATCAGACCGAGCGAGAAATCCGCCTCGCCGCCCGCGAGACCGACAACAGCTGGCCCCTCGCCGCGATAGGGAACCTGCACGACTTTAAATCCGAGCTTGTTCGCCATTGCTTCGGACGCGAGATGCGTAGAGCTACCGACGCCAGTATTGCCGTGCTTGAGCTTGCCGGGATTTGCCTTGGCGAAGTCGAGAAATTCCTTGGCCGTCTTGAACGGCGACTTGCCCGGAACGGCCACCACCATCGGCGTCGAATAGGCCCGCGCGAACCACGTGAAGTCCCACAGCGAGACGCCGATCTTCTTCTGGTATTGCATGCTCGACAGCGCAATGCCGCCGCTCGAGATCGTATAGCCGTCCGGCCGCGCATTCTTGAACGCGGTCATACCGGTGACGCCGCCGCCGCCGACGCGGTTGACGACCGGCACCGGCTGCCCCAGTTCCTTTTCCAAGTACGGCGCGAGCAGGCGCACCATGATGTCGGTACGACCTCCGGGCGGCCACGGAATCGTCATTTCGACAGGCTTGGTCGGAAAATCTTGGGCAAACGCGCCGGGCGATCCGAAGCACACCGCAACGACACACATCAGGCTCGCGATCGTACTACGCGGGCCGGGGCTGCTTTCGGATATCATGGCTGCACTCCTTTGCTGAGACGAACACAATATGTGCCAAACGCAACTAATCTGCGCTGGATTTAACGATGGTGGCAACCCGTCTGAACCGCGGCACAATTACCGCCATCAACGGTACCACGAAAGCGATTAGCAACAGCGTCAGCGCAATCGGGCGCTGCAGAAACACGGCGAACGAACCATCCGACACCACCAGGGTCCGACGCAGGTTCTCTTCAAATAGCGGGCCAAGAATGTATGCAAGGATCAAGGGCGCGGGCTCGAAACCGGCAATCCGCATGACGAAGCCCAAGACGCCAAAGCCGACCATCACGTACAAGTCGAATGTGGAATTGCCTACCGTGTATGCGCCTAGCACGCAAAACAGCAGCACCAGGGGAAACAGGTAGTTGTAGGGGATGCGTAGTAGGCGCACCCAAAGGCCGACCAGCGGCAGGTTGAGAACCAGCAGCATTGCGTTTCCGATATGCATGCTAGCAATCGTTCCCCAAAACAACTCCGGATTGCGGCTAATGAGCTGCGGTCCGGGCAGGACGCCGTGGATCATTAGGGCGGCCAGCAGCAACGCCATGATCGCGTTGGTCGGGACACCGAGTGTCAGCACCGGCACGAAGCAACTGATTGAAGCCGCGTTGTTGGCGGCCTCTGGCCCGGCGACGCCCTCGACCGCGCCATTACCGAAGCGCTCCGGCGTCCTGGATGTGCGCTTCTCGATCGCATAAGACAGGATCGCTGCCAGGATCGCGTTGCCGCCCGGCAACAGGCCGATCAGGAAGCCGATGCCGCTACCGCGCAACACCGGCATGACGCTGCGGGACAGATCGTCACGACTCGGCAGCAGACGGCCGATCTTCGCCGTAAAGCTTCGGACGTTATCCCGCGCGTAGAGATTGATCAGGATTTCGGACACCCCGAACAGCCCAACTACGACCGGCACCAGACCGAAGCCGTCGCCGAGTTCGAACAGCCCGAACGTGAAGCGGTCGACGCCGCCGACCGGATCGTTGCCGACAGTACCGAGCAGCAACCCTGCGGCCGCCATCATCATGGCGCGGGCGGTCGAACCCATCGATACGTAGCTCAAGAACGTCAATCCGAGGATGACGAGTGCGACATATTCCGGAGACTGAAACGCCAGCGCCACCGAGGCGAGAGGCGGCGCCACGAACATCAGGCCGAGCACCGCGATCGTACCGGCCACAAACGAGCCGAGGGCGGCGATCGCCAGCGCGGGGCCGGCGCGGCCCTGCTGCGCCATCTGGTTGCCGTCGATGGTGGTGACAATGGAGGCGGCTTCGCCCGGAATGTTAATCAGTATGGCGGTGGTGGAGCCGCCATACATGGCACCATAATAGATTCCAGCCAGCATGATCACCGCCGAGACCGGCGGCATTGCCAGGGTTACCGGTAGCAGCATGGCGAGAGCACCGGCCGGCCCGATGCCGGGAAGAACACCCACCAATGTGCCGACAATGCAGCCCGTAAGGCACAGCAGCAGGTTCTCGACCTGGAACGCGACGGTGAAGCCGTAGATCAGGGCATCGATCTGGGTCATGGCAGGTGAACCCCGAGGAATAGCCCGAACACGACATAGCAAAAGGCCGTCGCCAGCACGCCGAGGGCCGCGGCGCTGACCAACGACGTCCGGCCGACAAAGCGCGCCAGCAGCACGATCAACAGAGCCGTGCTCACGATAAAACCCGCGCGCTCCAGCGCAGCCGAGTACGCGATCATCGCGGCGACGACGATCGCCGGGTCGCGCATGCGTTCAAGCGACAGCCGCTCCGATGCAGTCGAGGGCGGCGAGATCAGAAGCGGGGTCGCGGACAGGACACCGAATACGATGACGACAAAGCCGACGAAGAACGGCATGAAGCCGGTTCCAGGACTCGAAATCGTCCCGAGTTTCATCTCCACGCCTTGCAGCATGAAATAGAGGCCCAGCGCGATCCAAAGGGCAATGAACGCCAGAGACAAGGCGCGAGCCGTCATCGGGTGCCTTCGGTCACGCGGCCCGCGTCAGCGCGCGGGCCCGAAATTGCTCAATCGCTCCCCCGGAGCCATCGTGGCGAGCCGTAGGTCGAAATCAGTCTTCAGGCCCGCCGTTCCGGTCGGAATATGAGTGGCGGCGCGCAGCGCTTCGGGGGTCCATTTGCTGTGGCCGTCGGAGCCGGTCCGTTCGTCCGCGATCACACGCGACAGGTGCTGGGTATGCTCGGTCAGCGGCCGCTCCCGCTTTTCCCATACGCGCAGCGCCGACGAGACGTCCGACGATTGCTCCAGCGCGACCGCAAGGCCGAGCGCGTTCATCATCGCGCAGCCCGCGCCCTGCCCGAGCGTTGGCGGCATCGCATGGGCCGCATCGCCGATGATAGCGACCCGGCCCTCGTACCAAGCCGTCAACGAGTTGGACTCATAGAGATCGTAGCGGCCCTGATCGCCGATCCGCCTAAGGATCGCCGCGAGATTAGGAAACGTCTCGATCCAGGATTCGGTATCGACCGGAATCCGCACACCTCGCTCGTCGGAAGCCCTGGCGACAAGAACGAGGTAAAGCTCGTGGTCGTTGCATGGACTGTACAGAATCCGTCGCAACGGGTCCCAGAAGTTGATGACGTTGTCCCAGATCGGGTGACCGACTTCGTCCGGCGATCGTTGTACGATCAACCGAATCACGCCGTCGCGGTGCTTGGTGCGCTGCTTGAGTAATCCCAGCGCATCCCGGACATTCGAGCGCACACCGTCCGCCCCGACCACAAGGTCGGCGGCAAGCCGCCGGCCGTCGGCCAGAACCAACGTTCCGTCGGCTTCGGCGCCAGCCGCCTCGCTGCTGGTGACGATCTCCACGCCAGCCGCGCGGGCGACGCGAAGCATGGCGTCATAAAGATGCTTGCGCGTCATCGTTAGCATGCGTCCCCGACCCGGCAGACCGAACGCCTCGCTGGAGAGCACGGAATTGTCGCGCAGACGAGCCTCGTAGAGCGGCGCTTCGTGGGCGCTCTGTACAACGTCCTCGTAGGCTCCGAGCGCCTTGAGTACACGCAGGCCGTTCTCCCAGATATAGATGCCGGCGCCCAGCGCGCGCAGTTCGGGACTCGATTCATGCACCCGTGCCGTCCAGCCGCGTTGGCACAGCGCCGTGGCCAGCGTCAGACCGGCAAATCCCGCGCCCGCGATCTCAACATGCCCCTTCATCGCAGCGGATCCTGCTCGGTGTTGGCGATCGCCTGGCCGGTCGAATAGCCGGTGAGAAAAGCCTTCATGAGGCCGCCCAGATAGCCGGCATGCGGCCCCCCTTCGTATCCGCCGGTGCTGGAGCCTGCGACATAGAGGCCGGCAATTCCAGACCCGTCGTGTCGCAGCGCATTGCCCTGCGCATTGACCAGGACCCCACCCATGGTGGAGGTGATGCCGGCACACAACGGAACGGCGTAGAACGGCGGCTGCTCAATGGTGACGGGCGGATAGCGTTTGGCGCCGCGCGGCACCGCCATCTCCGCCGCTCGGCCCTTCCGGACGGCAGCATTGTAGTTGGCGACCGTCCGCGTCAATTCGGTGTCGATACTGCTCGCAATCGCGAGTATCGCGACCTCCGGTGCCGAGCGGATGGTGCCACCGAACTCCGGCAACAGCGGATTGGGCGGGACGAAATCGCGCATCGCTTCGCCCTGCCAAGCCGCGCTGTCGAACACTGCGTAGCAATCGAGCGGATCGGCGCGACGCGCGATAACATTCGAGAGCCAGATCGCGCCCCAGTCCTCATCGGCGATCCGCCGGCCGGACCGGTCGACCACAATTCCCGAAGTCGCCAAGCAATCCATGTTGGGATAGGGCCACAATGCGTCATTGATGAACGCCTGTGGCGACTGTAGATGCCCGTAGAAACAATCCGTGAGTGCGAGTTTCGCGCCAGCCATTTCGGCAAGCTCGATGCCGCGGCCGTGCCCCGACGGCGTGGCGCGCAGCCTGATCTTGTCGACTGCTGGCGCGATGAAGCGCTGCACCAGACGCCGGTTGGCCTGAAACCCGCCGTCGGCGAGCACGACGCTGTCGGCCTCGAACCGAATGTCTTCGTCGCCGCGCCGAGCGATCACGCCCTGAACACGGTCGGCGGCGCGGATGAGATCCCGTGCTTCGGTGCCATCCAGAATGACGCCGCCATTGACCTCGAAGCGTTCGATCAGCCGATCAAGCAGAAGCGCGCAACCCCGCGATTGCCAGTCCAACCCCTGGCGAAAGCTGCGCTGCGGCTGCAGCACCGGCAGCGGGCCCTTGCCGTAGTCGGTATCGAGCAGGTCGGCGCCTTGAGCGCTCAACCAGTCCATTATGGCGGCGGCCTGGCGGCCTGCATGTTCGGCGAGGTCGGGGCGGGCCGCACCCTCGGTAACGGCGGTGAGGCGCCCGGCCAAAGCCACGGGATCGGACTTCGGATGCGCGAAGGCAAAGTGCAGGACGCCGGTCGCGACCCGTGAGTTATTGAGCCAGGGGCGGGATTGCGCCTCCAGCACGGCAACCTTGCGCCCCTTTGCGGCGGCAACATTTCCCGCCGACAAGCCGGCGAAGCCAGCACCAACGATCACGGCATCGTAACGCTCAGCTCGCATCCCCCTGCCCTAACGCGTCGTTGATTGGCTAATCCGGCCTACAGCGCATAAGGGGCATCCTCCGCCGACACCGTCGCAATCGTATCGGGCCGCCAGGCGCGATTGACAAAGAACTGCAGGCGAATCCCCGACGAATCCTTGATCGTGACGGCGTGTCGGGCCGGGTGATCGATATGGCGCTCTACCGCGATGCCTCGCGTGGCCAGCTTTTGCAGGGCTTGGTCGAGATCGGCTTCACCGGCGACTTCCAGTCCGACGTGGTGCAGGTCCGGCTCGAGGCCGGCACGCTGGCGTAGCAAGGTGACGTCGCCCGATCCAACTGTCCCGCGCAAGATCGCGTGCGTAGCGCGCCGGTCGCCGAACAGCGCCTGCAGTCCGATAACATCGGTGTAGTAATCAAACATGCGCTCGAAGTCCTTCGTCACCAGCGCAACATGCGCGACGCGCTGCGAATGGAAGATCGCCTCCGGCACCACTTTGATCTCCGGATCGACGGGATAGTTCCGGTCGCTAGTCGGCGGCGACGAAATGCCCGGAATGTAGTCGGGCTTTTTCTTGATGATCGTGCCATGCCGGTTGGTCCACCATTCGCGGATGACGTCGGCGTAGATCTCGACCATGTTGCCATCGGGATCGCGCATATAGAGCGAGTGCGCTACGTCATGATCACGAGTGTGACTGAAGATCACGCCGGCGGCGCAGGCCCGATTGTAGCCATCGACCAGATCGACTTCGTTTTCCAACTCAAACGCCAGATGGAACAATCCGGGCTTTTGGCCTTTGGGCGCATAGGGACTACTAATGTCGGTCAGGCCAAAGTCGTGGTACGTGTTTCCGTTGGTAATGAAGCTCGCCTTGTTGTCGGGCTGGCGATAGGCCTCGTGGATGCCGGCGACAGAATAATAGAACTGCTGCGCCTCGACATAGTCCGAGACATATAAGTTGGCGTGGCCGAGACGTCGTGGGCGGAAGAAGTCACGGACCTGATTCTTTACCAGCGTCGTCGCTTCGGTCATGGCTGCCTCGCAGGCTCAAGGTTGCAAAATTAAGAGGACAATACGCAAAGCCGTCATGTGCTGCAAACATGCGACGCCCGACCCGGCCTTGGACCGTTGTTGCCGCCAACCGATGGTGTCGCCCGGAATGCGGTCCAGTCCGTCACGAACGCCGCGGGTCACAACTGCAGGCTGCGCCTGTGCAAAGCATAGCAGATACTCGTCAGGCGCATGCAGTGCGGCCATCAAGCGCCCAGGTGCCTGACGATCAGGAAGGCGAATACCTTCGCAGCGTCGAAGGTCCGGTCGACCGATGCCATGTCGAGATCCGTATGGGCGAACTGATGCTCGCCAGGACCATAATTGCAGCACTCGACGCCGACGTGGTTGAGATACCCCTGGTCGAACGCGCTCGGATTATAGATCGTTTCCGGCGCTTTTCCGGTCATGGCCAGGGATGCTTCGGTGATCGCCTTGACGATCGCCGACTGCGGGGTCACCAGCGACGGGTACATGAACGGCCCCAGCTTCACCGAGACCGACCACGGCTTGCCGCTGGCTGGATCCTTCATCCCATCGACCTGCATTGCGACGGCTTCGATCTGCTTGAACGCCTCCTGCGGATCGTCGTCGGGCAGCAGTCGCCGGTCGACCACCAGTTCGCAACGGTCCTGAATCGTGTGGGTGGATTCGGGGAAGCTGCGGATGTGATTAATCGTCAGCGTCTGCCGGCCAAGTTGTGGATGCACGCCGGTCAGCTTGATGTCTTGCAACAGGCGGCGATGGACCTCGAATGCGCCGGTGATCGCGTTGCAGCCATCGTGCGGCCGTGAGCTGTGCGACGGCGACCCGCGTACCGTGATGAATACGTCGATCCGGCCACGGTTGCCGAGGCTAATGCGGTTGCCGTTGCCGCCGAGGAGACACATGTCGGCGCGCACGCCTTCTGTCTCGACCACGTTGCGGATGGCGTCGTGGCGGCCAGTCTCGCCCGACACGCAGCACAGGAACACGAGCCGGCCATGAATCGGAACGCCACTGCGGATGACGGCATCCATCGCGTGCAACATCGCGGCCATCGTGGCCTTCTGCTCGCTGAGCCCCTTGCCCATCACGGCTTGGCCCGGCAGTCCGTGCGGACGGCCGTCGATGATATCGCCTGAATAGGCGTTCTTCATCGTGGCCTGCGGCTGGTTCATCGCGTTGCTGCAGAGCATCAGCGAGGCGCCGGATCGGTTGGCGCCATAGGTCGCGATCAGGTTGCCCATGCTGTCGAAGCGGATTTCCTTGACCCCCATCGCCTCGACCCGCGGCGTCACTGCCGTCTTGATGAAGGTGCGCAGCAGCGGTTCGGCCTCGAATAATTCGGTCTGCGGACTCGGCACCCGGGCGAGTTCGACCATAAGCGAGCGCACGGCGTCATGCGAAAGATGCGGCCCCAGCGTGGAGACGATCTGATCATTCATCACGAGCGTCCAAGGCCGCGGCTCTGCAGCGTTCCGAAACGCTCTTCCATCGTCCGACGGATGAGTGCTCGGTCGACCTTGCCGGCGCCGTTGAGCGGAATTGAGTCAACGAACATGATGGCGCGTGGGATTGCGAAAGCCGGACCGTTCGCGGCGAAGAAATTCTGCAGGTCCTGCTCCTCCACCCTCCGACCGGTCTTAAGCACAACCATGGCGGCGGGCGCATACCCCTTGGTGTCATGGGTAAGTGGCGCGACTGCGACGTTGGCAACGTCTGGATGCTTGAGCGCGAGGTTCTCGACTTCTTTGGGGTAAATGTTCTCGCCGCCGCAGACAAACATGTCGTCAATTCGCGTGACGTAATAATAGAAGCCGTCCGCGTCGCGGCGGAGAAGGTCACCGGTACGCAGCCATCCATCCCGGATGCGCTCGCGCGACAATTCCGGCAGATTGACGTATTCACGCAGCACGTAGGGGCTGCGAATCCAGCACTCACCCTCGTCCGCCTCCCTGCCGTCAGGCCCGACCAGCTTGACCTCGAGTTCTGGCGCGACCATTCCGACGCTGCCGCGCGGCGGCACGCGGCCGTCGATGGGCTGCCGGATCGCGCCACCACCTTCAGTGAGGCCGAAGCTCTCCCGTACGGTGATCTTGAAGGCCTCCATCAGGCGATCGATCAGTTCCGGTGGCACGATCGCCGAACCCATCGAGATCCGCTTGAGCGCCGAGAAATCGAGTGATTGAACGAGGTCGGAATGACGCAGCATCTCGGCGAACATGGTGGGCACGCCGCTGCAGCTCGTGACCTTGTGATCAGCGACCGCCTGCAGATAGCGGCGCGGATCGAAGTTGCGCATAATGACCAGCGACGCGCCGGCACGCAGCGACGGCTTCACCGAGCCACGCATGGCGTTCTTGTGGAACATCGGCGCCGCCACGATTACCCGGTCGGACGGCGACAGCGGCCAGTATTTCTGGCTGTGCTCGATACCCCAGATCATTCCGCCGTGGGTGAGTGCGATGCCCTTGGGCGTCCCCGTGGAGCCGGAGGTGTAGGGTTGAAAGGCGACATCGTCGAACGCCATCGGCTCGACGATGCGGGTTTCCGACTGGCGGACCGCCAGGGCGCGGTAGTCGCCCCATCCCGGCCGAACGTCGTCGCTCGAAAGCCTGATCGCGATGTCCAGCTTGTCGGCGATATCGCAGCAGGTCGCCGTATCCTCTGAACTGCCGACGATGGCGCGGCAGCGGGCGTCGCGCATGATGCTTTGCAGCGTATCGGCGCCGAGCCAGAAATTGATCGGTACCGGCACAACCCCGAGGCGGAGCGCACCGAGAAATACCGACAGGAACGTTACGCCGTTGGGAAGCGAGACGATGCAACGGTCTTTCTTCCGCAGCCCGGCCGCAGCCAACGCCTGCGTCGCCCGGCACACTTCCGCCTCCAGCTCGACGTAGGTGTGGTACCGCGGCGCGGCTTCGGTTAGATCGACGATCGCGATCCTGTCCGGATGCTGTCCCAAGGCCTCGTCGAAGAAAATCCCAAGATTGATGACCTTGAAATCTCTCTTGATCCGGTCGACGACCGTCGCGGCCGCACCATTCTTTCCTGTCATTCGCCGTATCCGAAGTTGGTTGCGTCGTTGGCCCGACGAACGAGGCATTCTTGCTGAAAATCATATCCGTGCATAGCGATGATGCAATCCGAAAAATATTGGTGTGGCGACGCGGCACCATATCTTTGGACGACTCCTGTCCCCATTCAACCGATTGTCGCCGAGTGCAAACGAGGCGCCCAGATTAGCCGCAAGTTGACGTACTGCTGGTTAGTCGATCAGAAGGTATAGATCATGCTCTACGTTTCAGGCAGAAGCTCAACCCCGGCTGCATGTGCCTTGGCGGAAGTTTGTTGCCACACGGCGATCAAATCTGACGAATTGACCACCGGGCCATAGTCTCGCGCGAAGCGCTTAACAGCAGTGCGGTGATCTTCTTCGTCTAGCGCGCCACAGCAGTCTTGAACCAGGGTCACATAATAATCGATAAAGTAGGCGTCGCGTGCGGTCGCCTCGACGCAAGTATCGGTCGCAACTCCAGTCATTAGCAGGCTCTTGACACCGCGCTCCTTCAATAGCGCGTCTAAGCGGGTATTGATCACTGCACTGTAGCGGTGCTTGACGACAACCGGCTCTCCCGGCTGCGGGCGTACGGCAAAAAAGTCCGCGCCCCAAGTGCCACTTTGGCACTTCGGCATTTCTCGGTTAGTGCGCAGGTCACGTTCCCGCATCGGAGCAGACAAGTACTGGTCGTCATAAATTGCTTGAATGAATACAACTAGGACCCCCGCCTCTCGTGCCTTGTCAATCAAACTCAACAACGGAGGAATGGCAGACTTCTGAATCGTACTCACATCGCAGCCGACCTGATGAAAGTATCCACCATCTGACACGAAGTCGTTCTGAACATCGACCACGATCAGCGCGGCGTGCTCAGGTGAAGCCTTTTGTGCAAGACTGGTGAGCAGTGCTCCGTTGGCGGCCGTCATGACACATCTCCTTTGATCAGCGGTCGCGAGCAGGTCATCGCCAATCGGCGCGACGCCCGCGACCGAGACGGATATAGCCCTCCAACGCGTCAGAACGGCTTTTCCCGATCTAACCGTGCCTTGGCTTCTTTCGCGACGCTAAGATCGAAGACTTGATCGCGTGTCACTTTCTTCTCGACGAACTTGAAGTAGGGACCGCTCCAGAAATCCTGCATTTCCATCACGGATTCCACGACCGGCATTCCATCCTCATTCGTGTAGGACCAGTTCGGCGCCATGGCGCACCGCAGGGTCTTTCAGCGTTGTGCTCTTGGCCAAGATGTCGACGATCTCAGGATATTTGTCGGGAGCACCGGCGGCCGCATTGAACTCCTTGACCCCTTGCAGGTAGGCCATGGCGAAGCGGATCACCACGTCGCGATTCTTCGCGAGGTATTCCTTCCGAATCGCGTAGGTTGAAATCTGTCCGTTGGGAGCGATGACGTCGCCGGGCGCAATCATGGGGCCCCAGCCGTTCTTCTGCGCAAAGAACCCAAATTGGTATGCGAGATCGGTTGCTTCAAGTTGGTTCTGCCCAAGCATCTTCATGAGATCGGGTTGCGGCACGTTCACAATCCACTGCACATCCTTGGCGGGATCGAGGCCAGCTTTGATGAGGGCCGTGGCCGCATTGAACTGATTGATGCTCCCCAACGCGCCCACGCCGAAGCGCTTACCCTTCAGCTTGGCCATATCGCCCAGGGAGCGGACCCCTTGCTCCGCCATCGCCTTCGTGACGCTGATCACGGTGTAGGCGCGGCCCGTGCGGTTATGGCCGCGGTCGAGGATGATCTGGATGGGAGCGCCCTTGGCGATGCTGTTGAAGAGGCTGGCGTTGGCGGTCATGAAAGAGATGTCGAGCTCGCCGGAAATAAATGACGGCATCGCCAGCGCCCCATCCGCGAATTCGCGCATTTGCAGTTCGATGCCAAGCTTCGTGAAGTAGCCTTTCGCTTTGGCGATATAGAATCCGCCGCCGCTGATAAACGGACCTTCGCCTATGCGAATGGTGTCGGCGGCGCGGGTTTCGGCAGGCGCCAAGGCAACACAGCCCAAAACCAGCGCGAGGACCGAAGCGATACGATTCACGAGCGTCACCCTTCTGATCATCGTTTGAACTCCTGCTGATTCAACGTTCATCGGCGTGAACTGCCCATGGAGCGACCATCCGATCGGTCCACTGCTGGAACCTTATGATCGCCGCACCCGCGAGCGCAAGGACGACCAGGCTCGCGAAGACCTTCTCGGTCTCCATCACCTGTCCCGCACTGATTAGCAGGTAGCCCATTCCGCCCTGTGAAGAGCCGCCGATCATTTCGGCCGCGACAACCAGAATGATGGTGACGCCCATGCCGAGCTGAAGGCCGGCAAGGATGCTGGGAATCGCGGCTGGAATCACCACTTTAAGCTGAACCTGTCGACGGTTCGCGCCGAGATCCATCGCGGTCTTCATTAGACCGCGATCCACTTGACGAATTCCCGCATAGGTCGAAATGACGATCGGGAAAAAGGCGGTGACCGCACTGATGACGATCTTGTAGGCCTCGCCCGTCCCGAGCCAGATGATAAGCAGGGGAATGAGCGAAATTTTCGGCAACGGATAGAGCATAGCGATCCACACGTCGGCGACGCGCGCGATGGGACGCGACATGCCCATCAACACGCCGAGAAGAATGCCGCTCACCGCGGCGATCACGAAACCCGCGAATATGCGCATCAAAGTGATGCCGAGATTGTAAGGCATTGAGCCGTCAACGATCATGCGATAGAGATAGAATGCAATCGCAGAGGGCGCCGGCAGAAAGATTGGCGCAATCCCTCTCGCTCTGACCCAGACCTCCCAAAAGATCAAAATGCCCAGCACGGTCAGCGCAGGAAGCGCCCTTTCGTGCATTCGCGCGGTACGGTTGCGGGGCTCGATCATCAATGTCCGGTGGCGGTGATCGCCTGCTGCTCCATCGATTTAGTGACCTCCTCACGAATGAGGTGGAAAACGTGATCGAAGACCGCTCCGAACTCCTTGGAACTGACGAGTTCCAACGATCGCGGCCGCGGCAGATCGATGTCGATGACTTCTTTGATCCGGCCAGGGCGCGCCGTCATGACGATCACTTCGTCACCCAGCAGTATCGCCTCCTCAATCGCATGAGTCACGAAAAGGATGGTCTTGTGCGTTTGCTCAAAGATACGCAGCAATTCTTCCTGCATCACGATCTTTGTTTGTGCATCGAGCGCAGCAAATGGCTCATCCATGAGCAGGATCGGGCGCTCGAGGATCAGGGCCCGAGCCAGTGCGACGCGCTGACGCATCCCACCAGACAATTGCCCCGGCAGATGATTTTCAAACCCGCGCAGTCCAACCGAGGTAACCAAGCCGGCTGCGCGTGCGTATCGTTCGCTTCGCGGCATCCCGCGCATCTCAAGACCAAAGACGATGTTGTCAATCACGCTGCGCCAAGGGAACAGGTTCAGGTTTTGCCAGACCATGACCGAATCGATGCCAAGGGGACGATCGGTACTACCCTGCCCGGGATCACAAATATAAACGCTGCCGCCGCTCGCCGGCTCCAGTCCTCCGACGATCTGAACGAGCGTGCTTTTGCCGCACCCACTCGGACCGAGGATGCAAGAAAAGCGGCCTGACCGAAAGCGGTGGGAAACATCGTCAATGGCGACGACGCCGTTGGCACCGCCCCACACCTTCGAAACATGATCGACGATCACTTCCATCGGCGATCACCGCCGCCACGCCGGCGCTAAGCGCTGGCTCAATCCGGCCTCGTTGAGAATTGCCGCGCCGATACGCTCCCCATCCCTGAGCACGTTCTCGACTGCGTCATGGTCTTGCCGGCGGAATTTCCCGTCGCGGTAGACGATCTCGCCATTGACCAGCACGACGCGTACGTCGCTGCCCTTGCCAGCGCAGACGAACGTCGAGATGGGACGGTGTAGGACACCAATATACGGCCTCCTCAGATCGAAGATCGCAATGTCGGCGAACTTGCCCGGCTCCAACGAGCCGATATCTCGCTCGAGACCGAGCGACTTGGCGCCGTTGATCGTTGCCATCTCGATGGTGCGCTCGACCGAGATGCAGGTTGGATCCAGGTGGCGCACGTGTTGCAACAGCAGGCAGCCTTTCATCTGTTCGACCATGTCCACCGAATAGTCGACCATCGGGCCGTCCGTGCCCAAGGATACGTTGATCCCGGCACGCTGAGCATTGGCGATGGGGCCGATACCGCCGCCGCGCATGGCTTCGCTCGTCGGTGTGTAGACGAAGTTGGCGCCGACCTGCGCCATCTGTTCGAGATCGAGCTCGGTATTGTGGATGCCGTGGATCAGGAGCCAGCTTTCGTCCAGGATGCCGAGTTGCATCAGGTAACGTACGTCCGTTCGACCGGTCTCGCGCAGGTACTTCAGGAAGCCCTTCTCCAGAGAAAAAGTACCACCCGCGATGTGCGTACTGATGCGAAGCCCGAGCCGCTTTGCGAGCTCGTATCCGCAACAGATAAGCTCCTCCGTGCTCATGCCGGCAGCCACCCAATGGGCGTTGCTTTCGATCACCATTGCCGTGCGCACGAGCCCGCCGGACGTCCCGTCCCAGCGCCGATGCTGCTCTTCGAATTGGGCGAGGGCGTCGTCCAAACCCAGCGGATGGTTGGGATTCCCGCGCGTCCGGCATCGCAGCTCCTTGGCGTAGATTTGACGAATGCCCAGGTCCCGCTGCGGCGCGATCGAGGCCTCGACCAGCTCCGGCGTTGTCGTCGTCACCGAATGGTTGAACGAGCACGTCGTACCGGTCGCCAGCATCTCCATCCCGGCGATTCTGCTGGAGATGCGCATTGCCTCGACAGTCAGATGACGTGAAACAGGAAGGAGGAAATCTGAGACCCAGTCCTCAAGCAGGTAGCCATCGGCTACACCCTTGAACAGGGTGTACCAATGGTGCTGGTGCATATTGATCAGACCAGGCAGAACAATGCAGCCGCTGGCGTCGATAACCTCGTCGAATTCACCGGGCGAAGGCGCGTCGACCTGCGCGCCTATCGAGGCAATTTTGCAACCGTCGGTCGTTACAAACCCATTCGGGAAAACATTGCGGGCGGAATCAACGCTGACCACATAACCGTTTGAGATCAATATCCTTGGCATTATTGCTATTCTTACTGACCCTTTGATTCACCCGCCAGCATTGGGCATCGAATCAGACCATGATTGTCGGATCATTGCAAATGCTCCCCCGTCTGGTGCTCGCTCGCCTATTGATCGATGACCGCTGGTGCCTCGACCTCCCAAGCAAGTCGGGATGTTAGAGTCGCGGCATCTCAATCGTTGTGCTTGTCGGCGGTTCACAGCAGAAAAGCTTCTGGGTCTCCGTTTTCGCGAGGATGCGCAACCTTTCAGCGGCGATTTTATCAGCTCGCTGGCTCTACAGAGTGCCGCGCCGCGTCCGCAAAAGATGAGGAAAGCGGCTGACTGAATTGTCGGAATCCCTCTGCAAGCTGGGCATTGAGTGGGTAGGTTCGGCCGCGCTTGTTGCCGAGCCCAACGCCAGATAGCCCCGCAATGACTCACAGCAGCCTGTGGGTGCCGATCGTCTTTGAGGAGAGCTACCGATGCAAGTCAGGGTTCATGGCCAAGTCGGGCCTAATCTGGTCTGCCAGTCGAGCGGACTGCAGCGCCGCGTCGCGGGAGAGAATGGGCCGCGGTGAAACTGCCGTCGAACATTGCCGTCTTGCCCCAAGCGCCGCGTCCGACGTATGCCGCGGTTGCCGACCTCGCCGAGCGGATCGAACATCGGCCGCAGGGGCGGCCTAACGGCCGGTGCGCGCGACAGTAGGGCTCTGCAACGACTTGAGAGCCATTTATTGCGCGGTGAAGATCAGGGTGATCATTCCAGCCAGCGCGGCGATCGAAGCGAATACACAATATGTCGGGGACCTTTACTGTCCGAATGCAAGGTCCAGGCAAAACGATGCCAGATTGAGCGGCGCCCATACCCGTGCCGTACACGACGCAGGACGCGCCCTTCGCGACACGCAGGAGGCGCCCTTCGCGACCTGGTCTCAGTGGCTGACACCATCAGCAAAACGCGCGCGGATTTGACTGCAACAATGACACGGGCTTGCAAAAGTGGCCCTTGCGCGCAGGGCAACCTCGCCCGAAAACAGGACGCAATCAAGCACGGCGCTGAGCTAAAGCCAGCGCCGGCCGACGCCGGATCACATCTTGAAATCGCACGTCGGTCGCTTGCCCTTTGATCGTAAAATCAAGGTTCGCACATGTTGGCCGCGTCTCGTCAAAAGTCGTGGAGACGAGACGGGTTGTCCACCATCACCTTGCGGCGCTGTTCGGCGCCCGGAATGACGCTGAACAGGAATTCGAGCAACTCCGCATCGTTGGGCATCCGCTTGCGGTACTGGACATGCGGCCAATCGGTGCACCAGATCGTCCGGTCGGCAGCCGCCTCAAACAGCGTCCGAGCCAGAGGTTTGACATCGTCGTATAATGGAATGGTCCGGCCGTGCTTCTCCTCCCGACCGGCGATAGATGCTGTGAAGGGAGTCCAAACGAAGGAGCACGATATGTCGCAGAAACTCAACGCTGCAATCGCCGCGGTTGGCATCG
>JBFXEX010000107.1:0-18949 GCA_050179645.1 Xanthobacteraceae bacterium | reverse complement strand
CTGACCGCATCGATAATGCGCCGCCCGGCCAGGATCACGTCGGGGTGGTAGCCGGCCTTCTGCGCCCGATAGGTCAGATAATACGGAACGACGCCGATGCAGTGCCCGCCCACCAGACCCGGCGTGAAATTGAGGAAGTTCCATTTGGTCGCGGCCGCCGCCAACACGTCCTTGGTGTCGATGCCGAGCAGGTGAAAGATTGCCGACAGCTCGTTCATGAACGCAATGTTGAGATCGCGCTGCGAGTTTTCGATCACCTTGGCGGCTTCCGCCACCTTGATCGACGGCGCCTTGTGCAAGCCCGCGGTGACGACCGAACCGTAGACGTCCGCGACGATGTCGAGCGTGCGCGCATCCTGCCCGGCGACCACCTTCCTGATGGTCTCGAAGCGGTGCGCGGTGTCGCCCGGATTGATGCGCTCGGGTGAATAGCCGACGGTGAAGTCGCGCCCCGCCTTGAGTCCGGATGCCTGTTCCAGCACCGGCACGCAGTCCTCTTCGGTCGCGCCCGGATAGACGGTCGATTCGTAGACGACGATGTCGCCCGACTTGAGCGCCTTGCCGACGGTGCGCGAGGCGGCGAGCAGCGCGGTGAGGTCGGGGCGGCGGGCATTGTCGATCGGCGTCGGCACCGTGACGATGAAGAAGTCCGCGGCTCGCAGCGCGGTGGGATCGCTCGTCAGCTCGAGCGATGCGTGACGCAGGTCGTCGGCGCCGACCTCGCGCGTGCGGTCGCAGCCGGCCTTGAGCTGGGTGATGCGGGTCGCGTCGATGTCGAAGCCGACGACCGAGGCGCCGTTCCGTGCGAACGCAACCGCGACCGGCAGCCCGACATATCCGAGGCCGATAACCGCGAGCTTTCGACCGTGCGACACCCAAACTCCTTAACGCCGGGACACAAATTGCGAGCGAATTGTCTTACTCAGCGCTGGCTGCGCTCGCAATGGACTTGGCGCCGGGCGGTTAAGGCCCGCATGTGTCATTTTGCGACCCGCCGGCCGGACGGTCGCGATTGCAGCAGGCGCCGATAGAGGTCGACCACGTCGCGGCCGACGCGGGCGCTGGAAAATTCCCGCTCCACCAGCGCGCGGCCCGCGGCGCCGAAGCGCGCCCGCAACTCGCGGTCGCCGGCCAGCCGCTCGATCGCGGCGGCGAGTGCTTGCGGGTCGTCGGCGGGAACCAGCAGCGCGTTCAGACCGGGCCGGGCGATCTCGCGGCAGCCCGGGACGTCGGTCGCAACCAGCGGCCGCCCGCAGGCCGCGGCCTCGAGCAGCGTCATCGGCAGGCCCTCCCGCCGCGACGGCAGGACCGCGATGTGCGCCGACGCCCAGAACGCCGGAATGTCCGCGACAAAACCGCAATACGTCACGTTGGGCTGACGGGCCCACGCCGCGATCTCGTCCGGCGAGATCGACGTCGGATTGGCCGGATCGGGCGTGCCGGCGATGAGCAGGCGGACGCCGATCCCCATTCGCGTCAGCATCGTGTGCGCTTCGATCAGCGCGCGGATGCCCTTGTCCTCGACCAGCCGTCCGGCGAACGCCATCGTGATCGGACCAGCTGGCTCAGGCGACGGCGTCATACGGGCAGTGTCGACGCCCGAGCCCGGGATCAGCGCGATCCGCTCGGGCGCGACGCCGAGCCGCTCGACCTCGGCGCGGTCGTCGGGGTTCTGCACCAGCACCGCCGAATTCCGGCGATCGAGCAGGGCGCGCAGCAGCAGCAACAAGGCCGGGCGCGCGGCGCGCGCCTTGATGCTGCGGCCGAGGAAGGTCGTGCCGAGCCCGGTGATGGCATTGAGGCAGACGATCGGCAGCCCGGTGGCGGCGAGCGAGCCGATGACCGCGGCCTGCACGGCGACATGATGGGCGATGTCGGGCTCAAGCTTGCGATAGAGCGCACGGACCTCGCGCACGATGCGGACGATGTCGCGCGGGTCGAAGCTGCCGCGGCGCCACTCCAGCGGGTGCAGGTGAAAGCCTTCGGCGGCGATCGCCGCGCCATGGCCGTCCACCCGGGTTGCGACATGGACGTCGAAGCCGGCGTCGCGCGCCGCCCGCGCCATCGGCAGGCGATGCGACACGAAGTACCAGTCTTCGGTTACCAGATAGACGATACGCGGCGGTGGCGGCGCGGCAACAGCGACCGAGACGCGCTCTCCGGCCGCTGTCAGCTCAAGGCACGCGCCGACGATATGATAGAGGCTGGTGGCGCGTGCCGGCTCGTCAATGAAGCGGCCGTCGGCGTCCAGTTGATCGAACCACAGCCCGGGCGTCGGCGTCGTGAGGAAACGGCGCAGTCCGCGGATCGCTGACGCGAGACGTTCGCCGTCGTTCGGGCGACGATCGATGAGATAGGCGCGGATGCGCTCGGCCTGCGCCCAAAGTCGCGCCACTCCTTCGTATCGACTGCCGTCGTTCAGCACGGCGTTGATGGTGACGCCGCGTGTGGCATCGAAACCGTAGGCGTCGGCAAACGCGATCAGACGGGCCACCGCCGGTGGCCGTTCGCGTCCGGTCAGTTCGGCCCAGCGCGCAAGCAGAAACGCCCACTCGTAATGATGTCCCGGCTCGGCAATGCGGCCGTCGATCCCAGGCGCCGGCGACCAGTCGGCGGCGAAGAACTCGCGCAACGCGCCGGTCGCGGGATCGACGAACTTCGCCAGGCATAGGTGCGCGACGTCGTCCGCCATGCGGCGCCATCCGGGATCGTCATCGATCACGATCCAGGCCAATGCACTTTCCAGAAGATGCATGTGCGGATTGGCGCGCTGCGGCAGCCGTCGACTGTCGTCCTCGAAGTATCCGCCTTGCGGATGCGCGAGCTTCTCCAACGCGGTGCGCAGCGCCAGTGCGTCGCGACGGCAGCCCGAGTCCTCGCCGCACTCGCGATGGCCGGTCGCCAGCGCGAGGAGGCCGAACGCCTGGTCGTAAAGATCGAACGGCGCATCGCGAACCTGCCCGCCGAGATCCACCACGGAGGCGATGGTGCCGTCGGAGCGGATGAACTTGCCGCGCAGGTAGTCCAGCGCATGCGCGACGGCCTCACGCCAAGGGCCGTCCCAGCCGAGCCGGCCGGCTTCGCCAAAGACGTACACCTGCCGCGCGATCGTCCGCGCGCGATGCGGCGACGGGGCAGGGCTGCCGTCGAGGTTGATCGCCTCGTGAAAGCCGCCGCCCGCGCGATCGGCTCCCGTGGTCCACCACATGGGCAGCGCGGTGTCGACCAGCCAGCGCCGCAATTCGGCGGCCTCGACGGGGAGGGCGCTCATCCGGTGGTCAGTAGCCGGCATGCGCCGCATCGTGGGCGGGTTTCGATCATGCCGGAGGGCAGTAAAGGTTCTTGGCCATATTGGCTATATGTTGCAGGAACAAACCAGGCTCCGTAAATCCCGGCCCGTCATGCCCGGCCTTGTGCCGGGCATCCACGTCTTTCGGCGGAGAGAAGGGCAATTGTTACGAGGATTGGTATAAACCGGGAGCGAAGCAAGGACACGCGAATGGCGGGCGAGCAGATACTGGTTACCGGAGCCGCGGGCTTCGTCGGGATGCACGTTTCGCAGCGGCTGCTGGCGCACGGCTATCGCGTGCTCGGACTCGACAATCTCAACAGCTACTACGATCCGCGGCTCAAGGAGGCGCGGCTCAGAAACCTCGCCCCTGATGCTAATTTTCAATTCCAGAAGATGGACGTGGCGGACCGCAACGGGGTTGCGGACCTGTTCGCCGCGCACCGGTTCGACTATGTCGTCCACCTCGCGGCGCAAGCCGGCGTGCGGCATTCGCTGGTCGATCCGCACACGTACGCGGATGCCAATCTGATCGGCTTCCTGAACGTGCTGGAAGGCTGCCGCCATCACGGCTGCCGGCACCTGGTCTATGCTTCGTCGTCCTCGGTCTATGGCGGCATTACCCGCGTGCCGTTCAGCACGTCGGACAATGTCGATCATCCGCTCAGCCTCTACGGCGCCACCAAGAAGGCCAACGAACTGATGGCGCACGCCTATGCGCACCTCTTCAGGCTGCCGGCGACGGGCTTGCGCTTCTTCACCGTCTACGGCCCCTGGGGACGCCCCGACATGGCGATGTGGCTGTTCGCCGATGCGATCATGGCCGGACGCCCGATCCGGCTGTTCAACCATGGTCAGATGCGGCGCGATTTCACCTACGTGGACGACGTGGTCGAGGCCGTGGTCCGGCTGGTGCCAAAGCCTGCCGCTCCCAATCCGGACTGGTCGGGAATGGCCCCGGACCCTGCGACCAGCAACGCTCCCTGGCATGTCTACAACATCGGCAACAACAGCCCGGTCGAGGTGCTCGACGTCGTTCGCCTGATCGAGGACGGGCTCGGCAAGAAAGCGTTGCGGGAGATGTTGTCGATGCAACCTGGGGATGTGCCCGAGACCTGCGCGGACGTATCCGACCTGGAGCGGGCGGTGGATTTTCGGCCGAAAACCCCGATTTCCGAAGGAGTTCGCCGTTTCCTCGATTGGCTCAAGCACTACCGGGCAGATTAGGGACGCTGGCAACTTATCGAAGTCCGCATGCTGGTCTCGCCGCATGAATGATGCGGACTTCTGAACCGCCGAACCAGCGCACCGTTAGATTTTAACGGATTTCATTGTAACTCTTTGAATCGAAACGTGTCCGTCTCGCTGATTTGGGCCATCGCCAGCCGGCTGGCGCCGTGCTAGTGGGATTGCCGAGATTGTCGCCACGGGGGGCTCTTCAGCCATGGTGCACGCCACTAAGGGTCGTGCGGACCGGAATATGCGCGTCGGCGTGATTGGCGTCGGCATCATGGGCAGTAACCACGCCCGCGTTTTTTCCGATTTGCCAGGGGTGCGGCTCGTCGGTGTCGTCGACCCCGATCCGAAGCGGCGCGAACGGGTGGCAAATGCCATTGGCTGCAGGACGTTCTCGAACATCGATGGATTGATCGCTGACGGCGTCGATGCCGTCACCATCGCGGCGCCAACCCATCTGCATCAAGATATCGCGCTCAACTGCATCGAGCGCGGCCTCCACGTGATGGTCGAAAAGCCGATTGCCTCCACGGTCGAGGAGGGGCGGTCCATCATTGCCGCCGCCCGCAATGCCGGCGTCACCTTGATGGTCGGTCATGTCGAGCGCTTCAATCCGACGGTCGAAGCCATCAAGGAAGCGATCCGCAACGAAGACATCCTGTCGATCGCCATCACCCGGGTCGGCCCGTTCCCGCCGCGGATGTCGAATGTCGGCGTCGTCATCGACCTCGCGGTGCACGATATCGATCTGATCCGCTGGTTCACCGATTCCGACATCGTCGAAGTCCAGCCGCAGTTGTCCAGCGCGGTCGCCGAGCGCGAGGACATCGCACTGCTGCAGTTCCGCACCGCCTCGGGCGTGCTGGCCCACATCAACACCAACTGGCTCACGCCGTTCAAGGCCCGCAACGTCACCATCGCGACGCGCGACAAGTACATCATGGGCGATCTGCTGACGCGGCAGGTCACCGAATGCTTCGGCTTCCAGCCGGACGGCAGCTACTCGATGCGGCACCTTTCGGTCGGCCATGCTGAGCCGCTGCGCGCCGAACTTCAGTCGTTTGCCAATGCGATCCGTAACCAGCAAGAGCCCGGCGTCACCGGCGAGGAGGGCGTCGCCAGCCTGGAGATCGCGATCCGGTGCCTGGAGAGCAAGCCGATCACCAGCGTGGTGCCAAGGCGGCCCAGTGCCCGGCGGCTCACCGGCTGATCCGGCCGTCGTTGCGTCGTACAGATGAATAAGCCCACCCGACTCGATCCCGCGCCGATTCCTTTCATCGACGTCGCCGCGCAACGCCGCCGGCTCGGACGCGCCATTGACGATGCGATTGCGCGCGTGCTCGACCACTGCCAGTTCATTCTCGGACCGGAAGTGCGCGCAGCCGAGGCCGATCTCGCGGCGTTCACCGGCGCGCGTCACGCGATCACTTGCGCCAGTGGAACGGATGCGCTGGTGCTGCCGCTGATGGCCAAGGGCATCGGCCCGGGGGACGCGGTGATCTGCCCGACCTTCACCTTCACGGCCACCGCCGAGGTGGTGGCGCTGGTCGGCGCGACGCCGGTGTTCGCCGATGTCGAAGAAGCGACCTTCAATCTCGATCCGGCGAGCCTCGAACGCGCCGTCGCCACTGCGCGCACGGCCGGGCTCAATCCCAAGGCCATCATCCCGGTCGATCTGTTCGGCCAGCCGGCCGATTACGACCGCATCAACGCGGTGGCTCGCGCCGAGAACCTGTTCGTGCTCGACGATGCCGCGCAGGCATTCGGCGCGACCTACGGCAACCGTCGTATTGGCAGCCTCGCACATGCGACCGCGACCAGCTTCTTTCCGGCCAAGCCGCTCGGCGTCTATGGCGACGGCGGCGCGGTGTTCACCGACGACGACGAACTCGCCGCGGTGATGCGCAGCATCCGCATGCACGGCGAGGGCAAGAGCCAGTACGACTGCGTGCGGATCGGCATGAACGGCCGCTTCGATACTATCCAGGCGGCGGTGCTGATCGAGAAGCTGAAGATTTTTCCGGACGAGATCGACGCCCGCGACCGGGCGGCGCGCCGTTATTCCGCGGCGCTCGCCGACGTTGCGAACGTGCCGCGCGTCGCGGCGGGCTCGACCTCTGTTTGGGCGCAATACACGCTGCGCCTGCCCGCCGGGCGCCGCGAGGCGCTCGCCGCCGAGCTCAAGTCGCAGGGCATTCCGACCGCGGTGTATTATCCCAAGCCGGTGCACCATCAGGATGCTTACCGCGCATTCCCTGTGGCGGAGGGCGGCGCGCCGGTGAGCGAGCGGCTCGCCGCCGAAGTCATCAGCCTGCCGATGCACGCCTATCTCGACGAGCCGACGCAGGATCGCATCATCGCGGCGGTGCGGCGCGCGCTGGCCAAATAGACGCGTTGACGGGTCGATATCATTTCGCGTCCTGGCCGGACTTGTTCCGGCCATGCACGTCTTTACTCTGCGCTTGATTCCCAAAGACGTGGATGCCGGCACAAGGCCGGGCATGACGGAGCAACCGACCCCGGGCCATGCTGGGACGCATCTTCACCGTCGGCGGCCTGACGCTGGTTTCGCGCCTTACCGGATTCGTGCGCGACATCGTGCTCGCCGCCGTGCTGGGCGCCGGCCCGGTGGCCGACGCGTTCTTCGTGGCGCTGCGGCTGCCGAACCATTTCCGCGCGATCTTCGCCGAGGGCGCGTTCAACGCCGCGTTCGTTCCGGCCTATGCGCGCATCCACCAGCAGCAGGGGAACGATCCGGCCAAGCTGTTCGCCGACCGCATCTTCACGCTGCTGTTCATCAGCCAGGTGGTGCTGCTGGCGATCGCGCTCGCGTTCACGCCGGGCGTGATCGACCTGCTGGCGCCCGGCTTCGCCAAGGACCCGGAACGGTTCAAGCTGGCGGTCGAGCTCACCCGCATCACGTTCCCCTATCTGCTGGCCGTCTCGTTGGTGACGCTCTACGGCGGCATCCTCAACGCGCTCGGCCGGTTCGCGGCGGCGGCGGCGGCGCCGATTCTGCTTAACATCTCGATGGTCGCGACGCTGGCGGTCGCGACCTTCTTCCCGACGCCCGGCCATGCGGCGGCATGGGGCGTGCTGCTCGCCGGCGTGCTGGAGGCATTTCTGGTCGGTGGCGACGCCTGGCGCAACGGCCTGCTGCCGGTATTCCGCTGGCCGAAGTTCGACCCGGAGGTGAAGACGTTCTTCCGGCGGTTCGGACCGGCGATCCTCGGCTCGGCCGGCACCCAGATCGCGCTGTTCGCCGACACCATCATCGCGAGCTTCCTGGCCGCCGGCTCGCTGTCGGCGCTGTACTACGCCGACCGGCTCAACCAGCTGCCGATTGGCGTGATCGGCATCGCGGTCGGCACCGTGCTGCTGCCGGAGATGGCCAACCGCATCGCCAGCGGTGACGAAAGTGGCGCCCATCGCGCCCAGAACCGCGCCATCGAACTGACGCTGCTGCTCTCGGTTCCGTGCTTCGTGGCGTTCCTGCTGGTCCCTGACCTGATCATGCGGGCGTTGTTCGGCCGCGGCGCCTTCACCATCGCGGACGCGCGGGCCTCGGCGGCGACGCTTGCCGCCTATGCGATCGGGCTGTTTCCGTTCGTGCTGATGCGCAGCGTCACTGTGACCTTTCTGGCGCGCGGCGACACGCTCACCCCGGTGAAGGCGCTCGCCGCCGGCGTCGTCGTCAACGTCGCGCTCAAGGTCGCGCTGATGGGCAGCTACGCCCAGGTCGGCCTCGCGTTCGCGACGTCGATCGGCGCCTGGATCAATTTCGCGCTGCTCTTGTGGTTCGCGTCGCGCCGCGACCTGATCCGGATCGACGACCAGCTCAAGGCCGCCACCGGCAAGATCGCGCTTGCCGGCATCGCGCTCGCGGTGACGCTGTATTTCGGCGTGCGCGCCATTCCCGGCTGGCTTGCCGGATGGCCGGCGCTGCGCGAAGAGGCGGTGCTGGCGCTGCTCGTCGTGCTCGGCGGTGCGGTCTATTTCGGCATCGTGTTCGCGCTGTTCGGCCGGCAGTGGCTTGCCGTCCTCAAGCGTCGCGCCGAGACGCCTCCGCCCGCGGTGCGAGACAGCGACTGATCGTAGGAGCGCTACTCTCTCCGCTCGTCCCCGCGGAAGCGGGGACCCAGTGCCACGAATACCGGACGCTTTGTCCTGGGTCCCCGCTTCCGCGGGGACGAACGGGATGGAGCCCGTGTCGCCTCGAACGGGATAGACGCTGGCTTAGCGTAATGACCGCTCGCCGGGCACCAGCGTGACCCGCCGCTCCTCGCCGCCGCGCCGGAACTTGACCTCGACCGCGCGGCCGATCTTGTCGCCGGCCAGCATGCGGATCAGGTCGTCGGCGCCGGTCACCGGCACGCCGTCGAGCGTCAGGATGATGTCGCCCGAAGTCAGACCGGCGCGGTCGGCGGGGCTCCCCGGCTCGACGCTCGCCACCATCACGGCGCTGTCCTGTTCGAGCCCCGCGGTGTGCCGCAGCCGCCGCGACACCGCGAACTGCTGCGCGGCGATGCCGATATAGGCCCGCCGCACCCGGCCGTGCCGCACCAGTTCGCCCAGTACGAAGTTCGCGGTGTTGGACGCGACTGCAAAGCAGATGCCCTGCGCGCCCATGATCACCGCGGTGTTGATGCCGACGACCTCGCCGTGCGACGACACCAGCGGTCCGCCGGAATTGCCCGGATTGAGCGCGGCATCGGTCTGCACCAGGTCGTCGATCAGCCGGCCGGACTGTGCGCGCAGCGAACGCCCGAGCGCGGAGACGACGCCGGTCGTCACCGTCGACTCGAAGCCGAGCGGATTGCCGATGGCAATCACCAGTTGGCCGCGCTTGAGCCGCTTCGAATCGCCGAGCGACGCCGACGGCAGCGTCACCGGCGCGTCGACACGCACCAAAGCCAAGTCGGTGTCGGGATCGTCGCCGACCACCCGGGCGGTGAAGCTGCGCCCCTCGACGGTCGTCACCTTGACTCGCGGCGAGCCGCCGACCACGTGGCTGTTGGTCAGCACCAGCCCATCGGGCGCAACCACGACGCCGGAGCCGGTCCCGGCAGGCCGGCGATCGTCACTGCCTTTCAGCACGTCGAGCCGGACCACGGCCGGACCGACGCGGTCGACCACGTCGATGACGGCGCGCGAATAGGCATCAAGCAGTGCCTGATCTTCGGGCGGAATTTCAGATGATGGTTCGGTAGTGTCTAAAGCGGTTCTGTCGAGCATTTGCGTAACTCGGAGTCCTGCGATGGCGGCACAAGCCGTCATCGTCCGGTCGCGGCCGGTCGTTCAGGGTGATCAATCCCAGATATGGGGACGCAGGAGATTGCCAGGAAGGGGAGCGGCCGGGTTCACAACTCCGCGATCCAAGTATGTGGCCGGGCCGCACCACTTATCGCCACACTGGGCGGTATATATGTGTAGTCAGGCCCGCCATGATTCACCCCCGGTTTTCAATGCAGTATCGTATTCGCGCCCATGTGGCGGCCCTTTTGGCGTCGCTGGCGCTTGCCGTCGCCGGCTGCAGCGAGGCGCCAAAGGCGCCGCCCGCGCCGCCGCCGCCCGCCGTGACGGTCGCTCATCCGGTCAAGCGCACCATCGTCGACCAGGACGAGTATGTCGGCCGCTTCGTGGCCGTGCAGGTGGTCGAGGTTCGTGCCCGCGTTTCCGGCTACCTCGAAAGTGTGCACTTCGTCGATGGGCAGATCGTCAAAGAAGGTGACCTGCTGTTCACCATCGACAAGCGGCCGTTTCAGAACACGCTCGATCAGGCGCGCGCCAACCTGCAGGTCGCGAAGTCGAATGCGGCGTTTACGACCGCCGATCTGGCGCGGGCGCAGGAATTGGTGCGCAACCGAACCGTGACCGAGCAAATCTACGAACAGCGGGCGCAAGCGAACCGGAACGCGCAGGCCTCGGTCTTGGCCAATGAAGCCTTGGTGCGCCAGGCCGAGCTCGATCTGGAGTTTACCGAGCTGCGCGCGCCGATCACCGGCCGCATCGGCGACCGGCACGTGACGCCCGGAAACCTGGTGACCGGCGGGACCGGCGGCAACACCTCGCTCCTCGCCACGATCGTGTCGATCGATCCGATCCGTTTCGAGTTCACCTTCGACGAAGCCTCTTTGCTGCGCTACGAGCGGTTGGCGCGCGGCGGCAAGGACGTGACCGGACGCAGCGCGCAAAGCTCGGTCCGGCTTAAGCTGATCGACGAGCCGGACTTTGCCCATGTCGGCCAAATGGACTTCATCGACAACGTCATCGAGCGCGCGACCGGCACGATTCGCGGCCGGGCGCAGTTTGCCAACGCGGACGGATTGTTCACACCCGGCATGTTCGCGCGGATTCAGATCGCCAGTTCGGCGCCTTACGAGGCCCTGCTGGTTCCGGACGAGGCGATCGGCACCGAGCAGGCGCGCAAATACGTCCTGGTGGTCGGCTCCGACGATATCGCACGGCAGAAGTTCGTCACCCTCGGCGACGTCCGTGACGGGTTGCGCGTCATCAAGTCGGGGCTCAATGCGGACGACCGAGTCATCACGATCGGTCTCATGAAGGCGCGGGCGGGCGCCAAGGTCACGCCGAAAGAGCAGGGCGCGCCCACCCAGGCGGCGGCGCCCCAAGCCAGCTCGCCGCAAGCCAGCTCGCCGCAAGCCGGCTCGCCGCAAGCCAGCTCCAAGTAGCGCCTCGCGATGCGCCTGTCTCATTTCTTCATCGACCGGCCGATCTTCGCCTCCGTGGTCTCGATCGTGATCGTGATCCTTGGCGCGGTCGCCTATTTCCGTCTGCCGGTCGCCCAGTATCCCGAGATCGCGCCACCGGTGATCCAGGTCACCGGCCAGTATCCGGGCGCCAGTGCCGACGTGGTCGCGGCGACGACGGTCGCGCCGATCGAAGAGCAGATCAACGGCGTCGAGAACATGCTCTACATCGCGTCGAATTCGACGGCGGACGGGCGCTTCACGATTTCGGTGAGCTTCGATCTCGGCACCAATCTCGACATCGCTCAGGTGCAGGTACAGAACCGCGTGGCGATCGCGCAGCCGCGGCTGCCGCCCGACGTGCGGGCGATCGGCGTGACGGTCAACAAGAGTTCGCCCGACCTGATGATGGTCGTGCATCTCATCTCGCCCGACCGCACGCGCGATCCGCTGTTCATTTCCAACTACGCGACCCTTGAGATCAAGGACGCGCTGACCCGGGTCGAAGGCGTCGGCTCGATCACGGTGTTCGGCAGCCGCGACTATTCCATGCGCATCTGGCTCGATCCGGACCGCCTGCAGTCGCTCGGACTGACCGCGGCGGACGTGACGTTGGCCTTGCAGCGACAGAACATCCAGGTCGCGAGCGGTGTCCTCAATCAGCCGCCGGTGGAAAAGCCTGGAGCGTTCCAGGTCGCGGTCAAGACGCTCGGGCGGCTCGCGGATCCCCAGGAGTTTGCCAACATCGTCGTCAAGCAGACGCCGATTGCGGTGGTGCGGCTCAAGGACGTGGCGGAGGTCAAGCTAGCGGCGCTCGACTATTCGTCGAACTCCTATCTCGACGTCGAGCCGGCGGTCGCCCTGGCGGTTTTCCAGCGACCCGGTTCCAACGCGCTCGAAACGGCGCAGCGCATCCGCGAGACGATGGCGCAACTGTCGAAGCGGTTTCCGCCGGGCCTCGAATACAAGATCATCTACGATCCGACCCAGTTCATTCAGCAGTCGGTCGACGAGGTCAAGACCACGATCTTCGAGGCGATCCTGCTCGTTGTGCTGGTCGTCGTCCTGTTCCTGCAGACCTGGCGGGCGGCGGTCATCCCGCTGCTTGCGATCCCGGTTTCGCTGGTCGGCACGTTCTTTCTGATGTCGTTGTTCGGCTTCACGCTCAACAACCTGTCGCTGTTCGGGCTTGTGCTGGCTGTCGGCATCGTCGTCGACGACGCGATCGTCGTGGTTGAGAACGTCGAACGCAACATCGCGGCCGGGCTGTCGCCACGCGATGCCGCGGTCAGGAGCATGGACGAGGTGGGCTCGGCGCTGATCGCCATCGCGCTCGTGCTGTGCGCGGTGTTCATTCCGACCGTGTTCATCACCGGCATCTCGGGCCAGTTCTACCGGCAGTTTGCGCTGACCATCGCCGGCGCGACCATCATTTCGCTGGTGGTTTCGCTGACATTGTCGCCCGCCATGTGCGCTCTGCTGCTCAAGCCGCATGACACGCGGCAGCCGCCCTTCTGGGCGCGGCCCCTGCACGCGTTTTTCCGGATGTTCAACTGGAGCTTCGACCGGGTTGCGGCTGGATACGGCTGGCTGTCGGCGCGGGTGGTGCGGTTCGCGGTGCTGACGCTGGTGGTTTACGCGGGCATTCTGGCGTTCGGTCTCAACGAATTTCAAAAGACGCCGGTCGGGTTTATTCCTCAGCTCGACCGCGGCTATCTGATCGTCGTCACGCAATTGCCACCGGGTGCCTCGCTCTCCCGCACCGATGCGGTCAATCGCCGGGCGGTGGAGCTGGCGAAACAGGTGCCGGGCGTCGCCGGCGCCGTGAACGTGGTCGGCTTCTCCGGTGCCACCTTCACGGTCGCGCCCAATGCCGGCGCGGTCTTCGTCGTGCTCGATCCATTCGAGGAGCGTGCCGGCGATCCGAACAAGTCCGCCAATGCCATCATTCGCCAACTTTACGGCAAGCTGGGCTCGATTCAGGAGGCGCTGATCCTGGTGGTGCCGCCGCCACCGGTGCAGGGCATCGGCAATGCCGGCGGGTTTCGCATGATGGTCGAAGACCGGGCCGGCCGAGGCTCGCAGCCGCTGCTCGACGCGGTCAACGCCGTGATGGCCCGTGCGCGACAGGCGCCTGAGGTCAGCAACGTGTTCTCGCTGTTCGAGGTGTCGACGCCCCAGCTCTATCTCGACATCGACCGCACCAAGGCGCAGTTGCTGGGGGTCAATGTGGCCGACGTATTCACCGCGCTGCAGATCTACATCGGCTCGCTCTACGTCAACGACTTCAACCTGTTCGGCCGCACTTTCCGGGTCACAGCGCAGGCGGCCGACCGCTTTCGCCATACGCCCGAGGACGTGCTGAAGCTGCGCGTGCGCAATGCCACCGGCGGGACCGTTCCGCTCGGCTCCTTCACGACGGTCGACGATATTGCCGGCCCGTATCGCGTGCCGCGCTACAACCTCTATCCGGCGGCCGAGATCGACGGCGTGGCGGCGCCCGGCTACTCCCAGAGCCAGGCCATCGCCACCATGGAGCGGATCGCGAATGAGGTGCTGCCGGACGGCTTCAGCTATGAGTGGACGACGCTGGCGTTCCAGCAATTGCGCGCCGGAAGCACCGCGATGTTCGCTTTCACTCTCGCGGTGGTGTTCGTGTTCCTGGTGCTGGCGGCACAGTTCGAAAGCCTGACACTGCCGCTTGCGATCATCATGATCGTGCCGATGTGCCTGGTGGCGTCGATCACCGGCGTGGTGCTGCGCGGGCTCGACAACAACATCCTGACGCAGGTGGGTTTCGTCGTGCTGATCGGGCTTGCCGCCAAGAACGCCATCTTGATCATCGAATTTGCCAAGCAGCTCGAGGACCAGGGCCGCGACCGTTTCGCCGCCGCGGTCGAGGCAGCGAGGCTGCGGCTGCGGCCGATCCTGATGACGTCGTTCGCGTTCATTTTCGGAGTCGTGCCGCTGGTGTGGGCGCAAGGCGCGGGCGCGGAGTTGCGGCAGGCGCTGGGCACGGCGGTGTTCGCCGGGATGATCGGCGTGACGTTTTTCGGACTGATCTTCACGCCCGCGTTCTACGTGGTCGCACGCTGGATCGCCGACAAGTTGAGCCGCCGGCGCGTAACGTCGCATACGGGGACTCTTCCGGCGGAGTGATGTCGGCACATTCACGGAATCGTGAAGCGGACGGGTTCATGCGGGCATTCTTGTTTGGAGGAATATCAATCTAGGTTCGGGGTTGAATTCTTCGCCCACCATCCGTGCCGACCGGCGCGGATCAATAATCCAGAGGGAGCTGACGAGATGATCCGTACCGTGCTTGCCGTGACCGTGCTCGCGTTTGGCGTTTCCGCGGTCGTCGCGCAGGGCGACCCGATTGCGGCCCGCCAGGCGCTGATGAAGGCGAATGGCGACCAGAGCCGCATCGCAACCGAGATGCTCAATGGCAAGCGGCCGTTCGACCTCGACGCGGCGAAGAAGGTCTTTATCGTCTTCGCCGAGAGTGGCGAAAAGGCCAAGGCACTTTTCCCCGATAACTCGAAAACCGGCGGCGACACCGCCGCTCTGCCGGCGATCTGGGAGAAAAAGGCCGACTTCGACGCCATGCTCACGAAGTTCGCCAACGAGTCGAAGGCGGCGGCTGCGGCCACCACCAATCTCGACACCTTCAAGGCGCAGATCACCGAGGTCCGCAAGAATTGCGGCGGCTGCCACACGCCGTACCGCAAGAAGGCCTCGTAGTTTCCACGTCAGGGTGGGGCCAAGACGGCCCCGGCTCGGAGTTCCGGGCGGCCTCCGAAAGGCGGCCGCCCATCTATTTTGGCCCGGCCGCTTCCGTGGCATGGCCCTGCGCCGTAAGATGGCGAGCGTCCGATCCGGGGCTGCCGGGAAGCTAGTGGAGCGAGGAAACAGCCGGGAAGACGCCGGGTGCGGCCGGGAGGAATGTAAAATGTTGCGGAAGCTCGCGCTCGTAGTGGCAATCCTGGTCGCGGTCGGCCTCGGGGTGTTCTGGTTCATCACCATTCCGGCCACGGTTTCGGCGAGCGCGCTCCCCACGTACAAGGCCAATCCCGAGAACGGCCGGACCATGTTCTACGCGGGCGGCTGTGCGTCCTGCCACATGAGCCCCGATCAGGACGAGAAGACCCGCCTCGGCGGCGGCCGGCCGCTGAAATCGCCGTTCGGCACCTTCTACGCGCCCAATATCTCCAGCGATCCCAACGACGGTATCGGCAACTGGAGCGAGGCCGACTTCGTCACCGCGATGTGGAAGGGCACGTCGCCGGACGGGAAGCACTATTATCCGGCCTTCCCGTATACTTCGTACCAGAAGATGCTGCTCCCGGATGTGCGCGACCTGTTCGCCTTCATGAAGACGCTGCCGGCCGTGCCCGGAAAGGTCCGCGACCACGACCTGCCGGCACACTTTGCCCTGCGGCGCACGCTCGGCGTCTGGAAGTACCTGTTTCTCGACGGCGAGAAGTTCACCCCGGACCCGAACCGGCCGGCGACCTGGAACCGCGGCGCCTACCTGGTGAACGCCCCGGGGCACTGCGCCGAGTGCCACAGCCCGCGCAATGCGCTCGGAGGAATCGTGGAAGATCAACGGTTTGCGGGTGGACCGGACCCCGAAGGCGGCGACGGCTCGGTGCCCAACATCACCCAGGCCGGGATCGGCAACTACTCCGTGAAGGAGATCGAGACGGTGCTCACCACCGGCGACCTGCCGAGCGGCGATTCCGTCGGCGGCTCAATGGGTAAGGTGGTCGGTAACATCTCGCAGCTATCGGAATCCGACCGCGCCGCGATGGCCTCCTACATCAAGTCGCTGCCGCCGGTCGAAGGCCCCAAGCACTGAACGAACCGCGTTCTTCGCCGAGTTTCCCACCTCTTCCGGTGACGCTCCGGTATCTTCTGCGCGACCTCCCCCGCTCTTCCCGCTGCTTCCCGGCGGCGGAAGATCGCGGCGCATCCGACTTCCCGTGACAAGGCTTCCGCCGGCCGACGATGAACCTCCTCAAGGCCATTCTGCTCAAGGTCGGCTCGGCCTTCGTGTTCGCGGTGATGTCGGTGCTGGTGCGCTGGCTCGGCGAGCGCTTCCCGGTCGGCCAGATCGTGTTCTTCCGCTCGGTGTTCGCGATCCTGCCGGTCATCATCATCTACGCCTGGCGCAACGAATTGATAACCGCGGTGCGCACCGCGCGGCTGCGCGGCCATCTCGGCCGCGGCATGGTCAGCATCGGTGGCATGTTCTTCAACTTCTCGGCGCTGGCGCGGCTGCCGCTGGTCGACGCCACCGCGATCCAGTTCTCGGCGCCGCTGATGACGGTGGCGCTCGCCGCGGTGTTCCTCAAGGAGCGCGTGCGTGCATATCGCTGGTGGGCGGTGATCGTCGGCTTCGGCGGCATCGTGGTGATGCTGGCGCCGCACTTCGACCCGAAGCACTACGCCACCTCGGCCATGAGCGCGACCACGTTCGGCATTGTCTTCGCGCTCGCGGGCGCGGTGTGCAACGCCGGCGCGGTGATCCAGACAAGGCGGCTGACCGAGAGCGAGACCACGTCGTCGATCGTGTTCTACTTCTCGCTCATCTGCGCGCTCGCCGGGCTCGCCACCTGGCCGCTCGGCAAGCTGGTGCCGTCCTGGGAAATCGAGTGGCTCGTTCCCGACCGGATGCATCTCGTCGCACTGATCGCGACCGGCCTGTGCGGCGGCCTCGCGCACATTCTGCTGACCGAGAGCTACCGTTGGGCGCCGGCGTCGGTGATCGCGCCGTTCGACTACACCACGATGCTGTGGGCATTCGTGCTCGGCTTCCTGGTGTTCGGCGAGGTGCCGACCATCTTCGTGTTCGTCGGCGCAGGGATCATCGCGGGCAGCGGCCTGTTCGTGATCTGGCGTGAGCGGCGGCTGCGGATGCAGCGGCTGCGCGGCGGTGGAGGGTGAGCCGAGAAGTGACGAGCGGCAGATCGTGGGGTGGGCTAGATTAGCCGAAGGCATAACCCGCCGCCGTCTCGCACGTGAAGTGGCGGATTACGCTTCGCTCATCCGCCCTACGCGCTGTCGATCAGCAAGGACTTTCCGATGACGCGGTCGACATATCCGACTGTTCGGCGCGCAGCGGTGCTGTCCGACTTTGGCGAAGCGAGTAATCTTTCGATCCGCGAGCTTCCGACGCCCTCGTTTCGTTCCAACGAAATGCTGGTGCGGGTGAAGGCCACAAGCGTCAATCCGATCGAATGGAAGATGCGGCGTGGCCTTGGATTGCCCAGGCCCATCTGGCGTCGCTTGATCGGAAGGCCGATGATTCTCGGGATCGATTTCTCGGGAACGGTCGCAGCAGTAGGATCCGAAATTGCGGGTTATCGGGTTGGCGATGACGTCATGGGTGCATTTCGGCTCTGGGGCGCCGACGCGGAATACGTTGTGGCGCGACCGGGTTCTCGAAATACCGCCATTGCGCCCAAGCCTCCTTCCGTCCCCCACGTCGAGGCGGGGGCAGTTTCCTTTGCCGGTCTGCTCGCGTATGCGGGCATCAAAACGCATGGCGGGTTGACGACCAGGGGGACTGCCCACGTTCTCGTCATAGGTGCTTCGGGCGGGGTCGGACATCTGGCAGTCCAGATTGCCAAGCGCGGCATGGGGGCGGCGCTTGTCGTCGGAGTGTGCAGCAGCAGAAACGCGGAATTCGTGCGCCAATGCGGTGCGGACGAAGTGCTCGCATACGACCGCACGCCGTTGAACGATATCCTGAGTGCGCACCCCGAGTGGGAAGGCCGATTTGACTTGATCTTCGATGCCGTTGGCCTCGATACCGTCTGGACCGTTCTCGCGCCGCGGCTGTTATCGAAGCGGGGCCGATTTGTCGCCGCTGCGACTCCGCAATTGCCGGATGGACGGGCCGGCGAAGCCGTAGGCGCCCTCCAGGGCTTGGCGACGCTTGTGCGTTTTGCGCTCCGCCGGCTGGGCGGACGGTATCGGTTCATCAATGGGATACTGGATGATCATAATGTTTTTGGCGGACGGGAGTATTCGTCGTTGGTGCAATGGATCGCCGAAGGCAAGGTGGCGGCAAGACTCAGCGTGACCTATCCGCTTGACCAGCTAGCCGAAGCCCATCGGGTCAGCGAGACCGGCAGAACCGTCGGCAAGATTTCCATTGTGATCCCTTAAGAGGGACCTTGGTCCCATGTAGCGGCAGGGCATCACGAGCGATTTGCCCTACGAGCCGAAGCGGGGTCGTCCGGGAACTCAGGTTGAATCGAACCCGCCCCCCGGCGAAGCAACCAGGTCCCCCTTGACGCCCGGCGCCGCCGGGCCATGCTGGCGATCCAAATCGTGCGCACAAGCCGAAGGGGGAAACCGCATGGGCATCCGTCTCGATCGCGTCGGCCATATCGGCATCCATGTCAGCGACGTCGAGCGTTCGATCGAATTCTACCGCAAGGTGGTGGGGCTCAAGCTTACCGGCAAATGGGGCCCGCCCGACATCCGCCGGCCGATCTGCTTCATGCGAATCGGCGACAAGCATCACGACGTGGTGCTGTTCGAGATGCCGGAGGATGCGCGCAAGGCCGGCGTCGCGATCACCGATTCCGCGATGCGCCGCTCGGCGCCGGGCCTCGACCACATCGCCTTCGAGGTCGATTCGCGCGAGGACTGGTTGCATGCGCTCGACCACGTGCGCGCCTGCGGCGTCGAGATCGTCAGC